>JBBQDT010000053.1:0-24895 GCA_038319955.1 Gemmatimonadales bacterium | reverse complement strand
CCTCCGCCCCTTACTCCACGCGACGCCCGCCGCGATTCCGCGCGTTACCTCCGCGGGTTGGGGGCCCGCGCGCCGCGGCGGACGTCGGCAGTAGCCGTCCGCCGCGTTCGGCAATCAGTAGCCGATCGGCCGCCCCGAAGATCGCGGATCGCTCACCCCTTCATAGCCGCCGCGCACGCGCATGATCGCATTCACCAGCCCGATCCCGCGCCCCGACGATACGCCGTAGCCCATCGCCCGCAGTGAGTCCGCCACCTCCGGACGCACCGCATCGCGCTCGAAGTACAGCGAGTCGGGCAGCGCCTGGTGATGCAGCCTCGGCGCGCTCATCGCGTCGGCCAGTGTCATCTTGTAATCGATCACGTTCAGCACCACTTCCGACGTGCTCGTGATGATGCGCGGGCCGCCGCGACTTCCAAGCACCAGCAGGAGCGAGCCGTCGCGGTCCGTCACGATCGTCGGCGACATCGCGCTCAACATGCGCTTGCCCGGCTGGATCGCATTCGCCTCGCCCTGGACGAGCCCGAACATGTTCGCCTTGCCCGGCTGCGCCGCGAAGTCGTCCATCTCGTCGTTCAGGAAGAACCCCGCCGACGTGAGATACACGCCCGAGCCATAAAGATTGTTCAGCGTCGTCGTCGTCGCGACGGCGTTGCCCTTCTCGTCCACCACGGAGTAGTGTGTCGTCTCCATGCCTTCACGAATCGCCGTGCTGATGGTGCTGGTCGGCGTGGCGCGCATGTCGCCGATCGTCGCACGCAGCTTGGCCGCGTACCGCTTGTCGGTGAGCTGCGCAATCGGCACGGGCACGAACGCCGGATCCGCGAGCTTCTCGTTGCGATCGACGAATGCGCGCTGGTACGCCGAGCCGAGCACGTGTGCCCAACCCGCACTGCCATACGCGGGCAGTGCGTCGTACCCCTCGAGGATGTTGAGCGTCTCGGTGATTGTCACCCCGCCCGACGACGAGGGTGGCATGGTGTACAGCGAATAGCCGCGATACGTGGACCGTACCGGCTCACGCCACACGGGCTTGTAGCCCTTGAGGTCTTCAGTAGTGATGATGCCGCCATAGCTGCGCAGCTCGTTCGTCCAGCGCTCGGCGATGGGTCCTTCGTAGAATGCCGAGCGTCCCTTTGCCGCGATGGCTCGCAGCGTCTGCGCGAGTACGGGCTGCCTGAGCGTGGAGCCAGCGGGCAGCGGTTGTCCATCGGGCAGGAACAGCGACTTCCCTTCGAATTCAGCGAGCAGCTTCGCGTTGCCGCGGAACGAGTTCGCAAGCGCGCTGTCGACGAGGATGCCCTCTTCGGCATACCGAATTGCCGGTGCCATCACGTCGGCGAGCGACATCGTGCCGTATTTCGCCAGGGCCTCCGTGAGGCCGGCCACGGCACCCGGCACGCCGGAGGCGAGCGGGCCGACGATGCTCTTGTCGGTGAGGGTGCCGCTCGCATCCAGGTACATGTTGCGTGTCGCCGCGAGGGGCGCGATCTCGCGATAGTCGAGCGCCGCGGTGCGGCCGTCGGCCATGCGGATGATCATGTAGCCACCGCCGCCGATGTTGCCGGCTTCAGGATACGCGACGGCGATCGCGAAGCCGACGGCAACCGCGGCGTCCACCGCATTGCCGCCGCGCTTGAGGATCTCGACGCCGGCCGCGCTGCCGAGCGGGGCATCGCTCGCGACCATCGCGTGCGCGCCCATGACCGGAGCGCGACCCGCCTTGTGCCGCCACGCCGTGGGAAAGACGCCGGGCCGGCGGTCCGCCGCGGGCACGTAGCGTCCGTCGGCCGAGAGCGTCTGCGGCGTGCCGACGTCAGTCGCGCCGTGCGTCGGCGTGGTGGACGGCTGCGGATGACACGCGACGAGCGCGAAGGCGGCGATGGTGGTCGTGCGGAGTTTCATGATGCGTGTCGATATGGGGAAAAACAGCGGCGTACGATGCGAACTACGGAACTACGAAAAATCCTGACCAGACTGCCCAGCTACGCACCCAGAAGACGCAGCAGAGTCGCGCGCGCAGCGCGCACAACGTTGCGGAGTCCCGCAGTTGAACCCGGGAAACCATGAAAGAGCAGGTCCCTCGGTGGCAACCTGGGACGACACGCTCGCTAGTGTCCCCCGAACCCGAACCGCCCCACGAGCCGAGTGCCGTGCAGCCGCGTGCTCGTGTCCTGGCCCGCGCTCAACCCGGTCTTCTGGTGCAGCGACGTCGCCACATCCTGTACGACGTCCACCGAAAATGTCGGCGAGAACGCATAGCCGAAACCGTAGCCGAATGCGAACGTGAAGTCGAGATCGTTCGGCTCGGTATTCAGCCGACGCCCATTCGAGCGCGCCGTGAATTTCGAGTACATCGTGGCCCCGGCACTCAACTCGAGCACGCTGTGAAAGCCACGTCCGTTCGCCACGTGCAGGGTGCCGAACAGCTGCGAGACATCCGCGTCGGCGTCCTCCTGTACCAGCACATCACCTCCGACGAGCGAGCGATACTGGAGGGGCACCTTCGCATAGCTGCCCCGCACCCCGATGCTCGCGCCGCCCGCCAGCGCCTTCTCGAGTGAGGCCACGTATTGCGTGGCGTCGCTGAACTGCCAAAGCGCGTTGGTCGAACCATCATTCACCGACCAGCCCTGTTGCAGGGCCACGCCGAACGAGATGAACGCGGTGGGCTGATTGAGCTGGAAGCGAGGGCGGACGATCTGTGCCTCTGCACCGCGAGACGCGAGAACCACGAACAGGGTGACGATTGCGAAATGCTGTCGGCGCACGGAAGCTCCAGCGGCTTGCGAGTGGCGAATGGCGCCCGGTAACTTAGCGGCGGCGTTCAGGGGATGATAGAAGTGTACCCGGTGACGCGACACACGTTCTCCCAAGCCATGGTCCCGCCCCTGCGAGTCATCGATCCACGTGTCACCGAGCGCCGCAACCCGCGCACACAACAGATCGATCTCGCCGATTCGCCGGGCATCGTCGACCTCATGCTCGCCGAAGACCACACCGTCGCCGACGCGGTCGCCACACAGCGCGACCAGATCGCCGTCGCGATCACCGCTGTCGCGGAGACCTTCCGCGCGGGCGGACGACTCTTCTACGTCGGCGCGGGCACCTCGGGTCGGCTCGGCGTGCTCGATGCATCTGAATGTCCGCCCACCTTCGGCACGCCGCCGGAGATGGTGCAGGGCATCATCGCCGGCGGGCTGGCCGCGCTCACCAGCGCACAGGAAGGCGCCGAGGACAGCCTGGATCAGGCGCGCATCGACCTGGCGGCGAGGGGCGTTCGCGCCGGCGACATGGTGGTCGGCATCGCCGCCTCCGGGACCACGCCCTACGTCCGCGTCGCGCTCGAGTATGCGCGCGAAGTCGGCGCCCGTACGGCAATCGTCGCTTGCTCGCCACCGCCGGCCAACATGCTCGCCGCGGCGGAGGTCCAGATCGTCGCCGTCACCGGACCGGAGGTCGTCACAGGGAGCACGCGGCTCAAGGCGGGCACGGCGACGAAGTTGATCCTGAACATGATCACCACCGGCGCGATGATCCGCATCGGCAAGACCTTCGGCAACCTCATGATCGATCTCCGCCCGACGAACGTGAAGCTGGTCGATCGCAGCGAGCGGATCGTCAGTGAAGTCAGCTCGGTATCGCGAGACGAAGCGCGCGAGCTGCTTGCACGCGCGGGAGGCTCCGTCAAGCTCGCGATCGTCATGCACGCGCTCGGCGTGGGGAAGGACGAGGCACAGCGCAAGCTCGACGAGGGCGGCGGCGTCGTGCGTCGCGTCATCGGCGGCGCTCCACCGCCGGTGGAATGACGCGCGCCGAAGGAACATACGTCGGGTTGATGTCCGGCACGTCGCTCGACGGCATCTCTGCCGCCGTGGCGCGCTTCACGCCGGCCATCGGCGACGCGTTCGGCGTGGAACTGCTCGGCTTTCACGTGCACGAGTACGCGCCCGCTCAGCGCGACCGCCTGCTCGCCGCCATGCGTGACGGCTCGGCGCGCGACTACTGTCGTCTCGCAGTGGACTTCGGTGGCTGGCTCGCCGACGCCGCGATCGCCGTGCTCGGGGAGGCAGGTGTCGCGCGCGCGGACGTGCGCGCCATCGGCACGCATGGGCAGACGCTCTGGCACGAGCCGGGACACTCCACCTGGCAGCTCGACGCACCGGCAGTGATCGCCGAACGCACCGGGCTGTCCGTGGTGAGCGACTTTCGTGTGCGCGACGTCGCGGCAGGCGGGCAGGGCGCACCGTTGGTCCCGATCGCCGACGCATTGCTCTTCGGCGGCGGACGCTGGCGTGCGCTCCAGAATATCGGCGGCATCGGCAACGTCACGGTCGTACCGCCGGACGGCACGCTGGCGAGTGTCCGCGCCTTCGACACCGGGCCTGGCGTCGGCGTGCTCGATGCCGTGGTGCGTCGGCTTTATCCCACGATGCGCTATGACAAGGATGGCGGCATTGCCGCGACCGGACGCGTGTTGCAGCCAGTCGTCGACGAACTGCTCAGCGAACCGTATTTCCTCGCCGAGCCGCCGAAGAGCACGGGCCGCGAGCTGTTCGATGCGGCGTATGTCGAGCGGTTCATCGCGCGATGCCGCAATGAGGACGGTGTCGACGACGCCGACGTGGTCGCCACCGCCACGGCGCTCACCGCCGGCTCCATCGCCGACGCATATCGGCGGTTCATTCCCGAGCCGGTCGACGAGGTGCTCGTCTCCGGCGGTGGCGCGAAGAACGTAACGCTGGTGTCCATGATCCGGCAGTCGATCGCGCCATTGCCGGTGGTGACCTTCGACGAACGCTACTTCGACGGCGAAGCAAAGGAGGCCGTCGCCTTCGCGTTGCTGGCGCACCTGCATCTCGAGGGCATTCCCGGCAACGTGCCGACGGCCACCGGCGCGCGCGGCCCGCGCGTGCTCGGCATGCTCACGCCTGCGTAGCGTGACCCTCGAGGAGCGCTGGCATCCGCTGCGACGCGAGTGGGTCGTCATCTCGTCCAATCGCAACAGCCGGCCATGGCACGGCGAAAGCGTGAACGACGCGCGCGGCGAGCTGCCGGCGCACATGGCGGACTGCTATCTGTGCGCCGGCAACACGCGCGTTTCTGGCCAGACGAATCCCGACTACGATTCGGTCCACGTCTTCGACAACGACCATCCCTGCGTCAGCCCCTCGGCGCCGGAGGTCGAGGCCCCTCCCTTCGATGTGTTCCGGAACCGGCGCGCCGAGGGCGTCGCGCGCGTCGTCTGCTACACACCGCGCCACGATCGCACGCTCGCCGAACTACCGCACCGTGAGGTAGTACGATTGCTCGAGATGTTGCAACGGCAGTATCGGGAGCTCGGTGCGCGCCCCGAAGTACGCCATGTGCTGATGTTCGAGAACAAGGGCGAGGTGGTCGGTGTCAGCAACCCGCATCCGCACTGCCAGATCTACGCGACCAACTTCGTCTTCCGCACCATCGAGATCGAAGCGAAGGCTGCGGCCGAGCACTTCGCGCAGCACGGTCGCGTGCTTTTTCGCGACATCATCGATGCCGAGGAGGGCGACGGTCGTCGCGTGCTGCTGAGCAATGAAGGCGCGCTGGCGTTCGTCCCGTACTTCGCGCGCTATCCATACGAGACGTACGTCTCGCCGCGAACGACGCACGCGAGTCTCGCCGACCTGTCGCCGCGCGAGCTCGACGACTTCGCCTCGGTGCTCCAGGAGACGCTCGTGCGCATGGACAATCTCTGGCACATGTCGTTCCCGTACGTGATGGTGCTGCACCAGGCGCCCACCGACGGTGAGCTGCATCCGGGCTTCCACTTCCACATCCAGATTCATCCGCCGCTGCGGAAGCCAGGCTTGCTCAAGTACCTCGCTGGACCGGAGATCGGCGGCGGCAACTTCCTCAACGACACAACACCCGAGGAGAAGGCCGCCGAGCTGCGCGCCGTGAGCGACGTGCATTACCGGAGTGCGACGCATGGCCACTGACGCGCGCGCGCTCCTTCCCACCATCGTCGCGCTGCACGACCGTATCCGTGATTCAGTCGTGGCGGCATGCGAGGCGCAGAACAGCGACGCGATGTCCGCCGTCGCACATGACGACGCGGGGGACACGATCTACGCGGTGGACAGGGTCAGCGAGACGACCCTCATCGAGGGACTCACCGAGCTCGCGCGCGACGAGCCGCTCGTGCTCATTGCCGAAGGGCTGCCGCCGGAGGGGCTCGTGCTGCCGGAGGGCGCGGTGGAGCGCGACTGCCAGTGGCGTCTGCTCGTCGACCCCATCGACGGCACGCGCGGACTGATGTACCAGAAGCGGTCGGCGTGGATCCTCACTGGACTCGCGCCCAATCGCGGAGCGACCACCCGATTGCGCGACATCGTGCTCGCGGTGCAGACGGAAATTCCGCTCGTGAAGCAGCACCTCTCCGACCAGCTCTCGGCCATCCGTGGCGAGGGCATCACCGCTCGGCGATTCAACCGGCTGACCGGTGCGTCGGAGACGTTCACGCCGCGTCCGTCGACGTCGGACACCGTGACGCACGGCTTCGCCACCGTCGCGCGATTCTTTCCCGGCGCGCGCGACATCCTCGCCGCGATCGACGATGAGATCATGGTCGCCGCTGGCGGGCCTGTCGGCGCGGGCAAGGCGATCTGCTTCGAGGATCAGTACATCTCCACCGGCGGCCAGCTCTACGAGCTGATGGTAGGTCACGATCGCTTCGTGGCGGATCTCAGGCCGCTGTTGCGCGACGTGCTGCGCGAGCGCGGCATGGCGCACCCGCTGTGTTGTCATCCGTATGACCTCTGCACGGTGCTGATCGCCGAGGAGTTCGGTCTGTCGGTGACGGATGCGCTGGGCGATCCGCTCGACGCGCCACTCGATCTCGAGACCGATGTCGCGTGGGTCGGCTACGCGAACGAACGCCTGCGCTCGCGCCTGCAGCCCGCACTGCGCGCCGCTCTGGCGCATCATCATCTGTGAAGGCGGGCGAGGGCTTTCTCACGCCGGGTGCTGCGGTGTTCGTGGCGCGTGCTCCGGGCCGGCTCGACGTCATGGGCGGCATCGCCGACTACAGCGGCTCGCTCGTGCTGCAGCTTCCGATCGACCGCCACACCGTCGCGATGCTGCAGCCCACGCAGGAGCCGACTCTCGAGGTGGTGTCGGTGCGCGAGGGGCGGGAGTATCACGTGAGCGTTCGCCTCGACGAGTTCCTGCACGGTGCGGCGAGCACGCCGGACAGCATTGCGGACTACTTCTCCCTGGATCGCGGTGGCCATTGGGCCGCGTACGTCTTCGGTGTGGCGCACGCGGTGCTCGTGCGCCACGCCGACCGCGTACGCGACGCATCGCTCGGCTTCCGGATGCTCATCGAGTCGAACGTGCCGGAAGGGAAGGGTGTGAGCTCGTCGGCGGCGTTGGAGGTGTCGTCGCTCGCGGCGATCGCTGCGGCCTACGGCGCGGACCTCACGGAGCCGGAGATCGCGCTGGCGAGTCAGTGGGCGGAGAATCATGTCGCGCGTGCGCCGTGCGGCGTGATGGACCAGATGACGAGCGCGTGTGGGCGACGCGATCATCTCCTGCGATTGCGCTGCCAACCGGCGACGATCGAGGGTCATGTCGCCGTGCCGATTGGTTTTCGCTTCTATGGTATCGATTCCGGAATTCGTCACGTCGTGGCGGGTGCCGACTACGGCACGGTGCGCACGGCGGCCTTCATGGGCTATCGGATGATCGCGGCGATGTCGGACCTGTCCGTGCAGCAGGACGGTGATCGGGTTCGCGTGCACGACGATCGTTGGAGCGGCTACCTGGCGAACATCTCGCCGGACATCTTCGACGAGTGCTTCGAGAGCAAGTTGCCTCTGCGTATGCGCGGTGCGGATTTCCTCGCGGAGTTCGGCGGCATCACGGACGCCGTGACGCGTGTGCATCCCGACCGATCTTATCCGGTGCGTCAGGCGACGGCGCACCCGGTGCGCGAGAACGCCCGGGTGGAACGGTTCGCGGCGCTGCTCGCGCAATTGGGCGACTCACCATCTTTCGCGGTCGAGATGGGCCAGTTGATGTATGCCTCGCACGCGAGCTACGGCGCATGTGGACTCGGCAGCGACGGCACCGATCGCCTCGTGGAGATGCTGCGCGAGTCGGGGGTGCGGAGTGGTCTCTTCGGCGCGAAGATCACGGGCGGCGGCAGCGGCGGCACGGTGGCCATCTTCGCGACGTCCGGCGCCGAGTCGACAGTGCGCGACCTCGCTGCGCGCTATGAGCAGGAGACGGGCCGAGTGGCGGAGGTGTTCGCGGGTTCCGGCGCCGGGATGGCCGAATCGGGCGTCTCGGTGTCGCTGGCGTAGCGGCGACTCCATTCGCTTGTTGCTCCAAAGTCTCAACCAACGCAAGGATTGGAGCTTGCGGACTCCGAAATGAACGGGGACAGCAGAAGGCAACTTGCCGTGTAGTTCTCCGTTCAATTCCGTTTACTCCGTTCCATCGATGTTTCAAAGTCTCCGATGCATCCCGGAGCAGTTCCGCCAACGCAAGCATTCGGAGATTGCGAACACCGAGTGAACGGAGTGAACGGATGGAACGGAGACAGCAGAAGCAACTTGGCCATGAAAAGCTTTCGCGTCTTGGTAGTTCTCCGTTCAACTCCGTTCACTCCGTTCGATCGATGTGTCAAGTCTCCGATGCGTCCTGAGGCAGTTCCGCCCGCGCCAGCATTGGAGATTGCGAACACCGATTGAACGGAGTGAACAGATCGAACGGAGACGCACACCAGACGGCCCGGCGTGCCACACCGCATACGATGGATTCAGACCGCAACAATGCGATGACGCTACTCGATCACCATGCGATCACATTGGTCCACAACCTTACTCCAGTGGATCATGACCATGCTCGAGGAAGCACTCACCCACTCGGTGATCGGCGCCTTCTATGAAGTCCACTCCGAGCTCGGCTTCGGCTTTCGCGAGTACGTCTACTCGCTGGCACTCGAACGCGTCCTCATAGCCAAGGGCCATCGCGTCGAGCGCGAAGTCGCCGTCAATATCTACTTTCGCGGCGCGCAGCTGACGCGCGAACGGGTCGACATGCTCGTCGACGGGAAGCTCATGGTCGAGAACAAGGCCGGCGAGCGAGCAACCCAGAGTGAACGCGGCGACGGCGAAGCTATCGAACGAACCTCGCCGCATCCGTCCCGATGAATGCCGACAGCCGCTGCGCCGGCACGGCATACACGATTCGCCCGTTGCTCTCCGCCGCGCCGCCCCAGATCACGCCCACCACATTCCCCGTGGAATCGAACAGCGGACTCCCACTCGAACCGTGGCCCGCGTATGAATCGATCTGGATCACGTCGTCCAGGCGCTTGCTCACCGTACCCGGCGTGCTCGTCGTGCGTGCCGTGATGTTCATTCCCGAGCCTTCCATCGGCGTGTCCGTCGCACCCGGATAGCCGATCGACGCCACCGGCGCACCAACGCTCGCCTCGGCGCCTGCACGACTCACGCCGGCCACCACCGGATATGTCCCCGGGTCCTCCACCTGGATGAGCGCGAGATCGTCCGTCTCGCTCACGCGCACCACCTTCGCGCGCAACCACTTCTTCGTGTTCGCGAAGATCACCATCATCCGCTGCGCCGGAACCCCAGCCTCCGTTTGCACCGTGTGCCGGTTGGTCACCAGGAGTCCTCCCGGTGTAATGCCGAACGCCGTCCCCGCCAGGAACTTCCCATCGAAGTCGCTCGCCAGCATCGCCACCGCAGCGTCGTTCAGCGCATGCACCTTCGACACCGCCGACACCGACTGCTGCATCAGCGCCGCGCGATTGAGCTTCCTCGACAGCTCGCTCACATTCGCCGTCGTCGCGTCGCCAGACTCGATCAGCTTCCGGGCCTGCGCGACATCGCGCTTCCGCGCCTCCAGCGTATCCCGCAGCGCCGCCGCGTACAGCGAATCGCCCGGCCGCCGAGTGGCCGCGGTCTGCTGGAGCGCAACCATGGCGCTTTCCGCCTTCGCGAACATCGATATCAACTTCTGCTCACGCGCCGACACCTGCCGCTGCCAGAACACGAAACCAACGACGCCCGCGGCGATCAGTGCACCCCCCGCGATCATGAAGTTCCGCCGCAGCGATCGCGTCTGTTCCTCCACCGCCACTGCCACGCGCATCGTCGTATCCATCCGCGGCTTCGACGGCGTCGCGGACGACAACGGCACGCTCGGCCGCAGCGCCGTTGGCGGTGCGGCGCCGGCCCCGATTCCCATCGGATCGCCCACGCCGCGCACTTCCACGCGAGGGCCGTTCGCGCCGAAGCTCACCACGTCACCGTCGCTCAGCCGGTGCGCGTCCGCCACGCGCTCACCATTCACGAAGGTCCCGTTCGTGCTGCCCTGGTCGTGAATCGTCCACACCCCGTTTGCGCTTCGCAGCTCCGCGTGGCGCGTGGAGACGTCAAGCTCCGTCTGCGGATCGAAGCGAAGGTCGCTCAGCGTGTCGCGACCAACCGTCACCAACGACTTCTCGAATTGCTCGCGCGTACCGGCGCGCGTGCCGCTCAGTACGCGCAGTTCGATCGTCACGGCGACTTGGCCGCAGGAGCTGCTGCGGGCGCGTCGGACTTCGGCTGCACCACCGACGACGCCGCGCTGTACACCCACCACGTCGCACCGGCCAGCAGGATGACGAGCAGCACCAGCGCGATCAGCGAGCCGCGCGTCTTCCGTCCCAGCGACACCGATTGAATCGGTATCGTCGGCGTCATCCGCTCCGGAGCATCGAGCGCCACCGATGGCTGTGCCACCTTTGCCGTCGGCCGACGGTCAGCCGCGCTCGGCGACGGATCCGTCGTGCGCTGTGCCTGCACCTGGCCGGAATCCGTGGACAGACGATAGACACGATGTCCCACGTCGTCGCCATTCGAGGGCGCCGACAACCCATCCCCATCGAACCGCGCCGCGATCACCGTGATGTTGTCCGGTCCACCCGCCTCATTCGCCCGGTCGATCAGTTGCTTGCATACCGACATCAGGTCCGGCTCCGCCGCCACCACGCGCGCGATCTCGTCGATCCGCACCTGGCCGCTCAACCCATCACTGCACAGCACCAGCGTGTCGCCCTTCCGCACACGCTGGTGCGTCAGGTCCACCTTGATGTTCGCCTCGGGGCCGAGCGCCTGGAGGATGATGTTGCGCCGCTCGCTCTGCTCGGCCTCTTCCTCCGTGATCTCACCCGCCTCGATCAGCTTCTGCATCAGCGACTGATCCTTCGTGATCTGCAGTGCCTTGCCGTCCCGCACGAGATACGCCCGGCTGTCGCCGACCTGCGCGAGATAGAGCGTGTCGCCGAGCACGGCAGCGATGGTCGCCGTCGTGCCCATGCCGCGAAACTCGGGATGCTCGAGCGCGAAGGTGTGGATCGTCGCATTCGCCGCCGACGTCGCCTTCTTGAGCGACGCGGCATACGTCTCTTCGTCCGGTGCGTCGGCAGCACTCAGCGATTCGGTGAGCTCGCGGAGCACGACTTCGATCGCCATCGCGCTGGCGATCTCGCCGGCCGCGGCGCCGCCCATGCCGTCGGCCACCATGAAGAGCGACCCTCGATCGCCCACCTCGTGGGTGCGTACCTCCGGCTGCAATGTCGCATTGCCGCGCGTGAGATCCGCGACGACGAATGCGTCCTCATTGTGCTCACGCGTTCGCCCCACGTCGGTGCGGCCGAAGACGTGGACGATGACGGAACGGTTGGTAGCGGAGGGCGTCACGCGGAGTGGGCGGGGAGTAGAAAACGAGGGGCGGCGAGCGGCGCGCTCATGCTCATTGTGCGCACTGCTTCACCATGAGTTGGATCTTCTCTGCATAGACCGTCGACGCTCCGCGTTCCCTGATCGTATCGATGATATCGCAGCTCTGCTTGTCCTGTCCGAGCATCGCGTGCGAGTTCGCACGCACGAGACTCAGTCCGATATTGTCGCTCGCACTGATTGCCTTCGGCTGCAGCACCTCGGCCTCCTTCAATGCCTGCGCCGCCGTCTTCTCGTCCTGGCTCTGACGAATGAGCTCCGGAATTCGGGCGCTGATCTCCACCGACGTCATGGCTGGCGCACCGCTACCACTGGTCCGCTGCACCGGTGGCGCCGCCGTCTGGCTCGCCGATGACACACTCCCCTGCGACACCGGCATCTGCGTCGACGGCGTGGTCGCGGCGGGATTCGACACGGCATTCACCGGCGCACTCGCCACCGCGGCCGGCAGAGCCGACGACGTGTCCGGCTTCACCGGCGGCGTACTCCCCTTCGACATCACGAAGAACACCGCGACCGCCGCCGCTGCCGCAACGGCACCACCGCCCGCAATGATCGGCATCTTCGACTTCGCCGGAGCGAGTACCACTGGCGCCGCCGCCTGCGACGATGCCGCCAACGATTGCCGCGCCGCTGCCCCCGCATTCGGATCCACGCGCGTCGCCGGCGGCTGCTGAAGCATCGCCGTCGCTGCCGCTGCGCCAATCACCATCGTTGCATCGGCCTGCTGCTGCTTCGGCATGCTCTCCACCGCCGACATCAGCGCATTGCCGAAGTCCTCCGCCTTCTGATACCGCTCGCCCGCCTTCCGCTGCAGCGCACGCTTCATCACCCCTTCGATCGCCGGCGGCCACACGACGTTCGGATTCATCTCCCGCAGCGACTTCGGCTCGTCCGTGAGTCGCATGATCATCGACTCCTGCGCCGTCTCGCTCGGGAAGGGCAGCTTGCCCGTGAACATGTTGAATGCCACCAGGGCCAGCGAGTACACATCGCTGCGGCCATCCAGCTTGTCGCCAGACAGCTGCTCGGGACTCATGTACTCCGGTGTGCCCACCACCAATCCAGTCTTCGTCACCTTCTGATTCTCGGCACCTGCGGCCTTGGCGATACCGAAATCCACAACTTTCACGCAATCCGACCCATCGCGATTCTTCGCGATCATGATGTTGTCGGGCTTGAGGTCGCGATGCACGATCCCCATCTCGTGCGCCACCTGCAGACCCGCCGCCGCCTGCTGCGTGATATTTGCGGCGCGAATCGGGGGCAACGCCCCCGACTTCTCCACCAGCGACGTCAGCGACTCCCCCTCGATGAACTCCATGGCGAGGTAGATCAGCCCTTCCGACGTCTCGCCGAAGTCATAGATGCCCGCGACGTTCGGATGATTGATCCGGCTCGCGTTCGCCGCCTCGCGATTGAAGCGGCTGATCGCGTCGGCATCGTGCACCATGCCCGGATTCATCACCTTCACGGCGCTCTTGCGCCCCATTTTCACATGTTCGGCGAGGTACACCTGGCCCATCCCGCCCTCGCCCAGCTTCCTGATCACATGATATCGCTCGGCGATGATCGAGCCGACGAGATCAGTCCCGCCACCCTGGGAACGCAGAGCGGTGCCGTCGCGCGGACAGAAGCGCTCGTTCGCCGGGTACTCAGTGCCGCAAGTCGGGCAGATCTTTTCCTGACTCACAGGCCGAGGCTCTCGACGCGCATCACCTGGTCGCCCACGAGCACGCGCTGTCCCTTCTTGATCGAGCGCTCACCGCGCACGCCGAGGGCCACGCCGTTGCGACTCCCGGCGTCGTGCACGAAGAACTCCGCGTCCTGGCTTCGTATCTCGGCGTGTCGGCCGCTCATCGTCTGATCGTACGGGAAGACCCAGTCGCCAGCTTCGCGGCCGAGCAGCACCGTGCGGGCGGGGGAGAGATGGAAGGTGTCGCGCACGCTGCCATCCGCGCGCAACTGCTCGAGCACGGCGACGTCGGCACTCGGGACCAACGATCCCATGCGGCGCGTGGAGTCGGCTTCCGGTGGATGCGGTCCGGGATAGCCGAGCCTGCGAAAGCGCAGTAGCTGCGACCCGACGAGCAACACGTCGCAGTCGGCGAGCTTGGTCGGCGCCTCGATGAACGTCCACGTCCCGTTGCGCGAACCCAGGTCGCGGACCCACAGCTCGCCGTCGCGCAGCTCGAAGCGCGCGTGCATCGGCGAGAGGAACACGTCGTCGAATTTGATGTCCGCGTCGCCGCGACCGACCACTGCCTCGCCCCGGTCGAGCGAGAAGGTGCTCGCCACCTCGCCCGTCTCGTCGAGCAGCGAGATCTTCGGGCCGACTTCCCGGTTCTTCGCGCCCAGCACCAGCGTGCCGAAGGCGTTGTTGACTTCCATGCTCACCCGCTGGCCCACGCGGGTGCCGCAGCGCGCGCAGAAGAGGTCGATCCCCTGGGTATACGTCGCGCCGCACGTCCAGCACGAACCCGTGGAGACCTCGCTCGTGACCTTGGTGCCGCAATGGCCACAGAACGGCATCCCCGCGTCCACTGATTTCGCGCACTTCGGACAACTGTTCGACGGCGCCAGCGGCGACAGTCGCGACGGCGGCATGAGTCCTCCCGAGCCTGCTGTCGCGCTCGGCGACGGTGCGTCTGCGGACATGCTGCCGGCGGACGGGGAAGGGGATGGGGCAGGCGATCCGACGGAATACGCCGGAACGACACGGGCCGAGGACGCCGAGATCGGCTTCCCACAGTCGATGCAGAAGCGAGACATCGGCTCGTTTTCGCGGCCACAAAAGGCGCAGACGACGAGAGGTGTCACAATAGGAGGGGAGCGGCCATGGAGCGCGAATATACGGGGCGCGAAACAAGGCCGTCAACAAAATCGCCGCTATATGTCATTTTGCGCCAATCATTACCTTCTCGACATGCCGCTGCTCCGTGACCTGCGCGCCCTGTCGGCGCTTCCCCTGGCTGCCGCAATCGCCTGCGGCGGCACTGCCCCCACCCCGGCTTCCGCTCCCGCTCCCGTTCCGGTGCCCGGACGCCCGTCGCCGGCACCGCCGCTGCCCCCAGTGCCCGAAGTGGACGGGCCCTTGGCCGTGCGAGTCCAGTATCCGGCGCCCAACCAGCTCATAACCTCGCGCGACTCCAATTTCATCTTCGGGCAGGTCGGCAGTGGCCGGGCGAGCCTGACGATCAATGGCCACGCGGCGCGCGTGTATCCAAATGGCGCGTTCATGGGCTGGCTGCCGAATCCGCCGGCGGGTGCGCCGCGGTATGAGATGGTCGTCGCCCGAGGTGCCGACACCGCGCGCAGCACTTTGCCCATCCGGCTCGCGAGCGCGACTCCCGCGCGACCGCCCGCGCCCGACAGCGCGATGCGCAAGCCGGAAAACCTCGCGACCTCCCGTGCCGACACCATTGGCGTCGTGCAGATCGGCCAGGCGTCGGCTGCTGCCGATACGGATCGCACAATCATAGGAAGGCCGATTCCCGGCGGCACCTACAAATGGTTCTTCACGCCAGGCACGCTCGCGCCGCTGATGGAGCGGTCGGGCGGCTGGGTGCGCGTGCGGCTCGACGATGCGCTCGACGTCTGGCTCGACTCCGCCGACGTCCGCGACATGCCTGGCGCGGTGGTGCATCGCCGGGTGATGTCGAACATGCGCGTCCGCGGCAGCAGCATGGGCGTCGACGTCATCATGCCCATCGGCCAAAGGGCTCCCTACTTCGTTGAAGAGGGCGACCGGTCGATCACGATCACGCTGTACGGTGTGCGGGGCAACACCGACATCGTCAACTATGCGGCCGCCGACTCGATGGTCCGCACCGTGGAGTGGAAGCAGGTCGGCACCGAGCGCGCCATTGTCACGGTGCATCTCCGCGCGGCGCCGTTCGGGTATCTCGTGCTGTGGGAGAACAACGCGCTGGTGCTCAAGCTGCGCGGCCGTCCCGCCGTCGACGCGAATCGTCCACTCGCCGGCCTCACCATCGCCGTCGATCCCGGCCATCCACCCATCGGTTCCACTGGGCCGACCGGACTCTATGAAGCGAATGCAGTGCTGCCGATCAGCGAGCGACTCAAGCGCATGCTCGAGGAGCGCGGCGCGCGCGTCGTCATGACGCGCACCACCGCCGATCCCGTCGCACTCGGCGACCGACCGATCATCGCCCGCAAGGCGAACGCGCACGCGTTCGTGTCCATCCACCTGAATGCGTATCCCGACGGCGTGAATCCATTCCTCGCGGCCGGAACGGGGACGTACTTCTTCCGCACGCACAGCGAGCCGCTCGCGCGCGCCGTCCAGCGCGGCATGGTGTCGCAGATGGGTCTCGTGGACCTCGGCATCAACTACGACAACCTCGCCGTGGTGCGCGGTACGTGGTATCCGGCGGTGCTCTGCGAGGGTGCGTTCGTCATCCTTCCCGATCAGGAGGCAGCGCTGCGGACGCCGGAATTTCAGGAGCGGTATGCGAAGGGCGTCGCAGATGGATTGGAGAGCTACTTCCGCGCACTGGGGTCGCGATGATGAGGACGACGACAACTGTCATTGCGCTGTTCGCATTCGCCCTCCCAGCGCACGCCCAACCGTCGCCGTACAAGCGCTACCGCACTCTCGACACCGAGCACTTTCACGTCCACGCTCCCGTCGGCCTCGAGCTTCAGGGACGCGTCGCCGCTGCCGCTGCCGAACGCGCTTACGGACAACTCGCGAGGGAGCTCAAGCCGCCGCGCGGCACCATTGATCTCGTCGTCACGGACGACGCCGACTATTCCAACGGCTACGCCACACCGTCGCCGAGCAATCGCATCGTGGTCTTCGCGACGCCACCGATCGAGAGCAGCTCGCTGCACCTCAATGAGGACTGGCTCGCGATCGTCATCACGCACGAGCTCACGCACATCTTCCACCTCGATCGCGCCGACGGACTGTGGGGAGTTGCGCGGCACATCTTCGGACGCGCGCCCGGACTCTTTCCCAACACGTACGGCCCGTCGTGGCTCACCGAAGGACTCGCCGTCTACTACGAGTCGAGGCTCACGCCGGGCGGACGCCTCAAGAACGCCGAGAGCAAGTTGTTTGCTCGCGCCGCTGCGCTCGAAAACCGGTTGCCACAACTCAATGAGCTCAGTCTCGGCTCGGCGATCTTTCCGGGCGGCAGCGGCGCGTACACGTACGGGTCGTTGTTCGTCGACTACCTCTCGCGCACGCGGGGCGACACCACCGTCGGGCACCTCGTCGACGCACAGAGCAGGGAGCTCATTCCCTGGCGGCTGAACCACTCGTCGCGCGCTGCGTTCGGCATCTCGTTCGACGATGCGTTCCGCGCGTGGCGCGACTCCGTGCAGCGAACCGTCGGTGCGAACACGCCGCCGCTCGCCGGATGGCGTGAGCTCACGCATCACGGCTACTACGCGCGCGACCCGCGCTGGGTCAACGACTCCACACTGGTCTACGCGTCGAATGACGGACGGTCCACCTCCGCCGAATACGTGCTCGGTCTCAATGGCGACCGAAGCCGCCTCGGACGACGCAACTCGCTCGGCCCGAGCGTCCCGCTGGCGAATGGCGGACTGCTGTTCGCGCAGCTCGAGTTCACGTCGCCGAGTGAGGTGCGGTCCGATCTGTATGTGGAGAGGGATGGCACGCAGCGTCGTCTCACGAGAGGGCAGCGACTCGTGCAGCCCGATGTACGCAAGGATGGAACGATCGTCGCCGTGCAGCTCGCGGCCACGCGCACGCGACTCATCGTGCTCGACTCCAGCGGACGGGCGCTGCGCCTGGTGCGCGACGGCATGGCCGACGAGACGTGGAGCGAGCCGCGCTGGTCGCCCGACGGACGGTCGATCGCCGCGGTGCACCGCGCGCACGGTGGCAGCTTCACGCTCGAGATCATCGACTATCTGAGTGGTGAGTCGCACGTCGTCGAGCGCGGCACGTGGCTGATCTCGTCGCCGGCGTGGAGCGCGAATGGCGGCGCCGTGTTCTACGTGTCCGAGGAGACAGGCATTCCCTCGCTCATGCGCGCGACCACGGTCGCAGGCGGACGCGTGCCCATGCAGCGCGCGGGCGAAGGCAATGGAATCTTCACTCCCGATGTGTCGCCGTCGGGGAATCGGATCGCGGCCGTCACGCTGCGTGCGGACGGATATCATGTCGGCGTTGTGGGAGAGCAGGAGGTCGTGCGCCCCGCCGGTCCGATCATGCGGCCGCCGCCCGCGGCGCCGGTGATCGAGAGCGAGCCGCTCGCCGAGGGGGAATTCCATGGCTACTCACCGTGGCGCAGTGCGATGCCGCGGTATTGGTATCCCATCCTCGAGGATGCGCCCAATGGCGGGCTGCGTCTTGGTGCGTCCACGAGCGGGCGTGACGTCATCAACCGCCACATCTACGAGCTCAGCGCAGCGACCACCACCGAAGGATCGTATCCGGTGGCGTCGCTCTCGTATCGGTATGCTGGATTTCGTCGCCCGTTCGTCGACGCCGACCTCTCGCAGGACTACACGCTCGAGGCGTCGCTCCAGAACGGTGGTACGACGAACGTGATCGGTCACCTGTTGCGCCGCACCCAGAGCGCGGCGCTCGGCGCAACGTTCGTGCGTCCACGGGCGCGGACGTATTCGTCGCTGTCGTTCGGTGGCGGCTTCGAGCGGCGCAAGTTCATCAGCGATCCCGTGGAGCTCCTCAAGCAGCTCGACCCCGCATTGTCGCGGCAGTACAAATATCCGAGCGTCTATCTCGCTGGCCAGTGGAGCAACACACAGCGTCCGACGTTGAGCATCTCGTCGGAGGACGGCGTGAGCCTCGCGTTCACGGCGCGCGGCCGCACGCGGTCGGACAGCATGAGCAATCGTGCGTCGGCGAGCATCATCGGCACCGCGTCGCTGTTCAAGAGCCTCGACCTGCCCGGCTATTCGCATCACGTGCTTGCGCTGCGCGTGGCCGGCGGTGTCGCCGATCGTCGCGCGGCGTCGTCGCTCGAAGTGGGTGGCACGAGCAGCGGTACCATCCAGATCATCCCGACATACACGGTAGGCGAGGGACGCCGCACGTTCGGCGTGCGTGGCTTCCCGCGCGGCAGCCTGTTCGGCACGCGCGCCGCGGCGGGCTCGTTCGAGTATCGCGCGCCGCTCGGCCTGGGCGGCAAGGGCATCGGGTCGCTGCCGTTCTTCTTCGACCGGTCGTCGGTGTCTGCGTTCGTCGACGCCGGGGTGGCCGACTGCGACGCGCGGCCGCTCAACCCAACTGTGTGCGCGCCGGCGAGCCGGCTCGGCCACGCCATCGCGAGCGCGGGTGGCGAGGTGGTTCTCTCGGCGGCGATCTTCGATTGGGATGCGCCCCAGAAGATCCGGCTCGGGTTTGCCGTGCCGGTGGCGGGTCGGGTTTTGGTGAATGCGTCTCGGGTGAGTGCGTATACGGCGTACGGTTTGTCGTTTTAGTTGTCGTCCCGAGCGAAGCGTGGGACCTGCTCTTCCGCCGTCATGGAAAAACTGCCATAACTCTCGGACCGGCAGTTCTATTCTGGGCTGGGTGCGGTCGCAAACCATAGTGAGTTAGCGCACGTGATTCCAAGCAAGAGTGCCCGAAAGCAGCGATCTGATGGGCCCGGCACTAGTCGCTACGGATGATGGAGTCGCTTTGGGAATCGTTCGGGTAACATGTTGCGTCATTGTGACTTAGGCGGGTCGAAATTGCGTCCGATGGTGAGTCAAATCTCACAATCAGTTGTTTTCCTGGAGGGCCGCACATGTTTTCAACGCGCGAAATCAGCCTCCCTCAGCTAAGTGATGCATACACTGCAACTCGTTATATTGCATATCGTTAAGTAGGGGCTGGTGCGGATACACGAGTACAGATAGGTTGCTCCCCCGCGCCTCACCCCCGACGAGTCGAGCGAAGTTGCTCCCCGTCCGGCCCGGACTAAATGTCACGTATCACTTTCCGGAGAAGTTGCCTCATGCCCCTTTCTGCCAAGCCACCCGTCGGACCTGTCACGCTGTCCTCGAACGCGCGCACCGTGCTCGCGAAGCGTTATCTCGTCAAGGACAAGACAGGTGCGGCGACCGAGACTCCCGAAGACCTCTTCTGGCGAGTCGCAACGGTGGTGGCTGAGGCGGATGGGCGGTATGGCGCGGGTGAAGATGCGGTCGAGAAGACGGCGAAGGAGTTCTACGCGCTCATGACCCAGCGTCGCTTCGAGCCCAACTCGCCCACCCTCATGAACGCCGGCCGGCCGCTCGGCCAGCTGTCCGCGTGCTTCGTGCTGCCCGTCGAGGATGCCCTGGCCAACGGCCGCAACGGCATCTACGACACCCTCAAGTCGATGGCCATCATCCATCAGAGCGGCGGCGGCACCGGCTTCGGCTTTTCCAAGCTCCGCGCAAAAGGCGCGATGGTCCGCAGCACCACCGGCGTCGCCAGTGGCCCCATCTCCTTCATGAAGCTGTACGACGCCAGCACCGACGCCGTGAAGCAGGGCGGCACCCGTCGTGGCGCCAACATGGGCATCCTGCGCGTCGATCATCCCGACGTCCTCGACTTCATCAGCTGCAAGGAAGACCTCACGCAGATCACGAACTTCAACATCTCCGTCGCGGTGACGACGAAGTTCATGGACGCCGTGAAGTCGAAGAGCGAATACGATCTCATCGATCCGTCCACCGGTGCCGTCGTCGGCCAGCTCGACGCGAACATGGTGTGGGAGAAGATGATCCTCGGCGCATGGCGCACCGGTGAGCCGGGCTGCTTCTTCATCGACGAAGCGAACCGCTACAACCCCGTCCCGCACCTCGGCGCATACGAAGCCACCAACCCGTGTGGCGAGCAGCCCCTTCTCAGCTACGACGTCTGCAACCTCGGCAGCATCAACGTCGGGCTGTACGTGAAGGACGGCGTGATGAACTGGGACGCCTTCAAGAAGGACATCCAGCTCAGCACGCACCTGCTCGACAACATCATCGACGCGAACAAGTATCCGCTCCCCGAGATCGACGCGCTCTCCAAGCGCATCCGGAGAATCGGACTTGGCGTGATGGGTTTTGCGGACATGCTGATCCGCCTCGGCGTTGCGTACGACTCTGATGAAGGCGTTGCGCTGGGTCGCGAGGTCATGCGCTTCCTGGATGTGGAATCGAAGAAGGAGTCGGAGCGGTTGGCGAATGAGCGTGGACCGTTCCCCGAGTGGGCCAAGTCCATCTGGGGTCCGGACGAGACCTGCGCACGTGACGCACAAGGCAAGCGTATCCGCCCGATGCAGCTGTTGAGGAATTGCAACGTCACCACCGTCGCGCCGACCGGAACGATCTCCATCATCGCCGGCTGCTCATCGGGACTCGAGCCGATCTTCGCGGTAGCGTTCATGCGCAATCAGGCCGGCGTCATGATGCCCGATGTCAACGAGGATTTCGTCGCCATCGCGAAGCGTGAAGGCTGGTATTCAGAGCAGCTGATCGAGCGCATCGCGAAGGAAGGGCACGTCAACTTCCCCGAAGTGCCGGCCAGGTGGCAGAAGGTGTTCGTCACGGCGAACGCCATCGCGCCCGAGTGGCATGTGAAGATGCAGGCTGCCTTCCAGGAGAACTGCGACTCGGCGATTTCGAAGACGACCAACTTCTCGCACGCCGCCACGGTTGAAGATGTTCGCGCCATCTATGAGATGGCGTATGACATGAAGTGCAAGGGCGTCACGGTGTATCGCGATGGGTCGCGCGATGCGCAGGTGTTGTCGACTGGTGCGACCGAGAAGGCGAGTGCGGATCGTAAGGCGCCCGCGGCCGCGGATCGCCGAGAGATCGGTGAGCTCATGGGGCAGATGGCCGAGAAGGAGGCGGAGATCGATCGTCTGCGGAAGGGGTTGTACGATTCCGAGGCGGAGAATCTTCAGCGTCGTGCGAAGCGTGCGCGTCCCGAGAAGCTGCGCGGTACCACGCACCGTTTGGAGACGCCGCTCGGGACGATGTTCGTGAACATCACCGAGGATGATCGGAATCAGCCTTTTGAAGTCTTCATCACTTTGGGGAAGGCCGGTGGATCCGCCATGGCTGATGCTGAGGCGATGGGGCGGCTCATCTCTTTGGCTTTACGCTCGGGCATCCCGATCATGGAAGTGCATAAGCAGCTGCGTGGGATTTCGTCTGATCGCGCTGTGGGCTTGGGGCCGAACAAGGTGTTGTCCGTGCCGGATGCGATCGGTATCGCGCTCGAGCAGTGGTGGAGGGACAAGCAGGGGGTGCAGCAGGATCTGCTTGGGACTCCCTCGGCTGGGTCAGTGGTGGTGCCGGAGCCGGTGGTTGTCAGGACGACCGGGCAGGCTGGTGGAGCGCAGAGCCAGGCTCAGTTTGACTCGTACAACGGTGGGGAGACGTTCATGGGGACGTGTCCTGACTGTGGGTCACAACTGGAGTATGCTGAGGGGTGTGTGAAGTGTCACGTTTGTGGGTTTAGTGAGTGCGGGTGAGCTAGGCTCGCACCTGTGGAGGCGTGTTCAGGAATGAACACCCACGGGTCTAATTACTGAACAGTCGTTCTGACCGATGCAGAGAAAGAGGGCGCGGCCACCCTGGCTGCGCCCATTTCTTTTGGGCCAACCCCGAATTCAGCGCGGTGACGGGATGAACGGAAGAGGCCGGGGTCGTCCGCTTGTTGACGAACCCCTCATCAGGTTCAACATCCGAATGACGCGTCCGCAGATCAATCGCCTGCGCGAAGTTGCCGCACGCGACGGAATGAACTTCACCACATGGGCGCGGGCCGCCGTTGTGCGTGCAATTGAAGCGGCAGAAGCAACCGGCCTCACAACCGAGGAGTAGCGCTTCACCTTTGGAGTGTGCGACAGCACTTAGCGTCCGATTCCAGCATCGGGCTCGTGCGTCGGTTCGGCGCAGTATCGGCATCGGAGCAGGCGCTCGGGCTCCGGGGGCGACCCAGTCAGTCTGTTGAGAGATAACCGTGGCCGCCCTTGGCGCGCGTTCGCATTGGATTCCGATACTTCGCAAGGTTCCTGCTAACCAGTAAGTCGGGTACTCATCTATGACTTCGCCATTCCAAACGCGCGAGCCGCACATCGAGGGGAACCAGGGCGTGCGGAACCCGCAACGTGAAGCGTTCCTCAGCCTTCAGGAATACGCGGGGAACCCGAAGGGCGAAGAACGAGAGGTCGGAATCATCCTTCCCGTCGGGTGCGGAAAGTCGGGTTGCATCGCTCTCGCGCCGTTCGCATTCAAGTCTGCGCGAACACTCGTGGTCGCACCCGGGATCACAATAGCGGAGCAGCTGGGCAAGGACTTCGACCCGTCCAACTCGGACATGTTCTACACGAAGTCTGGAACATTGCCGGCGGGACCATTTCCTGAACCCGTGGAAATTAGAGGCACGACCGCGAATCGCGCGGACCTGGATGAGGCGCATGTAGCGATCACCAATATTCAGCAGCTCCAAGGTGCGAATAATCGGTGGCTCCAGGACCTGCCCAGTGACTATTTCGACCTCATCCTGTTCGACGAGGGGCATCACAACGTTGCCGTCAGTTGGGAAATTCTAAAGGCAAAGTTTCCGGCTGCTCAGATCGTGAACTTCAGCGCCACGCCATTGCGGGCCGACGGTCAACTGATGGCCGGGCGCGTGTTGTACTCCTACCCCGTGGCTCGCGCCATCCAGGAAGGCTACGTCAAACGACTCAAGGCGATTGTTCTCAATCCCAAGACACTTCGCTACGTGCGAACCGCCGACGGCGTCGAGGTCGACGTGACGCTCGATGAGGTCCGGAAACTGGGCGAAGATGACGCGGATTTCAGGCGCAGCATCGTGACGTCCAAAGCGACGCTCGACACTATCGTTGACGCATCCATTCGGCAGCTCGAAAAGCTGCGACACAGCGCCTCGGACGATAGGCTGAAGATCATCGCTGCCGTCCTAAATTACGAGCACTGCCATCAGGTTGTCGCCGCCTATCGTTCGAGAAACTTGCGCGCCGAGTATGTGCACTCACGGGAAGATGCCGCCGCCAACAAGCGGGTGATGAAGAAGCTCGCGAACCACGAGATCGACGTCATCGTGCAGGTTCGAAAGCTCGGTGAGGGGTTCGATCACAAGCACCTGTCAGTGGCCGCGGTGTTTACCGTATTCGGCAACCTGTCGCCGTTTATTCAGTTCGTTGGGCGCGTCATGCGTGTCATCAAACAAAACGCGCCCGGAGATCCGGCGAACCAGGGCGTTGTCGTGTTTCATGCGGGCGCCAACATCGCTCGGCGCTGGGAAGACTTCCAGACGTACAGTGAGGCTGATCGAGAGTATTTCGACGAATTGCTGCCTCTTGAGGTCGACGGGCTGGAGTCCGAGGATGAAGTAGAGATTTCTCCACGCTTGCCCAGTGTTTCAGTCGAAAACCCTGTCGACGTGCGCAGTCAGTCCGGCGTGCTCCTCGAGGAGATACCACTAATTGCGGACGATCCAGACGCACTGGCAGCGTTCAGGCTGTTGCTGGAGAAAGGGTACAGCAAGACCGATTTGCTGACGACGTACGATGAACTGAAGGCCGTTCCAACAACCAAGGTCCGGGAACGGCAAGCCAAGCGTCAACAACTCGATGCGAAGGTGAAGCGAGAAGTGGGCAGGATGTTAGGGGAGAAGGGCCTGAAACACGAAGGGCACGAGCTCGATACGCGGCGACTCGGCCGCACAAACCATGTTGCTGTTGCGAGTGCGCTGCAGCGCGCCGCCAACGCCGTGGTCGGACGTGGGACCGGCGAACGCCCCGAGTTCACGCGCGACGAACTTGATCAGATAGAGCGCGAGTGGCCCGCAGTGCTTGCCGCAGCAAAAGCTGAGCTCTTTTGATGTCCGGCATTAAGACGCTGCTGTGTCGAATAGAAGTGGACACGGCAAAGTCGTCGCACACCTGCCGCCGCAACGAGGCGCACAAAATCGCCAAGGGTGAGCGACGCCTCAAAGTCCGGGATGGTCGTAGCTGGAAGCACTACTGCTTGGACTGCGCGAGGCAGATTCTCGTGAGGGATACTGAGAAGCTTCGGGAAGGGCTTGAGGTGATCAACCTGCCAGAAGCGGTCGGGAAGATCGGCGTCGGCACACGTTTCGGAGC
>JBBQDT010000052.1:0-25084 GCA_038319955.1 Gemmatimonadales bacterium | reverse complement strand
GGCGCCGATCGCGGTCTCGGCCCGCCATCAGCGTTCTGGGGGAGGAGCCCACGATGGCGGCGACGGCGCCATACGTCGCGCGCTGGCGTGCCTGTTCAAGCGTATCGAGAATCTCGTCCATCTTTTCGTTCGGCATGATCGAATCCCTCGTGATGTGAAGTGCGTGCGTCGTGTGGCGGGACGTGGTCATTGTCGCACGGGGGATCGCGGTTCGCGTCACCGATTTCTTTCGTGACGCATCCTTGCCACGCAGGAAGACGGGAAGACGGGATCTCAGAAGTGCCTTGGTGTAGAAATCAAGACTACAATGCTGATCCATTGTGGCTAACTTCAAGAATACCAATAAGATGGGAGGTATTCGCCATGCCCAAGCGCAAGGTGATTTCCGGCGTCGTTGCAGGTACGATGGCCGTGGCGATGGGCATTTCCACGCTCGTTGCCGGACTTGAGCATAGCTCGTTTCTCGTGAAGGCCACTGGCTCGCAGCAGGTCGTCCACCAGGTAGCCGCAGGCGCACGACACGCGTCGTTGTCAGCGAACTCGGCAATTGGTCGTGTCGCCGATGTGGGGTCGTTCGACACAGGCATGCAGCATCCGAAAATTGAGCAGTGGGTCGACAGGCTGACGACCACGTTGAAGCAGGACTTCGCCATGTCCATGACGCGAATGGGCAGGTACGACGACATGATCCTCGCCAAGCTCGACGCCAGGCAGATGCCCCGCGAGCTGATCTATCTCGCGATGATCGAGTCGAACTTCAATCCGACGGCGCGTTCGAAGGTGGGCGCGGTGGGGATGTGGCAGTTCATGAGTGCGACGGCGCGGGAGTTCGGGCTGACCGTGAAGGGGCGGACGGACGAACGGAAGAGTCCAGTCGACGCGACCGATGCAGCACTCACGTATCTCACCCAGCTGCATGACCGCTTTGGCTCATGGTATCTCGCTGCGGCGGCGTACAACTCTGGCGCAGGCACGGTCTCGAAGGCCCTGAGGAAGGTGACCGGCAAGTCGCAGGGTACCGACGCGGATTTCTTCCGCATCCTCTCGTCGCTGCCGCGTGAGACGCAGGACTACGTGCCGAAGCTCATCGCGTCGGCGCGTGTGGGGAGCGAGATGGAAAGAGCTGGACTCGAATAGGCTGTAGGGGAGGTTCCTCGCTCGGCTCGGAACGGCAACGCTCGTCGCGGGTACTGCCTCCCTCAAGGAGGTACCACATGCGCTTAAGCATCGCCCGATTGGCCCGCCAGGGCGGGCTCGCGTTCGTTCTTTCAGTGTCGACGGCTTTCACAGCATACGCCAAGCCCACAGCCACGACGCCGGTGCCGCCGTACGCGGACGTCACCGCTCGAGACATAGCAGCATCCAACAGCAAGCTCGCAGCGGCCTATAGCGCACTCGTCGCGATGTGGCGCGAAGACTTCAAGCAACTCGGCGCCGACTTCACGCCACCATCTGTCGCGCGCTATCGTGGCAACGTGCGCACGTCGTGCGGCATCATGAGCGCCAACAACGCGGCGTACTGCCCGCAACTGAACACGATCTACTTCGACGAAGTGTTCGTCGCCCGCCAGACCAAGGCTGCCGCACAATCACTTGGCAGCGACGGTGACATGGCCGGCATCGGTATCATCGCGCACGAAATGGGTCATGCCGTCGCCATTCAGCTCGGCCAGGACTCGTACATTCCGTACGAGAACGAAGCCGCCGCCGACTGTCTTGCCGGTGTGTTCACGCAGCGTGCCTCGAGGGATGGGTCGCTGGAGAAGGGCGATCTGGAAGAGGCGTTCTTCGGACTCGCCGCCGCAGGTGATCCAACGCCGCCGTACACGGGCAACCGGCGCATCGACCGTCAGATCTCCACGCGCGCCGCGATGCTCGGCCATGGCTCGCGCGATCAACGGCTGGCGAATTTCAGGGCCGGGTACAGTGGTGGGGCGGGCGCGTGCCTGCCGGCATTCCGCTAGAGCCGCACAGCAGTGCGAGAGAGAGAGGCCGACGAGATATTTCGTGGGCCTCTTTTTTTGTCACTGCTCTGCCAGCGAAGGTGATTGGCTGCTGTAGAAGACTGCCGGACCATCATGACGCACCTCTGTCGTCCGCGGACGAGTCCCGCAGCCGCTTCGCGATTCGCTTGAGCTCCTTGGGCGTGAGATCGTGGTCATCCACCAGTTGCGCGATGAGTGCCTCGGGCGACCCCGCAAAGAGCGTATCCAGCAATCGCGCCAGCGCTCGGCGCTGCTCGGCACGTTGCTTCACCTTCGGGAAGTACCGATGCGCTCGGCCTTCTTCCTCGCGGCGCAGGAAGCCCTTGGCCTCGAGATTCCGGAGGATCGTGAGCACCGTGGTATAGGCCAGCGGCACACCGAGATTCTCCTGCACTTCAGTGACGGTGCCCGATCCGTCATTCCACAGCACGGTCATCACGTCGAGCTCCCGTTCTCCCAACGACCCGGCGTCCACCATGATCCGCCCCTAGATACTATGTGCTTAGTAGTTTAGGAGCATCATTGCGACGTTGTCAACTATCTGCCTAGTAGTGTGGCGCGCGCGGTGTCAGAACCGGGCGTCGAGATACAGGTTGACGCGAGTCTGCTTGCGCGGATAGATCCCGCGGGCGAGGTCCATGCGAATGAGTCCGTCGAGGCCGGAGAGTCCGATGCCCACGCCGCTCATCGGCCTACCGACGTCGCGCAGGCGTGTGCGGTCGCCCACCCAGCCGAGGTCACCGAAGAGCGCCGTCCGCACGCCGACGACGGTGCGCGCCAGTTCCATGCGGCTCAGCCAGAATGCGTTGCCACTCTGTGCCGTATCGGCGCGCTGGCCCCGGACCGTCTCCGTGCCGCCGAGGAACCAGCGTCGCTGCGGTGGTACGCCTCCGATCGTGGTTCCGCCCGACACCGTGAGTGCAGCGGCATACCGCCACACCAGATCGCGCGACACGGTGACGTCCAACGCTCCCCGGCCATACGACGAATCCCCTCCGGCAGCCTCGAGCCGAAGATCCGTGAACGCGCGAAAGCCGTTGGGGTCGAGCCCGAGCGTGTGGAGGAATCTCACCGTTCCGCCGATGGACGTGACCCGCGTCGCCGCCACGTTCGGAGTGAAGTTCGCGCCGAGCGAGAACGACGTTTCCTGGGTGGCGGCACGCTGGCGTTCCGCGAATGCGCGCCAGTCGAGTCGAGCGCCGCGCTCGGAGTTCCAGAGCAGCTCCGCGCCGCTGGCTCGATAGTAGAAGCCCTCATCGCGACCGAAGAGGAACGCGGACACCGAGCTGCCGAAGCTCAGCGGATTGCCCCAGTCGTTGGCCGAGACGAGCCGATTGTACCCGTTGAGACGCACGGTGGTACTGAGGTTCGTTCGCGCGAGCGATACCTCTGCGTTCGGCTCCCTGTCCGCAGTGCCCAATCGTGCAAGCGCTGCCGCCACATAGCCGCCACCAAGCTGTTGCTCGACACCGAGTGCCGTCGAGAATCCTTCGACGCGATTGTAGCGCGTCAGCGAGAGGCCGAACTGGAGGCGTGGCGGCGGCAGCATGCCGAAGGCAATAGGTGCCTGCGCGGCCATCGACAGCGCGTCCGCAATCAGCCTGTTTCGATCTTCCGTGCCGAATACGTCGTCATTCGCATCGTAGATCGACGCCGGAAGATCCGCCGAGTGGGTGAGTTGATCGATGTCGCAGGGAATGCGAAGCTCGACGGGGACCTTCGTGTCGTAGCGGTACCGCGTGATGGTGCGCGTTGCCGAGGTGTCGCACTGCCGCAGCGAGCCGACCTTGGCGCCAGCGCGGATGGAGTCGCTCCGTGCCGTTCGCGCCGCTGCGTAGAGGGTCCGAGTCGAGTCCAGCCATTTGCGTCGCGCATCATCACTCAGCTCGTTCGGTGGTCGTGGCCGAGGAAACTCCGCCGAGAGCGTGGTGTCGACGTGAATGGCGGGGAGGTCGGACGTCGCGTTGACACTCGCGTAGGTGATGGCGTTCTCGTACCTGACCGGAACTCGCGCGAACATCGCCTGAAAGGTGCCCTCGGCCGACTGGATGCGCGGCAACCAGAAGCGACCTTCATAGAGCCCGTACTCGATCACGATCGCCGAGATCTCTGCCTTGTTCGGCGAGATGAGCGCCGTGAGGAGGACGGATGTCACCTTCGAGGACTTCGTGGTGGAGTCACCGCTGGTGATGCTGATGGTGGTGTGTGCCGGCGCGGCGGGCCGATACGCGGCGCGTACGAGCTGACCCGACTCCGTGTCGAACCACAGCGAGCCGACCGCGAGATTGAACTTCGGTGAGCGCGGTCGAACCTTCAGCTCGCGGAGCTGGATCGTGCGTCCGCCGGGCAGGCGAAAGCTCACGGAGTCGCCGGAGGAGTAGGTGTAGTACGCCTCTGCGCCGACGGCGATCGGGTTGACCATGTCGCGTTCGTCCACTTCCGTCTTCGCCACGGCACCCCCGACCCAAAGTGTTTCGGAGCCGGGGAAATACGGGATGGGCGACATCTCGCTGCTCGAGACATTGCTCTCGACGGCGTCGCGCTCGTCCTTGGTGGAGTTGATGATCGGAATGGCGACGCGCGCGCCAGTGACGTCGATGCGCACACCGGCGCCGCGTTGCCACTGCACACGGGATGCGCTCTCCTGGCGATAGACGAGTCGCTCTCGACCGATCTTTCCGATGCTCATCATCACCGACGTGCGTTGCTGCACCTTGGCGTCGTAGCTCTTGAGCGACGAGTCCTGGGTGATGCGTGCGCGCCGGGCGCGTTCAAAGAGGTCACGCGACGCGGCGTCGTGAAAGGCCGATGCCAGCGCGGCCGACGTGACCGGAAGCCGTCGGGGCGTACGCCGCTTGATGGAATCCTGCGGCGTGCTGTCGCGGACAGCGGTCTGCTGTGCACGCTGAGCGGGAGACCCGCTCTGGGTGGCCAGATGGAGGGCAACGAGGGCAATCAGCATTGCTGTGACACGGGTGGGGGACGGAGGCCTGTCGCAACATCCTACGTGCGCAGTGGCGCAATGGTTCCCCGAAAGAGGGAGAGGGAGAGGGAAGAGGTGAGAGGTGAGAGGGAAGAGGGTGAGGGACCAGATGGCGACCTATTGCGCACCGTGGAACCCGCTTTCATGATGTCGAACCCGGATTTCCCGCGGTCAACAGGGCGTTTCCCTCCTCTTGCACTCCGTACACATGTCGGTTTTTTCTCACGCCCGTGGTGCGCGGCGTGTGCTGCTTGGTGCGTTCCTCCTCGGCATCGCACCGATGCTGCAGGCGCAGGGTATCGTCCCCAAGGGGCGCCTGTTCATCGTTGGCGGTGGACCGCAACCCGATGCGCTCGTGCAGGAATTCGTCGATCTCGCCGGTGGCAAGGGCAAAGCGAAGATCATCGTCTTCGCGATGGCCAGCTCCAGCGGCCTCACGAGCGGCGAGGAAAAGGCCGATGATCTCCGCAAGCTGGGGGCAACCGCGCTGAACGTGTTCGTGAACAGCCAGCAGGCGAACACGGACTCCGTCGCCCACCTGCTCGACGGAGCCACCGGCGTGTGGTTCGGCGGAGGTGATCAGGTGCTGCTCGCCAAGGCGCTCAAGGGCACGAAGACCGAACAGGCGATCCACCGCCGCTATGAGGGTGGTGCCGTCATCGGTGGCACGTCGGCAGGTGCCGCAGTGATGTCGGCGATCATGATCACCGGCGACGAACGGCATCCCGGCGGCGCGCGTCCCCCGCGCGACAGCGCCGAGGCGTTCATGACCATCGCGCGCGACAATCTCATCACCGACGCGGGCTTTGGCTTGATCTCCAACGTCATCGTCGACCAGCACTTCATACGGCGCAAGCGCAGCAACCGCCTCGTGAGTCTCGTGCTCGAGCAGCCAGTCCACCTCGGCGTCGGCATCGACGAGTCCACGGCACTGATCGTCGAGCCGGATGGTCGCTGGCGCATCGCCGGCGAGAGTGCGGCCATCGTATACGACGCACGCAAGGCCGCCATCGTGAAGCCTGGCGCGACGCTCGGCGCCACTGGCATCGTGATGCATGTGTTGCCGGCGGGCAGCCGATACGATCCACGCACCGGAGTGGCGACACTTCCCGTGGGATCTACCGCACGGTGAGTCCTCAGCGCAGCGGGTCGGCGCTCCACGCGCTCATCGCGCTCGCACTGGGACTCGCCCTCGGCGTCGCGATCTCGGCGTCGGGCTCGGTCGCCGCCGCACGTATCGTCGGCTGGATCGAGCCGCTTGGCACGATGTGGGTGAACGCCATTCGAATGACGGTCATTCCGCTGATCGTGGCGTCGTTGCTGGTGGCCGTGTCCGCGACGGCGCCGGGCACTGTTGGCCGATTGGGGACGCGAGCGTTCCTCATCTTCTTCATCCTGTTGTCCGTCATGGCGGCGATCACGGCGATCATCGCGCCGCCGATTTTCGCGAACCTGACGATCGATCCAGCGGCGGCAGCGGCAATTCGTGCTGGGGTCGCACCGGTGCAGCGGCCCGAGATGCCGGGGTTCACGAGCTGGCTGGTGTCGCTCGTGCCGCCGAATCCCATCAAGGCGGCAGCCGATGGTGCGATGCTGCCGCTCGTGGTGTTCACACTCGCTTTCGGGCTGGCGATCGGTCGGCTGGCGGATGACGTGCGCGCGCCGATCGTGGCGTTCTTCGGTGGGATTGCGGAGGCGATGACACTGTTGGTCGAGTGGGTGCTGTTGCTCACACCATTCGGCGTGTTCGCGCTGGCGCTCGCACTGGCGACGAGGCTGGGCAGCAGCGTCGTGGGCGCGGTGGGCTTCTACGTCATCGTCCACTCGGGGCTGATGCTGCTCGGCGTCGTGCTGCTCTACGTGGCGGTCGCGGCGTTTTCCCGTGTGTCGCTTGCGCAGTTCGCGCGAGCGGCGCTGCCGGCGCAGGTCGTGGCGATGACGACCCGCTCGTCGATGGCCGCGCTGCCCGCCATGCTGACGTCGGCGGAACAGACCCTCGGGCTGCCGCGCGCGCTGACGAGCTTCGCGCTGCCGCTGGCGACGTCCACGTTCCGGTTCAACCAGGCCATTACGTGGGTGGTGGTGGCGCTGTTCTCGGCGAAGCTCTATGGCGTCGATCTCGCGGCGGCCCAGATCGCGACGATTGCGGTGACGTCGGTGCTGATGAGCTTCAGCGTGCCGGGCATCCCGAGTGCGTCACTCTTCGTGATCGCGCCGTTCCTCGCCAGCGTGGGCATTCCGGCGGAGGCGATCGGTGTCCTCATCGCGATCGACTTGCTGCCCGATGTCTTCAAGACGCTGGCGAACGTGACCGGCCACATGGCGTCCGCCACGCTGTTGGCGCGTGGCGAGACTTAGGCGCCTGTCTCCTTCGCGCCGAGCATGAACCTGAAGATCGGGTAGCTCACCACAACGAGACCAAGCGCGACGAGGCCGGTCTTCGGATCGGCCACGACAACTCCGCCCATGAAGGCGAGCGACCCAAGCAGCACGATGCCCGTGGTCCATGGATGTCCCCAGGCGCGGAACGGCCGATCGGCCGCTGGCTCGCGGTGCCGGAGCACGAACACGGATGCGAACGACAGCGTGTAGCTCGCCACGAAGAGGAACGCGCACACCGCGATCACCTTCTCGAACGCGCCGCCGAGCAGGAACAATCCCACCACGGCGCTGCTGGTCATGAGTGCCGTGCCTGGCGTTCCCCCCTCGTTCACGCGCGCAAGGAAGTGCGGCGCCGCTCGGTCGCGGCCCAGCGCGAATGCCACACGCGACGACATCAGCGTGTTGGCGATGACCGCGCTCGGCAACGCCAATACGACGAGCACCTGTACGATCACGCCGCCACGCGGCCCGAACACCGCCGTAGCCGCACTGGCTGCGGCGAGTGGCGATGCGGCCAGCGCCGGCAACGACAGCACCGCCAGGAACGCGATGTTGAGCAGCAGATAGAGCACGATCGCCGAGAGGACGCCGAGAAACAGCGAGCGAGGGATCTCACTGGTGTCGCGCACCTCTTCCGAGAAGTAGAGCACGCCGGTCCAGCCGTCGTACGAATAGATGACGCCCTGAAGCGCCGTCACGAAAGCTGCGGCCAGTGCGAGGCCGACCGGGACTGCGATCGGCGCGGTTGCCGCCTCCGACCCGAAGGTGATGTGGCCGGTGACGCGCGCGATCAGGCAGGCGGCAACGAGCGCCATGAGTGCGAGCGCCTTGAGAAGACTCGTCGTCTGTTGCGAGACGTCGCTCTCGTGCACGCCGCGCCACAGGATGGCCGTCACGATCGCCACGACCACGGCGGCAACGATGATCGTCCGCGACGCAAGCGCCGGCACGAGCGTGCCGAGCGCTTCGGCAAGGACGAGCGCGATGGCGGCGACAGAGCCGCAGCTCGAGATCCAGTCGTTCCATCCGACGAGGAAGCCCGGATACGGTCCCAGCGCACGCCGCACGAAGACGTATTGTCCACCGGAGCGCGGGACCATGGTGCCGAGTTCGGCGAGCGCGTTCGCGCCGAGCAGCGCGTATGCGCCGCCGACCACCCAGGCGCCGAGAAACAGCGCTGGAAGTGGGAGTTGCTTTGCGACATCCGCTGGCGACCGAAGGATGCCCGCGCCGATCATGCTGCCGACCGCCACCGCGACACCGAAGGCGACGCCGAAGCTCCGGCGCAGATTGATCTGTGGTGTCGGGGCCATGGTGCGGGGCGGGAGGATCGGCCGGAGCGGTGTCGCGCGATTGGGGGCGTCGCCTGTTGCGGCACAGGATAGACTTTCATTTGTCCGCAGTCCAGCCGATTTTGCTCCATGCGCTCGGCCTCCGGCTCGCCTTCGCTGTGCGCCAGTGAATGCTTTGCCTTCCACCACCTGAATCATGGCAATCGAGAACGTCTCCGACACCGCGCGCTGGGTCGCCGTGTACCGCGCCATGGAGACTGCGCGGCCCGACGCGATCTTCCGCGATCCGCATGCCGAGCGACTTGCGGGGAAGCAGGGCCAGGAGATCGTCGATGGCATGAAGCGCGGCCGGCAGATGGCATGGGCAATGATCGTGCGAACGGCCGTGATGGACGAGTTGATCATGGAGCGGGTGAAGCAGCACGGCATCGACACGGTGCTCAATCTTGCGGCTGGACTCGACGCGCGCGCGTGGCGTCTCGCATTGCCGACCACGCTCCGCTGGATCGACGTCGACCTTCCAGGCATGACGGAGTACAAGGCGTCGCTCATGCGTGACGTGGCTCCGGTCTGTCGCTACGAGGCGATCGCCGCCGACCTCACCGACTCGGCTGTGCGCGATGCGCTGTTCTCGCAGGTCGGCAAGGCGTCCAGCAAGCTGCTGGTGATCACGGAAGGCTTGCTGATCTACCTCTCGGAGGACGAGGTGAAGTCGCTCGCACGTGCACTGCACGGCATGCGCAGTGCGCGCTGGTGGATCAGCGACATCGCGAGCCCGATGTTGCCCGAGTGGATGCGCAAGAGCTGGGGCAAGAGCGTGGAGTCGGGGAATGCGCCGTTCAAGTTCGCGCCGGCGGACAGCGCCGCATTCTTTGGCGCCCTCGGATGGCGAGAGCTCCGGTTCCTCTCGCAGATGGAAGAAGCTCGCCGACTCAAGCGGGAGATGCGCGGGATGTGGCTGTGGCGATTCGTCGGCCGTTTCATGTCGGCGAAGCGGCGCGAGATGGGCCGCCGGATGTCGGCGATCCTCCTGCTCGAGCGTGACGACCGCTGATGATGCGCTCGGTGTGCGTCTTCTGCGCGGCGAGTCCGGGCGTCAATCCCGTGTATGTCGAGCAGGCGAAGGCGATGGGTCGCTTACTCGCGACCACTGGACGACGGCTGATATATGGCGGAGGGCGCACGGGCTTGATGGGCGCAGTTGCCGATGCGGCACTGGACGCAGGCGGTGAAGTGGTCGGCATCATGCCGCGCCATCTCGTGGAGCGCGAGGTAGCGCATGTCGGGCTGACCGAGTTGCACGTCGTCGCGTCGATGCACGAGCGGAAGGCGATGCTCGCCGAATTGGGCGATGGATTTCTTGCGCTGCCGGGCGGCCTCGGGACACTCGAGGAGCTGTTCGAGGTCTGGACCTGGGGACTGCTCGGCCTGCATCGCAAGCCGTACGGCCTGCTCGAGGTGAGCGGCTTCTATGCGCCGCTCCTCACCTTTCTCGACCATGCCGTGACTGAAGGGTTCATCCGGCAGGAGTACCGTGACCTGCTCGTGGTCGACACGGGCGCAGAGCAACTGCTCGCGCGCATGGAAGCGATGGACCCACCCGCGTTACCACGGTGGCTGGATCGCACGTCGACGTGATTGGCGTACGTAAGGGGATGAAGCGCGTCCCCTGGCTGCATCACGGCGCTTCTATTTGAACGTCGCGCCACCTGCTCGGTTGTCGGGAACGAAGTGCTTCTGCGCCGGCATCCTGATTGCCGGGAGGGACTTCGCGTCCACGGTGGTTCCCGGAGGAATGATCCCGTTTTCCGTCAGCAGAAATGCGACGAGCCCGTACGTCTCATCCGGCGTCAGCGAATTCGGTGACGTCAGCGGCATCGTGCGACGCACGTAGTCGTAGAGCGTCGTCGCATACGGCCAGTAGTTGCCGATCGTCTTCGGCAGCTTGGGGTCCGACGCGAAGACGGCGCCTGCTGGTGGCTCCGTGCCCACGAGCTTCGGATTCTTGTCGATGCCCTCGCCCTTCGGGCCATGACACGCCGCGCACTTCTGCCCGTAGATCACCGCACCAGTGGCCGCGGTGCCCTGGCCCGGCGGCAATCCCACCCCGGACGGATTGGCGTCGATGTCGATGGCGGCGATCTCCGCCGTCGTGGGCGTGCGGCCGAGCCCATAGCGTGCTGGCCGGTCGCCAGGCTTGACCTCATTCGCCGGTGTGCAGGCCATGAGAAACAGACCGACACCGATACCTGTCACGCGTCGCATCATCCGCCGAACCCCACGGTGCCGTCCGCCGCGACGTTCCACGAGCGAATCCAGTTGAAGTGGTAGTCTGTGCCCTTGCCGCGCGCCTTCCGGAACTCGTCGAGCGTCGGCTGCACGTAGCCTGTCTCATCGTGCGCCCGGCTCATCAGCGTGGCCGGCTTGCCGTCCCAGTTCCACATGTACTGGAATCGTGCGTGCGCGTACGGCAGCGCGTTGCCGAAGATCTCCGCGAGGTGCCAGGTGCGGCCACCGTCCACGCTGACGTCCACCCGCGTGATCCTGCCGCGGCCCGTCCACGCGATGCCCGTGACCGGCCTCCATCCAGCACTCAGCTTCTCCGGATAGGCAGGAGCGGTGATGATCGACTTGGCGTCCATCACGAAGCTGAATTGTCGCGACGTACCATCGGGGAGCGGATCGGTGTACTTCACCGTCTCGTCGCGCGACATGTTCGGCTCGCTGATCACCTCGAGGCGACGCAGCCACTTCACGCACATGTTGCCCTCGTAGCCGGGCAACAGGAGCCGCGCGGGATACCCATTCGCCGCGCGGACTGGTTCGCCGTTCTGTGCATACGCGATCATCGCGTCGCCCTGCATCTTCTCCATCGGAATGCTCCGCGACAGCAGCGCCGCATCGCCGCCCTCGGCGAGCACCCACTTCGCCGACGCCTGCGCACCGGCCTCGCGCAGCAGTGTGGACACGAGCACACCGGTCCATTCCGAGTTGCTCGTCATGCCGTCCACGTCCTGCGGCGTCATCTCCAGCTTGGGGCTGCGATACGCCGATCGGCCATTGCCCGCGCACTCCACGAAATACGTGCGGGTCTCCGCGGGAAAGCGCTTCAGCTCATCGAGCGTGAACGTGAGGGGGCGCTCGACGAGGCCGTGAATCGTGAGGCTGTACTTCGCCGGGTCGATGAGCGCGATGCCGTTGTGATGGCGCTGGAAGTGGAGGTCCGAGGGGGTGATCGTGCCGCGCAGCTTGTGCAGCGGCGAGTTGGTCGAACCCTGCATGACGTTGAGCGGCGCGAGCGCGGGCTGCTCGAATGGTGATCGCTCGCCCAGGGCGCCAGACGGCATGCCCGGCGTCTTCGTCGGGTCTGGTGGGATAGCCAGCGGTGTGGGCGCGGCCTGCGTGGCGGCGGGCGCCTGCGCGAGCAGTTGCGTGAGCGGCACGCTCAGCGCGACGCCGGCGGCGATGCCGGCAGATTGCAGCATCTCTCGACGAGAGAGCCGCGGCTGCGGATCCGATGAATCTTTCACGAGCAAATGTTACCTGCGCCCGCTGCGGCTCGATAGATGGGCGCGCGGGCTGCACGATGAGCCGCGAACGGGATAGACTTGGCGCCATGTCGCCCGATCTCGCCTCCAGCGCACAACTCGTCTCCGTCACCGATCTCGTGGATGGCATTCCAATCCATGCGATGGTCTCCCCGCATTTTGTCGTGGGACGAACGCCGCTTGTCTTCGTGCACGGACTCGGCGTGTCAGTGCGGTATCTCGAGCCGACGATGGCATTGCTCGTCGCCCGCCATCACGTGGCGGGCCTCGACCTGCCCGGCTTCGGGCGAAGCGGGAGTCCGCCCGAGGTGCTCGATACGCGCGGCCTGGCTGCTGCGCTCATCGCATGGCTCGACGTCCGCGGTATCGGGCCCGCGATCTTCATCGGCAACTCGTATGGCTGCCAGGTGATCGTGGAGCTGGCCATGCAGGACCCTCGCCGCGTCGTGGGTCTGGTGCTCAACGCGCCCACCATGGATCCCGCACACAGGACGATCAGCGGGCAGGTGCTCCGCGTGCTCGCGGACATTCCGTTCGAGCCCTTCCGGCTCGGCTGGGTGGTTCTGCGTGACTACATTCGCGCCGGTCCGCTGCGCCTGCTCACCACGCTGCGCTACGCGCTGGCCGACCGCATCGAGGAGAAGCTGCCCGACATCGTTGCGCCGACGGTGATCGTGTCCGGCGCGCACGATCCTGTCGTCACGCTGGCGTGGGCTGCGGAGGCGGCGCGACTCGTGGGCATCTCGTCGCGGGGGACGGTGGGGGCGACATTGTCCGTTGTCCCGACAGCCGCGCATGCGCTGCCGTATGACGACCCCGCGGCGTTCGCGGCGCTCATCGAATCGTTCGTCGAGCGCGTTCACCGAAACACACGGGCGCGATGAATCACCGGCTCAAATCCATCTTCGGTGGGTCCATCGGCAATCTCGTCGAGTGGTACGACTGGTACGTCTACTCCGCGTTCTCGCTCTACTTCGCCAAGGTGTTCTTTCCACCGGCGAGTCAGACCGCGCAGCTGCTCAATGCGGCGGCGGTGTTCGCCGTTGGATTCCTGATGCGCCCCGTCGGCGGCTGGTTGATGGGACGCTATGCCGACCGACATGGACGACGGGCGGCACTCAGCATCTCCGTGATGGTGATGTGCTTTGGGTCGTTGATGATCGCCGTGACGCCGGGCTATGCGCGCATCGGTGTGGCGGCGCCGATTCTCCTCGTCGCCGCTCGGCTGCTGCAGGGGTTGAGCGTGGGTGGCGAGTACGGCGCCAGCGCGACGTACCTGAGCGAAATGGCGGGCGCGAAGCTGCGTGGTTTCTACTCGAGCTTCCAGTACGTCACGCTCATCAGCGGCCAGCTGATCGCACTCGTCGTGCTGCTGATACTGCAGCGGACGCTCGGCAACGCGGCTCTCGAGGACTGGGCGTGGCGCATTCCGTTCGTGATCGGAGGTATGTTGGCCGTCGCCGCGCTGTGGCTGCGTCGCAGCATCGACGAGACGCCATCGTTCAAGGTGGCTGCCGCTGAGGGTGCGGTGCGGAAGTCGCCGCTGCGTGAGTTGGCGCGCTATCCTCGCCAGATCGCGACAGTCGTTGGACTCACGGCAGGCGGCACCGTCGCGTTCTACACGTTCACGACGTATGCGCAGAAGTTCCTCGTCAACTCGGGCGGCTGGAGCAAGACCGACGCATCGCGCATCTCGGCGCTGACGCTGCTCGTGTTCATGCTGATTCAGCCGCTGGTCGGCTACATCTCCGATCGCATCGGCCGCCGGCCGGTGCTGATCTCGTTCGGGGTGCTCGGACTCTTCGGTACGGTGCCGGTGATGACGGCGCTCGCGGCGACGCGCGATGAAGGGACGGCATTCGCGTTGCTGATGGCGGCGTTGATCGCGGTGAGTGGCTATACGTCGATCAATGCTGTCGTGAAGGCGGAGCTGTTTCCGACGGAGATTCGGGCGCTCGGTGTCGCGCTGCCGTACGCGGTGACGGTGGCGTTGTTCGGCGGCACTGCGGAGTACATCGCGCTGTGGGCGAAGAATGCCGGGCACGAGGCGTGGTACTTCTGGTATGTCACCGCCTGTGTGGCGATGTCTCTAGCCGTGTACGTGAAGATGCCCGACACGCAGAAGACGTCGCAGATCAGTGACGATTGACTTCTCAATGGAGCAGGAAGGGTTCGGGGGCTCAACCAACATGTACTACAGAGATCAGATTCCGTGATTCTCTTTTTCCGTGATTCGAGCCTTCTTTTGCTGATGAACTTCCGCCGTTCCACCAATTCTATCAGCAACAGCAGAACTGACGGCTGGAATCACGGAATTTTGGAATCGGGAGAATGACCGCGTTTGGGGGCTTACTCTCAGCCTGAGAAACCGTAGACGTCTGCTACTGGACGACTCGTGCCGCACGCACACGGCGCAGGTCTTCAGGATGACAGACGCACAGCACTTTCTCCGTCCTATCACGCCTCGCGCAATTTCCCGAGGCGCCGCGCGCCGGGCAGTCGCGCGGCGGCTCGATCGAACGTCACCATGGCGATGTCGTCCTGCTCGTAGCCGCCGTGAATCAGACGGTCCATGACGCCCGCGCCCGCTTCTCGTTCGGGCATCTGCGCCAGCACGCGCTTGGCCACGCCGGTGGCGTGGAATGGCGGGTCGCTCCGGAGTGCGGACAATGCACCCACGGCGCGCGCATGCGGGACCATATAGTGATGACGGAGTGCGAAGTACGCTTCGCCGACGACGCTGTCGGAGATCGCGCAGGAACCACGCGGCTGGTCATCGAGCATGCGTCGCGCCGCCTCGGCCTGCTCCGCCGGCTCGCCGACGAGCAGCCGGACCACGACAGAGGTATCGAGGCCCAGTGTCACTTTGACGACTTTCGTTGGCGGCGGGCGATGCTCGCCCGTGTGGCGCCGAGATCGTGTTCCTCGGCGTTCGCGGCGAATGCGTTGAGGGCGCCGAACCATTCGGCGTTCGGTCTGTCGTCACTGGTTGCGCGGCCGACGACGGGTGAGTCGATGACCACACGTATGCCCTCGGCAACGAGTTCTCGCACGGTGCGTCCACGGCGGGCCGCGTCCACCTTCAGTCGCCGGTAGAGGGCCTCATCCAGGTCGATGGTGGCTTTGATGAAAGGGAGCTTGCTAGGAAGCCTACTGGCAGGCGTGGCCGTCGCTTGAACTGCTGCGCCTCTCCCATAGCGACCCAGTTCTATGCTTGCGCTCACAAGCGGGTCGGCCGCCAGGAGATCGTGCGCGTCGTCTGTGAAGCCCTAACTCCGGCCCCAAGGAGATTCGCGGTGATGGCACCTGTGACTGCGACACGGGTCAGTGCATTGGCCACCTTAGATGATTTTCCTTGGACTCGGTGATTTGAAGTTTTTCGGCGATCGGCGGAGAGCCCGTTCGGGTCTGGGATTATCCCGACGGCGGTGCGGACGGGTGCGTCCAGTCCCACGCGGCACGCCACGCTCGTGCCGTGAGCGGCCGAGCAGCTCTCGGCTATCCCGCTGTGAATTCTGGACCTTGTAGCCGATCCGTGATCCATGTCCCGATAGTCGGATGTCCTTCTTGCGCAAGCCGGTGCGCGAACGCGATCTCTTCGATCACGCAACGGCGTTCGATTCGCGCTCGCCAGTCGGGATACAATGGTATGCCTGCCTTATCCATCCGTGCATGAGCGGATTCATGCACGATGGCAATGGCAATGTTCTCCGTGGGGTATGTCTCCACGAACTGAGCGCTGAGATAGCAGGTTTGCGACTTTGGGAAGTGGGCAGCACTAACCGCTGTAACTGGCGTCACGATGAATCGTCGCAGATCCTGCGACATGCGCGCGAAGCGCCGCGGGTCGGTACGCTCGAGTAGAAGCAGTGCCGCCCGCAATTTGTCGGGCACGGATTCACCATCGGCCACGCCACGTGCGGATCAATGCAGAGTTCGAATCCCAGCACGGTCGTTCGAAGCGCTTTAGATAGCATAAGCGCTTCGAGCCTTTGCTGGATGGGCAAGCTCCACGTGTTGCTGACTGTAAAGACGAGACGGCGCAATGTAACGAGCATTCGAAAAGTGGGTACCGCGCTGAGGACGCGTCCATCAAATCGGGTTAAGCCCAGTTCACGTCGAAGTGCCGCTAAGGGAGCCCACGTGTGCCGAGTTGCTGGCCTCTAGTAGCAATCCACTCATCGATCGTCGGATACTCACTCTTTGGTAGAGTAGCGGCGAACGCTAGTTCTTGTCGAATACACAAGGTTTCATAGCGCGATTTGCGATCTCGATATGGCCTAACGCCTGCGTGATCGATCCTCGCGTGTGTTGCTTCGTGCACCAGCACGATTGCGACAATAAATGTGCTGCTGCTCGCGATCATGCTTTCGCTCAAGTAGCACGTTCGCGACCGATGAAGGTACGCTCCTGCGCTTGCGAGCGACGTCACAACGATCCGATGCACATCTGCCCGCATTCGCGTGAATCGCCGTGCATCGGATCGCTCGATTAACTGTAGAGCCAGCTCGATCTTCGTGAGCGCTTCCACTGTTTCGGAGCGCGAGCGCATCACTAGGACATCAAACCCTTTCAAGTGCGCCTGAGGGCCATCTGAGAATGACCATCGTTCCACCAAGCGCCGCGCGATATCAGACATTATCGAAATAGTGTAGGACGCCGCACGCGACACTTTCGTGATAGTCCGTGTCACCATTGGTGGTGATGCTCCTGTCCGGTCGTTGTGCGTAAGGGGACCTTCGAAGTTGTTGAGAATTGAGCGTGCCGGCGCTCGAGTCCGGTGTTCAGTGAGCGAAGAACCAGAGTGTGCCCCGGCCGGTCCCGGTACGGGCGCGCCTCCTGGAAACGGCCCTTGCCCGTTCGGCATGAGCAGTTCCGGATGCCAACCCCAGTCAAGCGAATTGATAAGATCGCCGCAAAGCTTGCGAAGATTTGACAACGGCGAGTGCGGAGCGTCCCGATTGTCATCGTTGGGGCGTCGCTGACCGGAATCAGGAGGGGCCGGTTTGACTGGTGCACGTGTCACTGGCGGCTGCGGTTCCGGTGGAAGTTCGACCTGTTCCCCGCTGATATTGATGATGATCTGAATGATTCGAGCACCTATGTTTCGCCTTACTCCTTTCCAGTAGCCCCTTATTGCGGCACCGATATTTGGGCGCTGACCTGAGGGGTCAATAGAGTTTACGGGATCACCCGCCGCGTAGACATATCGATTGCCACCTCCGGCTACTCCGATTGGGTCCGGTTCCATCCAGCGGCCTGTCTTGGCGTCGTATTCACGCGCACCGAAGAGTACGAACCGCCCATCCACATCCATCATGCCACCGGCATACCCAAATGGCTGTAGTCCGGGATTTGTGTTCCGTACTACGACACCCTGAGCATCGTACTCAATTTCCTGCAGCACCGCTCCTGTCGTCGCGTCGATCGATTGTCGCACGCTCCCAAGTTGATCGTGCAGGAGATAGATCACCTTTCCATTCTGTAGTAGGTAGTCCGGTGCGACGTCGCCCGAGACGTACACGAACTCGCTTCGCACCCCTCCCGTGGCGGTGAGCTCAGCCAAGGGCTGCTGGGCGACGCCGTAGACGAACTGTCGCACCACGCTTCCATTCCGCAGCTACCGTACGCGACGCCCCAACGCGTCGAACTGGAAGGTCAGCGTACCCGCCGCGCGGCTTGCGATGCGGGTCAGCCGCCCGAGATCGTCGTAGTCATAGGCTAGCGAGTCCGTCGCCGTTACCTCGGTCCGCCGCGCCCCCGCCGAGTCGTGCGTGATCGCGAGCCCGTCCACGGCGAGCAGCCGGTCGTCGCTCGCGTACGTCGCCGACACCGTCCCCGCGTTCGTCGTGCTGCTTAGCCGGTTCCCGGCGAGGTCGTACACGAGCGCCTGCGCCACTGTCCCGTCGACCGTCACCTGATCCAGCCGGTCGAGCGCATCGTACCGATAGCGCGTCGTTGCCGCGCCCTGCGCACTGGAATCCGCCGCGGCGCTGATACGCCCGAGGGACGGGCCGACAACTCGATGCGGAAGTCGCGCGTGGCTACGGCAGAGGGTGTCGCCCACGAAGTGATTCGGGCGTGTCCCCTGCCCATTTTACCCTGCCATGCAGCGACTGCGTTGCGCGCACTACTGCGTCGATTGCCGAGTCGAGCCTTTCGCAATTGACAGACAAGTCCAGTGATGACTGCTGTACCGCGAGCCGACTTACCCCCATCACTAACAAATCAGTAAATAGCTGCCCGTCGGCGCCCTGATATTGGAACGCCTCTATCAGTTCGACCGCCGTAGCAAGGCACTGTCGGGGGACTATCCACAGCGAGAACGGATACAGTCGATCGTCCGAATACTTTTCTCGCAGCAGGTCCATGATGGTGTTCAACTCGCGAGGTACCCGCGCGAGCATTGGAGACTCAGTCGCGAAGGTGACGTCATCGGGTAGGTCAAGCCGGACAACGAAGTCCTCCCGTAGCACGTCGAGGCAAAACGCCATGAAAAACTCTTCCACCGTAGGTAGAAGAAATGGCCGATTCTGGCCACCCGTGCGCGTAAGTGAAACCCAGCATCTGTCACTGGGTGATGATTGACGCGCCGCGCTTCGAAGAGCATCAATGATTACCCAATCGGACGTGGTACTTGGTTCCATGGCGCGCTCCAAGGGTGGTGTTGTAGTTGCATTACGCGCGTCACCGCTTCCATCTTCGCTCGCTGCCGGTTGAGCAGCTGCGCATGGCTACGTACGATGCGCATGCAGTTTAGAGCGTCGAGGTTATGGGGTGATCCATATCGAACCGGCGGCAGCACCCGATGGCAGCGGGAATAAAGGGCCATTGTTAAGAGCGTTGTACAGGTCATTTAGGAGTATGTCCGCGCCGCGCTTGAAGTCCTCGCAGGACTCCTCCAGTCGCTTCTTCCACTTCTTGTCTTTCGGGCCGTATCTCATTGCAGGAGTCGGCAATGGGATTCTCAGGAGTCGGCTTCCCTCGCGCTTCATCTGTTGAAAGTCATCGTCATCGTCGTCACAGCCGTCACGGTAGTAATTGCTAAGGTCTTTGTTCAGACGATCCCTGTATCCCTGCAACTGCATCAGGTGATCCTGGTCATTGGTGCCTCTACTTGCGTTGCGCAAGTATTCGGCGATACGTGTTCGTACAATGTCTAGACGTTCGCGTATGTCCGCGAGTCGTTCTGAACAAGGCTTCAGGCCGGTGATGTCTGTGAGATTGACCGCGTCGTTGTAGGCATACGAATATCGATTGGGCCCACCGGCGGCACCCGATTGATCCGCCTGAATCCATCGTCCAGTCCGCGCATCATAGTCCCTCGCGCCAAAGTGCACGAAGCGTCGATCCACGTCCATAATTCCACCAGCATATCCGAAAGGTTGCAGTCCCGGATTTGTATTGCGTGTAACGGTGCCCTGAGCATCATATTCAAGCTCCTGCAGTACTATTCCGCTCGACACGTCGATCGCTTTCCGTACGCTCCCCAGTTGGTCGCGCAGCAGATAGAGCGTTGTGCTGCCCTGCCGCACATAGTCCGGCGCGACGCCTCCAGAGACGTACATGAACTCACTGCGCACGGCCCCACCACTCGTCAACTCGGCCACGGGCTGCTGGGCGACCCCATACACGAACTGTCGCACTACGCTTCCGTTCCGCAGCTCCCGTACGCGGCGCCCCAGCGCGTCGAGCTGGAAGGTCAGCGTGCCCGCCGTGCGACTCGCGATGCGGGTCAGCCGCCCGAGATCGTCGTAGTCATAGGCCAGCGAGTCCGTCGCCGTCACCTCGGTCCGCCGCGCACCCGCCGAGTCGTGCGTGATCGCGAGCCCGTTAACGGAGAGCAGCCGGTCGTCGCTCGCGTACGTCGCCGACACCGTCCCCGCGTTTGTCGTGCTGCTTAGCCGGTTCCCGGCGAGGTCGTACACGAGCGCCTGCGCGACCGTCCCGGCGACCGACACCTGATCCAGCCGATCGAGCGCATCGTACCGATAGCGCGTCGTTGCCGCGCCCTGCGCACTGGAATCCGCCGCAGCGGTGATACGCCCGATGGAATCGCGGACGAGCGCTTGCGAGAAGAGCGTGGCGCCGCCCACCCGCAGGTCGATGCGTTGCACCGCACCGTGCGCGTCGTACATCCGCGTCGTCGCTACCACGCCCACGCTATCGCGCGTGATCGCGCCCGTAATCGGATCGCGCGTCAGCGCGAGTTGCCCACCCCGGGTGACGAGGCCATCGGCGTCGTACACGTAGTCGGTCGTAGGGCCGTTCACCAGGCTCACGGTGAGCAGCCGGAGATCGCTCGTGTATTGGTACTGCACCGCGGCGCTCACCAGGCCGGACCCGCTCACCAGTGTGGGGAGCGTGCCGTCGTACGAGAGCGCGTATATCTGCCCGCTGCTCGCCGCGAGCGTCGCCGGCCGCGTGGTGCCTGGCACGTAGGTCAAGCGGGCCCAGGTCGTCGCGCTCCCGGCCGAGGTCGGGCGTCCCGACGCGTCATATCCATAGCTGAGCAGAGGCCGACCGGGCCGGCGCACGCCCGTGAGCCGGCGCGCGCCGTCGTAGGTGTAGCGGCCCAGTTCGACGCCGGCGCTCACCAGCGAGTCGGCGGTCAGGAGATCGTGCGCGTCGTACGTGAAGCCGTAACTCCGGCCCCCAAGGAAATTCGCCTGAGCCGGATTGCCCTGCGCGTCATACGTGAACGTCTCGGACAGCGTGCCAGCGAACCCGCGTGTGAGTACGCGCCCCAGCGTGTCCCGCACGAACGTGACCACCGCGCCGTCCGCCCGACGAGTGCGCGACGGCTGTCCCAGCGCGTTCCATTGCACGGAATCGGTCTGTCCCCCCTCTGTCGTGCTGATGAGTTGACCAACCGAATCGTACGAGAATGAACGCGGAACCTGAGACCACGTTTGTTCCGAGAGCGTGCGACCGCGCAGATCGAAGAGCGTCGTGGCGCGGCGACCTAGCGGGGAAGATGAAACGGAACGTCGCGCGCCAAGATCAAGCGAGTCCAGGTAGAGGCGACCATTCACGCGCGTGCTGTCCAGCAGCAGCCCACCGCCACTCAGGATATTCGACGACCCACCGATACGCATGCGCGACCGCGTGATCGTGCCCGCAGTGCTGCCCGTCTGATACGCGCTCGTCTTCGCGAACGATACCGGCCACCCAATGCGAGGATCGGCAACCAACGAGTCCGTTGTCGTTGCGCCCGGAACACGTTCCGTACGCAGCCCGTTCTTGTAGACTTGCGTGGAATCCGATATCAGTCCGGTGCGCGCGCTCGTCTGCGTCACCGTTTGATCGGCTGCCAGCTCCACCGAGTAGGACGTCGCCACTCCGACCGCGTTGGTGTGCGTAACCGTATTCTTCGTCGCGGTTACATACCCCATCAGCGATTGTGCACCGAGCGTATCCGCATCAACCGCCAGTCGTCCCAGCGAGTCGTAGCTGAAACTGTGCGGCAATCCGCGCGGATCGCGCAGCGTGCGCAACAGACCCAGCGAGTCATGCTGCGGCACCCGCACATATCCGCTCGGCCCCGCGAGACGGTTGGCGTAACCGTTCGCATCGAGCTGCACCGACGTGCGAACGCCGCGTGCCGACACGATCGCCCCAGGTACTCCGGGTGCCGCAGCCAGAATTGTGGTGACCAGACCGTCTCCGTCGGTGATCGACGTGAGCGTGCCCGTGCTATCGTACTGGAATGTAAAGCTATCGTGCATCGTCACCGCGTCGCGCGTGCTGAGATGACGACCGTCCACGCCAAAGATGTAGAACTCACTCCCGTCGCTCGACGGGATGACGAACTGGCCAAGGGTGAGGCCGGGGAGCGCAGGTGCGACGCGAAGAATACGCGAGCCGCCGGTCAGGTAGAGACTGCCGTCATGGGCGACCACGGCATGGTAGGTCGAGACCGGTGCCGCGAGCGCCAGCTCACCGTCCGTGTTTGAGCGGCCCGGGCCCCCGGCACCAGCGATCGTCCGGATGAAGCCAGCGGGGCTGATCTGTCGCACCGTCTGCCCGTTATTCTCGACGACGATGAGCGAGCCATCCGGCGCGACGGTCAGCGACGTCGGCGAATTGATTCGCGCGAGAAGCGCCGGTCCATTGTTGAATCCCGTGGTAGAGCCGGGACCACCCGTGACCAGACTCGTGTTGCCATCCGGCCCGATGCGCCGAATCCACGGTCCATTGGACTCGGCGACATAGAGGCTGCCGTCCGGACCGATGGCCAACGCCGATGGGCTATTGCAGAACGTGACCGCCTTGGCCGGACCGGTGAGCACGGGCGCACCACAATTGGGTGATTGCACACCAGCGGCACGGTAGAACCGCCTGTCATTTGCCAGCTGCCAGATGACGCCATTGATCATCAGATACAGCGTTCCGTCGGGCGCCACGGCGCGCAGGGTGTACTCTGGCATGAACATGCGCACCGAATCCGCGTGCACACCATCCGTCAACGGAGCTCCGCCACTCGCCACGACCGACAGCGTGCCGTTGGGCGCGACGCGGTATTCCTTCTCGGTGGTCGCGCCGAAATACAGGCTGCCATCCGGGCCTGCGGTCAGACCGAACAAGCCCGCGTTCACCGTCGGCACCGTGGTGATGGTCCCCGCCGAATCGACGCGGCGAATGTAGATCTCGTCCGTAAAGGCGATCGAGCCATCGGCGAGGGCCACGAGCTTCCCTGGCGAATAGAGCTGCGCGGCTGAGGCCGGACCGCCATCGCCGGAGTGACCTCTGACGCCCGTCCCGATCGCGGTGCGTATCACGTCGCCAATTGGCGTGGCATTGACGGTCGTGCCGTCGCCCTTGTACAGGATCTTGCGCGTCGGGTCGTAGACATGGTGGGCGTCGATGGTCCACCCACCGAAACCTTCCCGCCGTGCATCCCACGCGCCGATGTATGTCTTGTAGTTGGTAAAGACCGGCGCGAGGCTATTCGTGCGAATCGGCACATAGTTCTCGGTCGCATTGCCCGGGAAATTGCCGAAGAGCTGAAACCAGTCGAAAGGCGCGTATTCGCCGAAGTAGAGATAGGCGACGCTGACGTTCACCGGTTGCGGACCGTTCAGCCGGCGCCCGTACGCGTCCAGGCCGTCCCACTGGAAGATGTAGTTGAGATTCGCCGCAGGAGCAAAGTCGCGAACGAGCTTTCGCCCGGCGACTTCCACCGTGAGTTGGATTTTCTGCAGCTCGATCGGAATGGAGGCATCGCTCAGCGGAATGTCGAGCGTGCGGGCGCTCGCGAACCCCGGCGTGCGATCCGTCGAGTAGTGCAGGCCGAGTGACGTGTTCGCGATACCAAAGCTCTCGCCGAGGATGCGATCCTGGACAGAAATCTCCGAGCCCTGCTGACAGCTGGGGAAGGGTGTGTCTGGCGATGGTTTCAGTGGGTCCGTTGGCGACCGATCAGGCGGGAGCGGTGGTTTCGGCGAATTTCGCGGCGCACGCGTGGTGTAGTTGAAATCGAGACTGGAGAAATGGCTCAACGGCATCCGCCAGAGCGAGACGCCAGGTTGATAGAGCTGTGCGAGCTGCGTGAGCTCCTGCGCGTCGATGCTCAGCACCGCGAGCGAATCAGCTGATGACGCCGCACCGCTTCCCGTCACATCGATGGTCGCGAGGCCACCTGATACCGTCAGCACCTTGATGACGCGGCCGTTCGGCGATGGCTTCCAGGTGTTCGTCACGACGTCGAAGTATCCGGAGGGGACGGACGTGCCCACCGGAAAGCCGAGGAAATTCTCCGTGTACGAAATCACGGGTTGCGAGAAGAGTACGGCGGTCGCCCCGACGGCCAAGGCTTCGTCCGCGGAGTACTCGACGGCGTAGGTATAGCCCGTGTTGGCGGCCATCGTCGCCGGCATCGCCTCCGGCCCGCGTGCACCAACAGTGAATTCTGTGGCGCGCACCGTGATGCCACCAGAAATCGACTGCGTCGTGCCGTTCGGCAGCACCATGCTCGCCTGCGCTCCCTGCCGGAACAGCAACGTGGCCTGCCGAGTTCCGGAGGCGTCACTCGACACACTGCCGCGCGCGACTTCGATTGGTGCAGTGAAGGTGATGCGCGTGGCCACCGGATCGGCCGTCGAAAGCACCACGTCCTCGAGCGGCGCAAATTCGTTCCACGTCGTCTTGACACTCCGCGTTATGGGGAGATAGCCGGTCTTCGTGTACGTCACGGTGAACGTGCCGCCACCCGCCACCGCCATGTCGTACAGACCATTCGTGCGTGAGGTTGTGTATCCCAGCTCCGGATGTCCTGCGATTCGCACAGCGACACCACTCAGTGGCTGATTGCTCCGTGTGAACAATCGCCCGCGAATCACCGACGCACGCATGGGCGCAATCGCGCCCGGCGCAACACCGTGCTGGACGGCATTCGGACCCGTGTAGAGGAAGGCCGTCGCGTTCGCGAGGTTCGACACGAGTCCCGCCGCTGGCGCCGGTGCGCCAATCGTATTGTCGATCGGGATCCGCTCGGCGAATCCGTTCACGGCCGGCGGCGGTGCCGTTGCGCGCGTCACGCTCCGCGTAGCGATGGTGGTGTTCCCTGCCGAATCCGTCGCGATGATCGCAATCGGGTTCGATCCCATTGCGAGGGCGACCGTCGTCGAGAACGCGCCACCGCTGCCAAGCGAAACCGCCGCGCCGTTCACCGTCACGCGCAGACCGGGATTCGCATCCGTCGCCGTCCCCGACACCGTGATGTTGTCATCCGGCACCGTGATGCCATCGGCGGGCGTGCTCACCGCGAGCACCGGCGCCGTCGTGTCCAACGTCACCGACCGCACCACCGTCGCCGCGTTCCCCGCCGCATCCGTCGCCACGAGGGTGATCGTATTCACGCCCTCCGACAGCGCGATCGTCGACTGGTAGCTC
>JBBQDT010000051.1:0-25829 GCA_038319955.1 Gemmatimonadales bacterium | reverse complement strand
GGTAAGCGCCCACCGTACCCGTACGAGCTACGCGACCTGTTGCTCGCGATGGAAGTGAGCTCGCCGAGCAATCCGCTGCTCGACTATCAGGTGAAGCGCGACCTCTACCTCCGCGAAGGCGTCGGGGAGTACTGGATCGTGAACCCGGACGCGCGGAATGTGTCGCGCTGGCGCGAGCGTGGGGATCGTGGAGACGTGCTGAGCGAATCGATCGAATGGCATCCTGCCGGAATGCCGGAGCCATTCGTGTTGTCGCTTCAACCGTTCTTCATGGACGCCATCGACTGAGACCGAAGTCGCTGGGAGCCGGGCAGTTGACGGGCCCGAGCGGCACGAAGCCGTGTCCATTGTCTGGATTGCGCGGAGCCACTCGCGCACTCCAGAGCGGGCTGTAAGATTCCCCGATGACTCCTCCCAAAGAGCTCACCCTGCGCGGCCTCGTTCTCGGCGCGCTCCTGACGACCGTCTTCACGGCCGCCAATGTCTACCTCGGCCTCAAGGTCGGACTCACCTTCGCGTCGTCGATCCCCGCCGCGGTGATCTCGATGGCGATCCTGAGTGCCGTGAAGGACTCGTCGATCCTCGAGAACAACATCGTCCAGACCGTCGCATCCGCGGCTGGCACGCTCTCGGCGATCATCTTCGTGCTGCCTGGACTCGTGATCGTCGGGTGGTGGGCGGGATTCCCGTTCTGGCAATCGTTTCTCATCTGCCTGAGCGGTGGTGTGCTCGGAGTGCTCTTCACGATTCCGCTCCGCCGCGCGCTCGTCACGACGTCCGACCTGCCCTACCCCGAAGGTGTCGCAGCGGCCGAAGTGCTCAAGGTTGGCTCGGGCGTTCGCGGTGAGGTGAAGGACGACACCGGTGAGGCACGAGAGGGACTCACCGCCGTCATGCTCGGCACTGTCGCGTCGGCGGCGCTTGCCATCCTGGGAGCAACGCGCATCGCGGCGACAGAGATCGCTGGCGTGTTCCGCCTGGGAGGCGCGGCGTCGAGCGGATATCAAATCGCGTGGTCGCTCGCGCTGCTGGGCGCAGGACATCTCGTTGGGTTGTCCGTGGGTATGGCGATGCTCGTCGGACAGGTGATTTCGTGGGTGATCGCGCTGCCGATCCTGACATCGATGCAACCGATGGCCGAGGGTGTGACGCTCACCGCGCACACGATGGGAATCTGGCGCACACAGGTTCGTTTCATCGGCGCCGGCGCTATTGGCGTGGCGTCGATCTTCACGCTCGCCAAACTGACGAGGCCGGTCGTCGCCGGACTCGTGAGCACGTTGGCTGCATCTCGCGCCGAGAAGACGGGCGACGAGACCGACCGGGATCTCGAGCCGGCGTGGATCTACGTGCTGACGACGGTGTGCATGGTCATCACCGCGTACCTCGCATACACGTTCGCACAGTCGGTGCCGGCACTCGCCGCCAATTCGCTGAAGCTCACGCTCATCGCCGTGCCGTTCGTCCTGCTCGTCGGCTTCCTGATTGCCGGTGTCTGCGGCTACATGGCCGGCCTCATCGGCGCGTCGAACAGCCCGATTTCCGGCGTCGGCATCCTGTCGATCGTGATCTGCGCATCGGTGATCGTCCTCGCCGTCGCTCCCACGCCGGAAACGCGCCCCGCACTCGTCGCATTCGCGCTCTTCGTCACGGCGATCGTCTTTGCCTGCGCCACGATCTCCAACGACAACCTGCAGGACCTGAAGACAGGACAACTGGTCGGGGCTTCGCCGAGACGCCAGCAGATCGCACTCATCGTCGGCGTTGCCTGCGGTGCTGCCGTGATTCCGCCGGTGCTGAACCTTCTCGCGAAGGCGTACGGATTCGCCGGCGCTCCGAACATCGGCGTCGTTGCCCCGAATCCGTTGCCGGCGCCACAGGCGACGCTCATCTCCGCGCTCGCGCAGGGCGTGATCGGCGGCAACCTCGAATGGAAGATGATCGGCATCGGCGCGCTGGTCGGCGTCGGCCTCATCCTGCTCGACATCCTCCTCGGGTCCTGGAAGAAGCTGCGCATCCCGCCACTGGCCGTCGGCATCGGCATCTACCTGCCGATGTCGGCGACGTTCGCCGTCATCATTGGCGCGGTGATCTCGCACTGGTACGACAAGCGCGCACGCGCGATGCCGAATCCCGGTCGCGCCCAGCGGCTCGGAACGCTCGTGGCGTCAGGATTGATCGTCGGCGAGAGCCTGTGGGGCGTGTTGAACGCAGGAATGATCGTCGCCCTCGCGAAGGACGCACCTCTCGCACTCGTGGCCGATGACTTCGTGCTGGCCAAGCCGTTGGGCGTGATCGGGTTTGTCGGCGCGATAATCTGGTTGTACAGGTGGATGTTGCGCCGGTCGGCGGTGGCGCAATAGAGCTTCTGCGTTCCTCTGCTTCTCTCTGCGGCGGGCGGCATGGATTGCGCTCCGGGGATAGAATTCACCGTTCGGCGAACCCCCACCGAGAGTCTTACATGGGAATCTTCCTGACAGTTGCCGGCCTCATTGCCGCCGCGGTCGTCGTGCTCCTCGTCGCCTCGGTCCGCATCATCGGGCAGGCAGAGGTGATCGTTGTCGAGCGTTTCGGCCGATTTCACCGCATCGCGCGATCCGGCCTCAACATGCTCGTCCCCTTCGTCGACCGGGCACGGACGCTCGACGTTCGGTTCTTCGAGTCCGACGTCTCAGGGGTCAAGAAGGTGACATCGGGCAGCACGGCGCGAATCGATCTCCGGGAGCAGGTGCTGAACTTCCCGAGCCAGCCGGTGATCACGAAGGATAACGTGACGATCGACATCGACGCCGTGATCTACTACCGCGTCGCCGATCCACAGAAGGCGACGTACGCGGTGCAGAACCTCCCGTACGCGCTCGAGACGCTCACGCGAACGACGCTCCGCAACATCGTCGGCGAAATGGAGCTCGACCAGACGCTCGGCAGCCGCGACATGATCAACAAGCGGATGCGCGAGGTGATCGAGGATGCATCGGTTGGTTGGGGCGTTGACGTGACGCGCGTCGAGCTGCAGTCCATCGAGCCGCCGCGCGACATCCAGCAGTCGATGGAGCTGGTCATGCGTGCGGAGCGCGAGCGACGCGCCGCCGTCACGAACGCGGAAGCCGGCAAGCGCGCGGCGATCCTCGAGGCAGAGGGTCAGCGGGAGGCGCAGGTTCGCAAGGCGGAGGGCGAAAAGGAAGCAGCGATCCTTCGCGCCGAGGGCCAGGCGACGGCGCGGCTCGCGATGGCGCAGGCCGAGGCGGAGGCCATCCAGCGCATCACGGCATCGCTGCCTGAAGGCCAGGCCGCCATGTACCTCCTTGGCCTCAAGTATCTCGAAGCACTTCCGGCGGTGGCCGCAGGAAAGGGGACGACGATCTTCCTGCCGGCGGAGGCGACGGGTGTGATGGGCGCGCTCGGCGGCATCCGCGAACTGCTGCGATCCACTGCCGGTGAAGGCGCTGCGACTGGTGGAACCAACCAGCCGGTCTACCAGCCACCGGCGCCACGGCCTGCGTTCAAGTCGATGGGTGTGGCCAGTGGGAACGATGAGCAGCAACCGTTGTTGCCCGAGGGGAACAAGTAGTGGCAGAGATCACGCGGGAACGCGCCGAGCGGATCGCGCGCTCGCATGCGTGCGGCAACTGTCGCGAATACAGCTACAAGCGAGTGACGGTGAAGCCGTCGACCGACGGTCAGCGCGAGACGTTGCAGGAGGTGTGGCACGTCATCGCGGAGTGCGGCATTTGCGGCAACGAGATCGAGATGGGAATCGACGAGGACGGCCACATCATCTACGCGAATTGATCCTTTGAAGGTTGCCGCTTCGACGTGACGAGGTGCGGCGCCAACGCCTCTCGGTACGACCTGTCGTTCGGTTCGTCGCGCGCCTAGTCTTTGCATTGGCGGCGTCGCTCATCACTTCACCTATGGAGAATCGTGGCTCTCACCAATGATCAGCGGGTGCACCTGGAGAATCGACTCCGTGAGGAGCGGTCCCGTGCGCTCACGATGCTCGATCGCACGTCGTCCTCGTATGCGGCCGAGGGCAACGATGAGGCAGGCGATATCTCGACGATGCCGACGCACGCGGCGGATCTCGGCACGGACACGATGCAATCGGAGCTCAGCGCTTCGAATGCCACGCGCGTGTCGCTCGAGCTCGCGGAGATCGACGCTGCGCTGACGCGTCTCTACAAGGAACCGGAGAAGTTCGGCGTGTGCGAGAACACGGGTGCAAACATCCCGATGGCGAGACTCGAGGTGATCCCCTGGGCGCGCACCTGCGAGTAGGAGGCCTGCGCCGACCGGCGCGCACGACAAAGGCCCCGCCAGCGCACTCGTGCTGGCGGGGCCTTTTGGCAGTCCGCGTTACGACGACGCCAGCTTCGGCACCACGAACGGTGCGCGATACTGTCTCGTCAGCAGCGCATTTGCCTTGGCCGCATCCGGGCCGGTGAACTTCTCGCCCTTCGGGTCGATCATCAGCGGCATGCCCAAGGTGAGCGGCGTCTTGCCGAGGTCGACGTTGTTCGCATGCAGATGCTCGACCATGCGGCCGTATGCTTCGCTGAGCATGGCGCTCGACTTCACCTTGTCGTGCAGTGTTGCTTCCGGCGCTGCCTGCCCGATCTGGTGCGAGATGTTGCCGAGGTGGCAGAGCGCGCTCGACACGGCGCCCTCCTGGATCGGGCCATAGAGGTCGGCCGTTTTCCGGCTGCGCACGACGTCCACGAAGTTCTGCATGTGGCGATCCTGTCCCTTGAACTCCTTGATCACCTTGCCGCTCTTGTCCACCGCCCGCGCGGTGGTGTAGCTCGGCACGATCATGCTGCCGCCCTCGCAGTCGATGACGTTGCCGATGTCGACGCCGCGGTAGTTGTCCATGCCGCTGCCCTGACCGCCCTGATTGGCCGCCGGATCGCCGTTGGTGTTCGCGATGCCGGCCTTCATGGGAAGTCCGCGCACCTCGAAGATGAGCGGCGCCGTGGCGTAGTCGTGGATGACGATCTGCGTGTTTGGCGTCTGGCCATCATCGACGTAGCCGAGGCGACCACCGATGCTCAGCGAACGATGGGGCAGGCCCGGCTCGCCGAGGAACCAGCGCGCGACGTCCATCTGGTGGATGCCCTGGTTGCCGACGTCGCCGTTGCCGTAGAGATAGATCCAGTGCCAGTCGTAGTGCACAGGTCCGTTCTTGGTGTTGCGATGCGGCGCAACGAGCGGAGCGGGACCGGTCCAGATATCGTAGTTGATGTTGGCCGGCACGGCCTGCGGTCCGCCGCACTGGCCGATGCTGTCGCGGCGCTTGTAGCAGAAGCCGCGCGACGCGACGATCTTGCCCAGCGCGCCAGACTGCACGTAGGCCACGGCCTCGCGGAGTCCTTCGCCGGAGCGAATCTGTGTGCCCGCCTGGATGACGCGGCCGTACTTGTTGGCGGCAGCGAGGAGCTGTCGGCCTTCCCAGATGTTGTGGGAGACGGGCTTCTCGAGGTAGACGTCCTTGCCGGCCTGCATGGCCCAGATGCCGGCCAGCGAATGCCAGTGGTTGGGTGTAGCAACGGTGACGGCGTCCACGTCACCGGAAGCGAACATCTCGCGCATGTCGACATACGTCTTCACGCCGGGGATGGTGGCCTTCAGCTTGTCGAGGAGCGCGGAGTCGGGGTCGCAGATGGCGGAGACACGCACTCCCGAAATCTTTGCCAGGCTGCTGAGGTGATTCCGTCCTCGGCCGTTCAGGCCAATGACGCCCACACGGAGGTCCTCATTGGACCCCATGACCTGTCCCCACGATCGCGCCGGGAGGGCGGCGCCAGCGGCGATCAGTGCGGATGACTTGAGGAAGGTGCGTCGATTGAGTGGGCTCATGATCGGAGGCGACGGAGTGGGACGGGCTGGCGGCGGACGTGCATTTGAACGAAGTTCGAACGAATTCAGCGTGACTGAGAATGCGATGAATTCACGGGAACTGCAAGCGCGATCGACGCTAAGGCTGGGAGCGCAGGCGTGACAAACGTTGCATGGCGGCAGCGCCAGGATTTCACCGGGCAGACGACAATGGACATACGTGCGCCCGAGCATCATCGCTGCGCTACTCGACTTGGGGAAACTGCAAACTGAGTGACGCGGATTAACCGACGCGGATGCGAGCGGATTTTCGCGGAGACAGGCGAACTGTGGCTTTCTGATGTCTGTAAGTCCGGCAGTTCTCTGTGACTATCCGTGTCAAAGCCTTTTTTCCTTCACTTCGTCGTGCGGCGGGAGCACAAGTGACCGACATAGGCAAGATCGACCGGCGTTCGTTCCTTGGGTCGGCAGCGGTGCTGGCGGCGGCGGGCTGCGTCCGTACGAGCGCTCACGGAATACTGGCCACTGCTTCCGCTCCATCGGGCCGCCTGCCCATGGCATTCTCGACGCTGGGCTGCCCCACCTGGGACTGGCTCGCTGCGCTCGACTTCGCCGCCGCGCATGGCTATTCCGGCATCGAGCTACGCGGCATCAAGCACACGATGGACCTGCCCCAGGCCGCCGAGTTCCAGCCGAACCGGCTGGCCCGGACGCAACGCGAGCTCGAAGAGCGCGGGCTGGTCCTCACAGACCTCGGTGCGTCCGCCAACCTGCACGAGCGGGGTGAGAAGGGAGCGGCCGGCCTCGTGGAAGCGCGAGGGTTCATCGATCTCGCGTCGCACATCGGCGTTCCGTACGTCCGCGTGTTCGGCAACAAGTTCGAGGGCGGCGTTCCGCGCGAGCAGACGCTCGATCACGTCGGGCGCGGGCTGCGCACGCTCGGCGCGTATGCGCGAGAACGCAATGTCGTGGTGCTGCTGGAGACGCACGGGGACTTCACGGATTCGCCAACGGTGCTCGAGCTGATGAAGCGCGCGGATTCTTCCGGCGTCGCCGTGTTGTGGGACGCACATCACACCTTCGTGCTCGGCAAGGAGTCGCCCGAGACGAGCGTGCGCGAACTCGGGACATACATCCGGCACACGCACCTCAAGGACTCGGTACCTGCAGCGACGGATCGTCGCTACGTGTTGACGGGCACTGGCGAGGTGCCCGTGCGTCGCCAGGTGGAAGCGCTGGCGCGCGCTCAGTACAAGGGCTTCTACAGCTTCGAGTGGGAGAAGCGGTGGCATCCGGAAATCGAGGAACCGGAAGTGGCCTTCGCGCAGTTCGCCATGGTGGTGTCTGGCTACCTCCGCGACGCCGGAGTGCGCACCGCCTGACATGCAAGTGATCCCGCATCTGGAGAAGGGTTTCGTGATACGACGACTTCGTGCGACGCTGCTGCTCGCGCTTGCCGGAAGCTGCCGCACTGCTCCCGCACCACCGACTCCGCATCCTGGCGCTAGCGTACCCGACGTCGTCATGGGTATCGAGCCGGCGCGGAAGAATCCACCGCCGCACACCGCTCCCGACCCTTCGAAGGTCATCGTCGCCACCGAGAACGCGGCGCTGCCGAAGGGATCAGAGGTCGCTCCGGTGTTCACGCCGGCCGAGGAGCTCTCTCGCATCCGTCTGGCCGATGGCTATCGGCTCGAGCTGGTGGCATCCGAGCCGCTCGTGCAGGATCCTGTGGCGATCGACTTCGACGCCGATGGACGGATGTACGTCGTCGAGATGCGGGCCTACATGCCCAATTTGCAGGGGACAGGGGAGAGTCGTCCGATCGGGCGCATCGTCGTCGTGGAGGACACGGATCACGACGGCAAGATGGACCGCACGACGGTCTTCATGGACAGCCTCGTGTTGCCGCGTGCGATCAAGGTGACCGAGCACGGCGTGCTCGTCGGCGCGCCGCCGAATCTCTGGCTCGTGCGCGACACCACCGGCGACCTCGTCGCCGACACGAAGGAATTGATCCGTACCGACTATGGCGATCCGAAAGGCAATCCGGAGCACAACGCGAACGGCTTGCTGTGGGGGATCGACAACTGGATCCACAGCACGAACTACGCGGGCGAGTTTCGCATGAGCGCCGACGGCCACATCACGTATCGGAAGTCGCCGGACGTGGGACAATGGGGTGTGTCGACGGACGACTACGGCCGGCTCTATCGAAACAGCAATGAGGATCCGCTGCGGGCCGATGTGATCCCGTCGCACTATGCGCTGCGCAATTCCAACGGCCAGAACCAGAGGGGCGTGTACGAGCGCCTGACGCCAAACGTGGCCGTGTGGCCGGCGCACAAGACACCGGCGATCAATCGCGGCTATCGCGCTGAGACGATGCGGCCGGACAGCTCGCTCGCACACTACACGTCGGCGGGGAGTCCGACGATCTACACGGGTGATCGCCTGCCGGCGGAACTCAAGAGCAGCGTGTTCATCACGGAGTCGGCCGGCAACATGGTGGGACGGCTCATCGTACACGACTCGAGCGACGGCATGCCCGTCGCCCGTTCGGCCTACGATCATGCCGAATTCCTCACGGCGACCGACGAGCGCTTTCGTCCGGTGAACCTCGCGAACGCACCGGACGGCACGCTCTACATCGTGGACATGTATCGCGGCATCATCCAGCATCGCACGTACATCACGGGCTACCTGGAGCAGAAGATCATCGAGCGCGGGCTCGAGCAGCCGATCGGGCTGGGACGGATCTGGCGCGTGGTGCACACGTCGACCGTGAAGGATTCTCAGCCGCAACTGTCGACGAAGACGGTGGCGCAGCTGGTCCCGTATCTCGCGCATCCGAACCTGTGGTGGCGGCTCACCGCGCAGCGGCTGCTCGTCGAGCGTAGCGATGCATCTGCAGTCCGGCCACTCGAGGTCATGCTGCGCACGCATCGCGATGACCGCGCGAGACTACACGCGCTCTGGACGCTCGACGGCATGCATGCGGCCGACCGCCCGACGATGGAGGCGGCGCTCAAGGACCAGTCCCAAGCAGTGCGCGCTGCCGGCATCCGCATTGCCGAACCGTGGCTCGCGCGCGCCGACTCGGCGATGAGCGCCAGTGTGATGCGGCTGATCGTCGATGCCACACCGAGCGTGCGGCGACAGCTCGCTGCATCCCTCGGTGAGCTGCCAGTTGCGCAGCGCGACGATGCCCTCGCGAATGTCGTCGCTCGCCACGGTTACGATCTTGTCGTCGCGGACCTCGTGGTGGGCGGAGTGGCCAGCCGAGAGCTCGCGTTTCTCGAGCGGCTTCTCGCCGCGCTCTCGACGGACGCGCCGCACGCGGAGCCGGTCATCCGCGCGCTGTCGCGCGCGGTGGTGATGTCGCGCGACGGCGTGAACGTCGCGCGTGTGCTCACGCTCGCAGGCGAGCCATCGCGTGCACGCTGGCAGAGGATCGCGCTACTCGAGGGCGCGCGTCGGCCGACGGAACAACGAGGTGGCACGCTCGCCGAGCTGCCATCGGCGCCGAGCGGATTGCTCGTGGCGACGACGAGCAAGGACAGCACGCTTCGCGCGCAGGCGACGCAGGCTGCGGCGTCGTTCAACTGGCCGGGCAAGCAGTCGGCGGCTGCTGCGGTGAAGCCGCTGACCGCGGCCGAGCGGCAGCGCTTTGCTGCGGGACAAGTGCAGTACGCCGCGACGTGTGCCGGATGTCATCAGGCGCGCGGGACTGGCCTCGCTGGTGTGGCCAAGCCGCTCGTGGGTTCACCCTGGGTACTCGGCAATCCGGATCGGTTGATCCGCATCGTGTTGCACGGCAAGGAGGGCACGATGCTCATGCCGCCGGTGGGTGCGACGCTCACGAACGATCAGATCGCCTCGGTGCTCACGTACGTGCGTCGTTCGTGGGGGAACAGCGCGTCGGCGATCGAGCCGTCGGCGGTGTCGGAGATTCGTGGCGCGACACTGGGGCGCAACAAGCCGTGGACGGAAGAGGAGCTGCAGCGGATTCGGCGGTGAATGACGGGAGGACGAGTCGCGGCTCGCTTGACCCGCGTGGATACAGGCTCGATGTTGGCCGAGTCCACTCATCTGGAATCTCCAACATGCGCATCGGGCCTTTTCGCTGGGCGCTCGCCGCCACGGCACTCATCGCTTCCGCCGTACCGGCGCAGGGGCAGGCATTCCATCTCGAGCGGCTCCGCACCGAGTACGCCGTGAATCCCATCGGCATCGACGAGCCGGCGCCGCGCCTGAGCTGGATGCTCCACTCCGATCGCCGAGGGACGATGCAGAGCGCGTACGAGATTCGCGTCGCCAAAGGCGAGGACGACCTCGCGCGCTCGGCGCTCTGGTCGTCCGGCAAGGTCGCCTCCGACGAATCGGTGAACCGACCGTACGCCGGTCCGGCGCTCGCACCGGGGCAGCGCTACTCCTGGCAAGTCCGCGCGTGGAGCAGCGACGGCCGCGCCACCAACTGGAGCACGCCCGCATTCTTCGAGACGGGCCTGATGGGCGCGGCCCAGTGGAAGGCACAGTGGATCACTCCCGACCTCGTCGAGGACACCACGAAGTCGAATCCGAGTCCCCTGCTTCGCACCGAGTTTGCGCTCGACGGCACAATTGCATCGGCGCGCGCATACGTCACCGCGCTCGGCCTCTACGAGATGCAGATCAACGGTCGCCGAGTGGGCGATCATGTCCTCGCGCCGGGGTGGACGAGCTACGACAAGCGACTTCAATACCAGAGCTACGACGTCACCGACCTCGTTCGCACTGGAGCGAACGCCATCGGCGTGACGCTCGGCGACGGGTGGTATCGCGGCAGTCTCGCATTCGACAAGAAGCGCAACATGTACGGCACCCGCGTCGCGCTGCTGACGCAGGTCGTCGTGCGCTACACGGATGGCCGAGAGCAGGTCATCATGTCCGACGACAAGTGGAAGGCGTCCACCGGGCCGGTGCTGGCGTCGGACATCTACAATGGCGAGACGTACGACGCCCGCCTCGAGACGAATGGCTGGACGCAGGCCGGATACGACGACAAGCGCTGGAAGCGCGTGCTGCCGATCGAACACTCGAAGTCGATCCTCATCGCGCTGGCAGGTCCGCCCATCCGGCGCATCGAGGAGATCACGCCCATCAAGATCATCCACACGCCGAAGGGCGAGACGGTGTTCGACATGGGGCAGAACATGGTTGGCTGGGTGAAGTTGCGCGTTACGGGGCCTGCGGGAACGACGGTGCGTCTCCAGCATGCCGAGGTGCTGGACAAGGAGGGCAATTTCTACACGGACAATCTCCGCAACGCGAAGCAGACCGACGCCTACACGCTGAAGGGCGGTGGTGAGGAGATGTACGAACCACACTTCACCTTCCATGGCTTCCGCTATGTGAAGGTCGATGGTTATCCCGGCGCACCCGCACTCGGCGCACTCACCGGCGTGGTGGTGCACTCCGACATGACACGCACGGGATCGTTCGAGACGTCGAACGCGATGCTCAATCAGCTCTACCACAACATCGTGTGGGGGCAGAAGGGCAACTTCGTCGGCGTGCCGACCGACTGCCCGCAGCGCGACGAGCGACTCGGCTGGACGGGCGACGCGCAGGTGTTCGCACGCACCGCCGCGTTCAACTACGACGTCGCCGGCTTCTTCACGAACTGGCTCGGCGATGTGGCTGTGGACCAGCGGCCCATCGGCTCCGTGCCGGACGTCATTCCCGATGTCCTCACGCGCGGACAACCGAATGCGACGAGTTCCGCCGGATGGGGCGATGCGGGAGTCATCATCCCATGGACGATGTACCTCGCCTATGGGGACAGCAGACTTCTCGGCAAACAATATCCGGGCATGCGGAAGTACGTCGAGTACCAGCGCAAGGTCGCGGGAGACGCGCTGCTGTGGAACAGCGGATGGCACTACGGCGACTGGCTCGCCTACTCGACCATTCGCGCGGACTATCCCGGCGCGACGACCGACAAGGATCTCATCGCGACGGCGTTCTATGCGCATGCTGCCGATCTCGTCGCGCGCGCCGCTCGCGTCCTTGGCAAGACGGACGACGCACGCGAATACAGCGCCCTGTTCGAGCGCATCAAGGCGGCGTGGGTGCGCGAGTACGTCACGTCGTCCGGCCGACTGAGCTCGAACACGCAGACCGCATATGCACTGGCGCTCGAGTTCCACCTGCTTCCCGACGACGGCCGCGCCGATGCAGGCAATCGGCTCGCGGCGAACGTGCGCCAGATGGGACACCTCACCACGGGCTTCCTCGGCACGCCCTATCTCACCAACTCGCTGAGCACCACCGGTCACCTCGGCGAATCGTATCAGTTGCTGCTGAACAAGAAGTATCCGTCGTGGCTGTACCCCATCACACAGGGCGCCACGACGATCTGGGAGCGTTGGGACGGACAGAAGCCGGACAGTTCGTTCCAGGAGATCAGCATGAACTCGTTCAATCACTACGCCTACGGCGCCATCGGCGACTGGATGGTGCGCGTGGTGGCTGGCCTCGACCTCGACGATGCGGCGCCGGGCTACAAGCACATCGTCATTCATCCGCAGCCGGGCGGTGGGCTTACCTCGGCGCGTGCGGAGCTGATGACGCAGTACGGAACTGCGGTGTCGGGATGGAAGCTGGCGGGCGGGCGACTCACGCTCGACGTTCGCGTGCCACCGAACACGCGCGCAACGGTGCGGCTCCCTGGTGCGACGGTGGCGCAGGTGATGGAAGGCGGTACGTCGGCGACTGCGGCGGTGGGCGTGACGTCAGCGACCCAGCGTGGCGACGCGGTGGTCGTGGAGGTGGGGTCGGGGGACTACGTGTTCAGCTATCCGCTGCGATAAAAATGGAAAGCCGCGCGTAGTCACCGCGCCGCGATCCAACCATGTCGTCGCATCCAGGACTCGCAAAGCGTCGTCCAGGTCGAAAGAGTCGCATCTTTCGGAGCGAGCCCGAATCCATGACCGCCGTACTCGAAGATGTGCATCTCCACCGGCACGGCGTTGTTACGGAGCGCCTGATAGAGCAGGAGCGCGTTCTCCACGGGAACCGTCTTGTCGTCCGTGCTGTGGACAATGAACGTGGGCGGTGTATTCCGTGTCACCTGGAGCTCGTTGGACATCAGGCGCACCAGCGCATCGTCGGGGTGCTCGCCGAGCAGGTTGTTACGTGAACCGCGGTGCGTGATGGAATCGTCGCGCATGGTGATGACCGGATAGAGCAGCAGCATGAAGTCGGGCCGCGAGCTCGCGCGGTCGATGACGTCCATGCTTGCGGCGGATCCTGCGTCGAAGTGCGTGCCCGCCGACGATGCGAGATGTCCGCCCGCCGAGAAGCCGATGACCCCGACTCGATCAGGATTCACCCCCCATTCGGCGGCACGACTGCGCACGGTGCGAATTGCGCGCTGCGCGTCGCCGAGCATGACGGGATGGTGGTATTTCGGCCCGAGGCGATAGCGGACGACGAACGCGGTGACGCCGGTGGTCGTCAACCAGTTGGCGACGTCGCTGCCCTCCTTTTCCATCGAGAGGTGCGTGTATCCGCCGCCGGGAAAGACGACCACCGCGGTACCGTTCGCGCGTCCTTCCGACGGCAGATACGGCGTGATGACGGGCTGGTCCTCCGGCGCGCTTCCCATCGCGCCGGGCGCACCGTTGGCCCACAGCGGAAATGTCGGCTGCGTGCGAGCCACGAAGGGCCGCGGCATCGGCTGCCCAACCGGACCCGCCTGCGCCGTTGCAAGGGCTGGCGAGACACACAGTCCCAGGAGAATCGCAAGACACATCGAAGTCGATCGGCGCGAGAGGTTCATGGCGCGAAGGTAGCGCGCGCGGTGGACGAGCGCCAAACTCATGTCGACTCGTCGCTGCCAGGTCCTTCTCTGGAGGTTTGTGTGCGCAGACTCATCACTGCCGCGCTGTACGTCGCTGCGCTGACCTCGTGCGCGGGACAGGCGCCGACGTCCAGCGGCCCCATACGTGTACTGGTGGTCACGGCGACGCAGGGGTGGCGGCACACCGAACCCATCGACGTGTCGAAGGAGCGGTTCAAGGCGCTGGACTCATCGGCAGGCTTTCGCTTCGACTACACCGAAGATCCCGCCACGCTCACCGCGAACAAGCTTTCGCAGTACGACGTGCTCATGCTCGACAACTCCACGCTGCGCATCGCGCCGAATGGCGTGAGTGACTCGGCGTCGCTGGCGGCGTTGCGGTGGCCGCCGAACGGCCTCGCGAACGCGGTGACGCGAGACCAGCAGAACGCCATTGCGTCGTTCGTGCGCGGGGGACGAGGGCTCGTCGTGCTCCACTCCGGCATCGACGCCTTTTATGGATGGCCCGAGTACCGCGAGATGGTCGGCGGTGGCCTCTTCGAGCGCCATCCCTTCACGCGCGAGGCCCGTGTGACGATCGAGGATCCGAAGGATCCATCGGTGTCGCACCTCGGCTCCTCCGTGAAATACAAGGAGGAGTACTACTACCTCGACCACAATCCGCGTCCGACCAGCCATGTGCTCGCGTCGCTCGACCTCACGAGCGTGGGCGACACCACGCGCACCGATCATCCGCTCATGTTCATCCGCCGGTACGGGAGGGGGCGCGTCTACGTCAACCTGCTCGGCCACTTCGGCGACACGTGGAAGCGCGATGACTACTTCACCAGTGTGCTCCAGGGCATCCGCATCGCGGCCGGCAGGATTCCCGCCGACTTCAGCGTAAAGTCACGCTAGTGCGCCAGTCGCTGGAAGACCTTCGCACATTCGAGCGAGTCTGCGCACCGAAGTCTCCTCGACGAGAGTGGCGAACGACCTTGAGACAACACGGCCGTAACGGTAACCTTAGCGTCCGGTCCTGGACATACCAGCGCCACCGTTTTGCATAGGTGCGCGCGCCTCCTCCCTGATCTCATGGCTCAACATCGGGCGCTGCGTTTTGGAATGGTCGGAGGTGGTCCCGGCGCGTTCATTGGTGCGGTGCACAATCGTGCGGCAACGATGGACGGACTGGCGGTGCTCGTTGCCGGCGCGTTCTCGTCGGACGCGGCCAAGTCGCGCTCGCAGGGCGAGGCGTATGGACTCGCGCCCGAACGTGTCTACGGCAGCTTCGCGGAGATGGCCGAGCGTGAAGCCGCGCTGCCGGAAGACGAGCGCATCGAGTTCGTCAGCATCGTGACGCCGAATCACATGCACTTTCCCGTGGCGAAGGCCTTCATCGAGCGCGGCTTTCACGTGGTGTGTGACAAACCGCTCACCACGACACTCGATGACGCCGAAGAGTTGTGCCGTCTGGTGAAGAAGCACAACGTCGTGTTTGCGCTCACGCATGCGTACGTCGCGTACCCGATGGTGAAGCAGGCGCGAGCGCTCGTGAACGACGGCGCGCTCGGCAAGGTCCGAAAGGTGATCGTCGAGTATTCGCAGGGCTGGCTCTCGCAGCCCCTCGAGGAGACCGGATCGAAGCAGGCCGACTGGCGCACCGACCCGGCGCGCGCCGGCGCCGGCGCGATCGGCGACATCGGCACGCATGCGGAACATCTCGCGCGCTACGTCACCGGCCTCGAGATGGAGCGTCTCTTCGCCGACGTGGGCAGCGTGGTGCCGGGCCGTCGCATCGACGACGACGCGAACATGCTGGTGCACTATCAGGGCGGCGCACGCGGCATCCTCTTCTGCTCACAGATCTCCGTGGGCGAGGAGAACCGGCTGGCGATCCGTGTGTACGGCACCGAGGCATCGCTCGAGTGGCATCAGGAGGATCCCAACTTCCTCTATGTGCGCCACGCCGTTGGACCGACGGAGGTGTACAAGCCCGGGCATGCGTACCTCGTTCCAGCGGCGCAGCGCGGTACGCGCATGCCCGCCGGCCATCCGGAAGGATTGCACGAGGCGTTCGCGAATCTCTACGGGAATGCCATCCGGGTGATGAAGGCGCGCCAGGCTGGTGAGGAACCGGATCCGATCGATCTCGACTATCCGGACGTGCGCGACGGCGCGGTGGGCGTGCACTTCATTCAGACTGCTCTTCGGAGTGGCGTGGAGGGAGATTGGGTGGATGCGTCGTATGAGGCGCCGGGGAAGTGAGGCGTGGGCGCTCCGCCACTTCAGTTTGGATAAGGCGAACAGCTTGAATTGGCGCGAGACATTCTTCCCCCAGTAGGTTCGATGCTTAAATCCCTTGATCCTAGCGATCAGTTGTCGTTCACTGAGTTTCCGTAGAGCGCTTTCGCTGCCCCCGCACAAACACACTGTCCAGATATGACGAGACCAGTCACGCTGTTCACCGGCCAATGGGCCGATCTGCCTCTCGACACGGTCGCCGCCAAGGCCAAGGCGTTCGGCTTCGACGGACTCGAGCTGGCCTGTTGGGGCGACCACTTCGACGTGCAGCGCGCCCTCGCCGAGGACGATTACTGCCAGGGTCGCCGCGACATTCTCGCCAAGCACGGTCTCCAGCTGTTCGCCATCAGCAACCACCTCGTCGGCCAGGCAGTCTGCGACAGGATCGACGAGCGACACAAGTCCATCATCCCGCCGCACGTCTGGGGCGACGGTGACGCCGAGGGCGTTCGATCGCGCGCCGCGAACGAGATGAAGGACACCGCGCGTGCTGCATCCAGGCTCGGCGTGAAGACCGTCGCCGGTTTCACCGGGTCGTCCATCTGGCCCCTGCTCTACAGCTTTCCGCCGGTGCCCGACAGCATGATCGACGCGGGCTACGATGACTTCGCGACGCGCTGGAATCCCATCCTCGACGTGTTCGACGAAGTGGGCGTCCGCTTCGCGCTCGAAGTGCATCCCACGGAGATCGCTTTCGACATCTCGTCGGCGCAGCGCGCGCTCGACGCCATCGGCGGCCGCAAGGCGTTCGGTTTCAACTACGATCCCAGCCATTTCGGCTATCAGGGCGTAGACTATCTTGCGTTCATCGAGCGGTTTGCCGACCGCATCTACCACGTCCACATGAAGGACGTGTGGTGGTCGGAAACTCCGAAGCCGTCGGGCGTGTTCGGTGGACATCTGCCGTTCGGCCACCCCGAACGCTCCTGGGAATTCCGTTCACTCGGCCGAGGCCGCATCTCCTTCGAAGATGTCATTCGTCGCTTGAATTCCGCCGGGTACGATGGCCCTCTCTCCGTCGAATGGGAGGACATCGGAATGGACCGTGAACACGGCGCGCGTGAAGCGTGTGCCTTCGTTCGCTCGGTGGACTTCGAGCCCGCGCGTGCCGCCTTCGATTCCGCTTTTTCCCGTGACTGACGATGAAGGAAGTTCTTGTCCGGTGCCGCTCGATCGGACTTGTCGCATCTAGTGCCATCGCGCTGAGCGTCTCATCGCTCGGCGCACAGCTACCTCGCCGCACATCCGATTCCCTCGCGAGAATCGACAGTGCGCGGATGCACCGGCTGGACCCGGTCGTCGTGACCGCAGCGCGCGTCGATGCGCCGCTCACGACCTCCGCGTCCGCAGTGACACACCTCTCCGGCGACGCACTGCGCCGGCTGCCCGTGCAGACCGTGGCCGACGCGCTCCAGCAGGTGCCGGGCATGCTCGTCCTCCAGGGCGACGGACTTGGCCTCGCGCCGCGACTGGTCGTCCGCGGCTTCTACGGCGGCGGCGAAACGGACTACGCCACGGTGCTCGTCGATGGCGTACCGGCAACCGAGTTGGCCACCGGGCAGGTCAACTGGGATCTCGTCCCGCTCCAGGCGGTGGAGTCCATCGAGATCGTACGCGGCGGGGCGTCACCCCTGTACGGCGACGCGGCGGTGGGCGGTGTCGTGAACATCATCACTCGCCGCAACATGCCGGTCGCACGATGGAAGCTGGGCGGCGGTGAGTTCGGCCAGGCGCAGGGCAGCGGCGTGCTGGGTGGAAAGCTCGGTGCTCATCAGGCAAGCCTCTTCGGCGACGCGCGCCGGTCCACGGGTTTCCGTGCGCACGAGAAGCGCGAAGTCGGAAGCATCGGCGGGTCGCTCGCGCTGGCCGAGGGGAGGACGCATGCACTCACGCTGTCGACACTCAATCACTGGCGCGCCTTCGACGAGCCGGGTGCGCTCGCCGACACGAGCGTTGCACGCTCGACGCGCGCCGCATCGCCGTTCTATCGATTCGACAACACGGACGAGCGCGTGCACCGGCTCTCGCTCGATGGAGCATCCAGCGCCGGCGCGTATGCGCGCGTCAGCGGCTATCTCACCGGTGAGGCTGCGCGCATCGACGCCGTTCGGACGCTGCCGCTCTCACCGGCATTCGCCGACACGAAGGATCGACGCCTCAACACCGATCGTGTCGTCGGCTCACTCCAGGCGGAATTCTCGGGTCAGCTCGGCGGTGCGCAGCAACGGCTCGTCGTCGGCACGGACGCCGGTCTCGGACGCCTGACGTCGGAGTACTACAACATCGTCACCGGCGGCGCGGCGGCATATGCATCGTCGCCCGGCACCCACGTCAAGCTCGACTCGAAGGGCAGCGGTCACCGCAACATGGCAGCGGCGTTCACGCACTGGGAAGGCACCTTCGCCGACGTCCTCCGACTGTCGCTCGGCGGACGGATGGACTGGATCACCGATCGCTACGAGCCCGAGTCGCCGAGCACCGCGGCGGCCACGAGCGTCTTCCGCTCGGCATTCAGTCCGCGCGCCGGCATCAACCTCCGGTATCTCCAGTCGGAGCGGCAGAGCGGAAATGTGTACGTCACTACGGGTCAGTCGTTCAAGGCACCAACGATGGATCAGCTGTTTGACCAACGACGCACGCCGGTTCCCTTCCCGCCCTTTGCGATCTCGACGTCCAACCCCGCACTGGAAGCACAGTACGGCAAGAGCGCCGAGGTTGGTGCGTACCATCAGGTGAGCTTCATTCCCGAGCGGCTCGACGCGCGGCTCAGCGTGTCGGCGTATCAGACGGACATGCGCAACGAGCTCGACTTCGATCTTCAGAAGTTTCGCTATGTGAACCTGGGCAGCAGCCGTCATCGCGGCATCGAGACGGGTCTCACGCTCGATGGTCCATCGTCGTTGTCGGCGTTCGCGAACGTCACGCTCCAGAAAGTCACCTCGCGCGCGCCTGCAGACAGCGGCCATCAACTGAAGGCCATTCCGCAGCGCGTTCTCTCCGGCGGATTATCACGGACGCTGACACACGGGCTATCGGCATCGCTCCAGGTGACGAACGTCGGTGACTCGTTTCTCGACGACGCGAATACGAAGACGCTTGCCGGCCATACCCAGGTGGACGCACGTGCGTCGTATCAGCTGGCCGGTGCGCGCGTCTCGGTGGACGTGCGCAACCTCTTCGGCAAGCAGTTCAACTCCACCGGGTTCCCCGATCCGGCTGGCAGTCCGCTCATCTACTACTATCCCGCCGCAGGTCGCGTCCTCTCGGTCGGAATCGAGTCCGGGTGGTAGCGTCGCAGGCCGAATCCGACGCGCGCGTCGTTCGTCTTGGCGCGCGCGCGGCGCTGGCCTCGGGAGTGATGTTCCTCATCACCATCGCCTACACTTTCGGCTTTCTCTTCGCGCGCGGCCTGAGCACCGACATGCTCAATGCGCCGTCGCAGTTGCTGCCATGGGTGCACGCGAACACCATCGCCTATGTGGGGCTCTGGTGGATCTTCGTGGCGCACCTGCTGTTGCTGCTGCCAGTGCCCGCCGGCGTCGCCGTGATTGCCGGCGCGCAGCGCGCGAGCGTGCGGGCCGCCACGGTGGCGGGCGTTGCGGGCGCCGTGGTCGGAATGATCGCCGCCATGGTAATCGCGGCAACGGCACCCGCACTCGGCAACGCGGCCGTGACTACGTCGGCAACACTGCTGCCCAACGTGCTGCTGATCAGCGAACTGGCGGGATCGCTCGGGCTACATCTGCGGCTGCTGTCCTATCTGCTGCTCGCGGCGTGGCTCGCGACCACGGGAATCGTGCTGCTTCGCACGCCCGGCTGGCGAGTCCTGGCGATTGCGCAGTTGGCGGTCTCGGCGCTCACGGTGGTGGTCGTCGCCGCGAAGCCGTTCGACTGGCTCGACCTCGAACCGTCGCTCGGCTTCGCTTTCGCGCTCGTTTATCTGTGGATCGGCGTCGCGCTGCTGCGGAAGTAGCCGTCGTCCCACTCCGTCAATCCTTGACCTTCGTGAGCTCCGCAATCGTCCACGGAACCTTGCGCGACGACATCGCCGAGCGAATCGAAGTCACCTTGGCTGCCGTGATCGGTGCGGCCTTGTTGCCCCATGAGCTGCGGATGTAGGTCGCGACGGCGGCGATGTCCTTGTCCTCCAGCACCGGGCCCCATCCGGGCATCGCGCTATTGAACGTCTCGCCAGCGACCTCCACCGGGCCCGTGAGTCCGCCGAGGATGATGCGAATGAGCTTCGCTTCATCGCCCTGCACCCATTCGCTGCCGGCGAGTGGCGGAAAGAGACCCTCCTTCCCCGCACCGTCGATCTGGTGGCAGACGACGCATGTCGTCGCGAAGACCTTGCTGCCGTCCACTGCCGATGCGGGCTTTGCGGCGGCGCTCTTCTTCGCCGCTGCTTGCGCGTTCGCTGCAGTCGCCGCACCGGCGACGCTGATGGCTACGGCGACGGCGAATCCAAGTGTCCTGACCTGTCTCATCGACACACCGCGGGATCGGAGTTGATGTAGTACGGCTTGCAGTTCGACGCTTTCGGATTAATGAATCGCTTCAAGTTGAGTATATCTACTCTCGGAAGTCCATTCCCGCCGTTTCGGCCTGCCGGCCGTGTGGCACCTGCTGTCATCGCATCGCACGTGGTCGCAGTGTCCTTGTTGTCAGCGGTGGTAAACGATACTGTTGGCGCGTGATACTGAACAGGCTACCGGTAATAGAGCAGATGTGCAGAAACACCGTGCCCATCCTCCGCATCGCTGGGCGTCGCGTGCTGCGCAGTGCCAGCCGGAGCGCCGTCTTCGCGTTGGTGCTCGCCGCCCCGCTCGCCGCGCAACGCACGTCGCCTCCGCTTGCATGGCCAGCCATCACACGCGACGCCAAGCCATGGACCCGATGGTGGTGGCTCGGCAGTGCCGTGGACACGTCTGGAATCACGTCGCAACTCGGCGAGCTCGACGCTGCAGGTTTCGGCGGCGTCGAGGTGACGGTGATCTACGGCGCGAAGGGCGCCGACTCGGCCTACATCCGTTATTTGTCGCGGGCCTGGGTGGACATGATCGCGCACACGGCCGCCGAAGCGCATCGCCGCGGCATGGGGCTCGACCTCCCGCAGGGGTCCGGCTGGCGCATGGGCGGTCCTTCGGTAGTGCCCACCGATGCCAATGCGTCGCTGGCCATCAGGGTCGACAGCACGTCCGGCACCTACAGCGCCACGACGCGTTTTTCCGGCGACAACGTCAAGCGTCCTGCACCCGGCGGCGAAGGCCCGTCCATCGATCCCTTCTCCGCGACGGCCACCGCGCACTACCTCGCCATGTTCAGTGAGAAGACGGCGAGTCTGCCACGTGGCGCCATCAGGTCGTACTTCCACGATTCGTTCGAGTACACGGGCGATGCGTCGGCGGGTCTCTTCGACGAATTCAGGAAGCGGCGCGGCTACGATCTCGCCAGCGAGCTGCCCGCGATGTCCGGCCGCGGCGAGCCAGACCACATCGCCCGCGTGAAATCCGACTATCGGCAGACGCTCGATGACATGTTGCTCGAGAATTTCGTCGAACATCTCACAGCATGGTCGCATGGCCGGGGCGCGCTCATGCGCGAACAGGCGCATGGCTCGCCTGGCAACCTGCTCGACCTCTATGCCGCGTCGGACATTCCGGAGACAGAGATCTTCGGCGTGCTACGCGGACCGGACGCCGACCCACTCATCAACAAGTTCGCGTCGTCGGCCGCGCACGTCGGCGGCCATCGGCTCGCGTCCGCGGAATCGTTCACCTGGCTCGGCGAGCACTTCACCGCCACGCTCGACGAGATCAAGCAGGCCGCCGACCGCATGTTCCTCGCGGGCATCAATCATCTCGTCTACCACGGGACCGCGTACTCGCCCACCAGTGCCGCGTGGCCGGGATGGCAGTTCTATGCTCCCACGGAGTTCAATCCGCGCAACGCATTCTGGCGCGACCTGCCCGCGTTCAATCGGTATGTCGCGCGAGTGCAGTCGTTCCTTCAGGCAGGCGCGCCGGACGAGGACGTGCTGCTCTACTGGCCCATCGCCGACAACTGGCACGATGCGGCGGGCGGGCGCATGGACTTTCGCGTGCACGACCCCACGTGGTTTCACGGCAAGCCGTTCGGCAAGCTCGCACGACAGCTTCACGAGTCTGGCATTGGTGTCGACTACGTCTCCGACCGTCAGTTGCTCACTCACGTGGCCGACGCCGGATCCCGCCTCCGTGCACACCGCGCGGCCTACGCCGCGCTCGTGATTCCGCCCACCACCCACATGCCGCCCGAGACGATGGCGCGCCTGCTGTCATTGGCGACGCAGGGCGCCACGGTAATCTTCGTCGGCGATCTCCCAGCCGACGTCCCCGGACTCTCGAAGCTGGAGGAACGCCGTGCGACACTTGCTGCGGCGACGCGGTCCATTGCGTGGACCACAGCCAGCGACGGCATGCGCACCGCCACGCTCGGCAAGGGCCGGCTCTACTTGGGCGAGAACATCGAGACGCTGCTCGCTGTCGCTGGCGGTGCGACGTGATCCGCTCGGCGAGCAGAAGGAGTTGCAGGTCATCCGACGCAGGAGTGATGTGGGTCGCGATTATTTCGTCGTCGCCAGGCATGCGATCGACCGGTGGGTGCCAATCGCCGGCAATCCGACGACGGTCGCGCTGATGGACCCCATGTCCGGACGCGCTGGCGTCGCGCGCGTGCGTCGCTCAGGCGCGCTCGTGGAGGCTCGCCTGCAACTCGACTCGGGGCAGTCGATGATCCTTCGGACGTTCATCAGGCCGGTGCGCGCGCAGCGCTGGCGCTATGCCGAATCCGCCGGCGTGCCCGTGGCGCTCCGCGGCGCATGGTCCGTGTCGTTCATCAATGGCGGACCTGTGCTTCCGACGTCATTCACTGCGGGCAAACCAATCGCGTGGACCGGTCGTGGAGACGACGACGCCGATCGCTTTGCCGGGACCGCACGATACGCCCTTGCCTTCGATTCGCCTGACGCTGCGAGCCGCCACCGATTGATTTTTGGGCGGGTGGCCGAGAGTGCGAGGGTAAAGGTCAATGGGCGTGCGGTCGGCGTGCTGTTCTCCTCTCCGTACAGCATCGAGACGGGCCCGCTGCGTCGCACCGGCAACACGCTGGAGATCGAGGTCACGAACGTCTCGGCCAACCGCATTCGCGACCTCGATCGCCGCGCTGTACAATGGAAGATCTTTCGCGATATCAATTTTGTCGGCATCGACTACAAGCCATTCGATGCGTCGAAGTGGCCGGTGCGCGCATCGGGGCTCGTCGGCGACGTGCTGCTCCAAGCGATCGCCGATCGCGAGCCGTCCAAGGTTCGACCTATCCCCTGACTCCTGACATCATGCATCGCCGCGATCTGATCAAGGCTGGTTTCCTCACGGGCGCCTCGGTGACCACGGGCTTCCGCGCCCCAGAGCCGGTGGTCGCCGACGCGCGTCGGCACTATGAATTGCGCAACTACGAGCTCCGGAGCGACGTGAATTCGAACGCGCTGCGCACCTTCTATAAGGATGCCCTGCTTCCTGCGTACGCCCGCGCGGGCGCAGGCACCGTCGGGCTCTTCACGCCCGAGACCGGATTCCAGTCGCAGTCGCTGCTCGCGTTGATCGAGTATTCGTCGCTGTCGGCGATCCAGAGCGTCAATGACAAGCTCGATGCGGACGCGGAGTTCATGGCCGCACAGCGCGCGTTCGAGACGGGCGCCGACCTGCCCTATGTGCGATACGATGCGCGGCTGATGCGCGCCTTCACCGGCCACTCCGCGGTGGAAGCGCCACCAGGACCGGCCACGCGCCCCGCGCGCGTGTTCGAGCTGCGCACGTACGAGGCGCGCAGCGCCACGGCGCTCGAGCGCAAGATCGCGATGTTCAACGAGGCCGAGATCGGGCTGTTTCGGTCCATCGACATGACGCCTGTGTTCTTCGGCGAGAACCTGTTCAGCACGCGGCTGCCCAGCCTGACCTACATGCTGACGTTCGAGGACATGACGGCGCGCTACAAGGCGTGGAGCGCGTTCAGCGCGCATCCGGAGTGGAAGCGGATCAACTCGGATCCGAAGTATGCCGCGGTTGGGACGGTCACGGTCACCAACGTGGCGTATCTTCGGCCGCTTCCTTTCTCGGCTGTGCGATGAGCGCGGATCCAAGTTACAGCACAACTGCGACTACCTGACACGGATGTACATCCGTGTCGAGGCTGTTGATCTCCCGTCGTTGGCCTTCCGACCTACTTCGTGAAAGACCCGTAGTGCTTCTCGATGTCAGCCGCCGTGGCAGTTCCATCGAGGATCAGGATCTCATGCCGGAACGTTACTGACTTGCCGGGAGCGAGCTTGAAGTCGAGCTGCTCCTTGCCATTGCTCATCGCCTTCTGGCCCAGCGGGTTGGCGGCAAATAGTCCGTATCCGCGCGCGTGCCAGTAGGTCGGATAGCCGACATTCTTCGGGTGGTCGAGGATGGCGAGCGTCACTGGCGCGCCGCTGACGTCCCCCGTGAGCATGGTCCACTTGCCGCGCGTGCCCCACACGGCGTCGCCCTCCTTGCCCTCCGACGACAGGTAGTGGCCGTGCACGCCCGCCGTATCGATCGCCGCCACGTTCGTCACGCGTCCGGCCGCATCGGTGTACTTCTCCGGCGTGAGCGACGGCTGCTCGAGCTGTCGTGCGACGCGCATGCCGATGACGCCTTCCTTGTTGTCGGTGAAGTTCACCGCGTCGTTGAGCGCCGTGAGCGTCGTGATGCGATCGATCGACCGCTCCCCGTTCTTCGCGTGGAAGACGAAGCGCGTGTCTTCACGCAGAATCTTCTTGCCAGTGTGATCGACCCACTCTTCGGTCACTTCGAGCGTGCCTGCGCCAGGACCGCTTCTGGTGCCGCGAACCGCCTTGTGGACGATTGTTCCCATCTTGGGCGACTGCTCGGCCTTGATGGCGTCCGAGTTGTTCCAGAAATCCAGGCCGTTGACGTCGCCGTAGTTGAACCACAGGCCGGCGTGATGTGGGTGATCGATACGCTCGCCGGGCCGCGGCTCGAGCGGATACCCGCGCGTCACGGTGATGCCCTTGGAGGAAACGATGGGAAACAGGACAGGCTTCTTGAGCGTGGTCGGCCAGACGTATGACGTGAACGGCTTTCCGTCGACGGTGATGTCCACGCGGCGGTCACCCTCGTGCGCAACGACGGCAACGTAGTTGGCGTCGACGGATTTCTTCGGCTTTTGTGCCGATGCGCTCGGAGCGGCCGCGATTGAGACGATGGCGAGCGACAGGAGCCAGCGGTGGTTCTTCATGGAAGATGCGTCCTGCGAGTCAAGGTGAAGGTGCCGATCAGCGAGTAGCATTGGCGTCGTCGCAATTCATCGCTGAAAAACTCGAGAGGTGTTGCGCCGCACGCTTTGGCAAAAGCAGGCAGGATTGAAGGGATCTTACGGAAACGGCAGGATCAAGCGACTGCACTCCTGTGTCGAACGGTCGATGCGTCTGATACGGTGGTAATGACATCCTGCCCTTTCCGTTCCATCCGTCACGATCCTGCCACGCTTTGCCGCTCTCAGGCGATGCCGGCGGCACTCCGGGCAGAAACGCGAAGAACACCAGCACACTTGGCAGCGAATCCTCGCGCTGAACGCATTGACAAAAGCAGGCAGGATTGATGGGATCTTACGGAAACGGCAGGATCAAGCGACTGCACTCCTCTGTTCGAACGGTCGATACGTCGGATACGGTGGTAATGACATCCTGCCCTTTCCGTTCCATCCGTCACGATCCTGCCACGCTTTGCCGCTCTCAGGCGATGCCGGCGGCACTCCGGGCAGAAACGCGAAGAACACCAGC
>JBBQDT010000050.1:0-26562 GCA_038319955.1 Gemmatimonadales bacterium | reverse complement strand
CCGCGTTGGCTAGGTTCCCCTCCCCGCTCCCCCCCTGGCCCGCTTTTGTCACCCGCCCCCGATCCCCCCCTTGCATCTGATTTCTCTGACCCCCCCCACGACGGCTCCGCCGCACGTTGCTGCGCGGGTCTGCGGAAAATGCATGCTCCATCTGCCGCGCGCCGTTCCAGATCGCGGTTTCCGAAAAGGCGGAATAGCCGAACAGCAATGCGCCGTCGACCGTCGACGTCGACGGGATGTCTCGTGCGCGACGATTCAGGCGGTATGACAACAGCGGCGTGGTGATGACGCCCGCGGCGAGTGCGATGTCAGACAAGAGCTGGTCTGTGACTCCCTTGCGGGCGAGCTCGCCGCGCAGCCATCCCACCAGATGCATGCCGGCGGGCGAGGGCCGCACGTCGACCCACTGAGCCAGGTGTGCCGATGCGGCAGCGACGAGTGCCTCCTGACGCTGCGCGTAGATGAGCCGCATCCGTCGCACGTGACGCGCGTAGTGTCCCTCCTCCATGAAGTCCGTGAGGACCGCCTGCTCCACCGTGGGTGTGTGCCCGACTGCCGCCGCCTTGGCCGCCGCAAAGCTGTCGACGAGCATTGGCGGCACGATGAGGTACCCGAGCCGGAGGGCCGGACACAGTGTCTTGCTGAATGTCCCGATGTACAGCACGCGTCCATTCACTGTGGACAGGTGTGCGCTGGCGCTGCGATCGGCGTCGAGACCCTGAAGTGACGCAAGCGGCCGCCCCACGTAGCGGAACTCGCCATCGTAGTCATCCTCGATCACCCATGCGCCCGCACGGGCAGCCCAGTCGAGCAACGCCAGCCGTCGGCGCATGCTCAGAGTGGCACCGAGCGGGAACTGATGCGATGGGGAGACGCATGCGAGCCGCGCCGCAGGATCCAGCGCCTCTCCAGCGGCCGCATCAAGGCCCTCTGAATCCACCGGCACGGGAACGATGCAGGCGCGGACGGCCTCGAACGCGGCTTTCGCCCCGAAGTACCCTGGATCTTCCAGCCACACCGAATCGCCTGGGCGCAGAATCACTCGTGCCGCCAGGTCGAGTGCCTGCTGTGCTCCAGCCGTCACGATGACCTGCTCGGCCTCGCATCGCACGCCGCGCGCAAGCCCGACGTACGTCGCGATCGCCCGACGGAGCGGATAGTAGCCAGCCGGGTTTGCATAGTTCAGCAGGCGGGCTCCCGCATCGCCGACCGCACCGCGCCAGCGCCGAGCGCTGAGCTTGGCCCAGAGTGCGGCAGGAAAGAGGTCGAGCGCAGGCATGCCTGTCACGAACGCGATCGGCGCTGTCTGATGCACGGGGAGGCTGTGTGCCTGCACGAGCGCCGGTGGCACGCGAGGGGTAGGCGCCTCTGCCACCGCGGGTCTCGGTCGCTGGCTCGGAGACTGTCGGCGACGACGGGTGTGCAGTGCGTCATCAGGGAGCCCTGCCCGTACGAACGTCCCTGATCCCGTCCGCGCCTCGACGTACCCCTCGGCCCTGAGCTGATCGAAGGCGACACCCACGGTGGCGCGGGACACGCCCGTGTCCGATGCCAGCGCGCGCGACGACGGAAGGCGCGATCCGGCAGGCAACTGACCACTGACGATCGCGGCACGCATCGCATCATAGAGCTGGCGATGGAGCGGTTCGCGCTGCGCTGCATCGACGAGGATGAATGGTGTCGGATGCCGGCGCGCGCGCGGACGCGACGCTTTCGGTTGCAGCTCGGTCGGCATGAATTGGTATGGTCAGGTGGGTCGTGATTGGCGCTGGTGGGGAGGCCACTTCGCTTCTATCCATCCTACCGTCATCGCACGGCCGGCACAATGTCCACGGCCGCCGGGCGCCATTCGTCCTTCAGTCAGGTTCTGATCGTCATGTGTGCTCCTGCCCGATTCGCGTCGAGCGCCGTTGAATCCAGTCGGTCATCGGTGTTCGCCGGTCCACACGTCCAGCTCGACGAGGGACGGTGGTCGCCCGCCTTCGAGATGCGCCTGAACGCGTGGGCGTCGACTTCGTCCACACTGGTCGTCATGGAGAGTGGCGTCGCGATGGCGCGTGTGCAGCCTGCGGCGCAGTTCCGCGCGGACACGCGCGAGGAATCATGGACGACGCTGCCCGCTTTCCCCGCCGCGCCACGAGTGGGGCCGACGGAGCTCTGTGGGGTCTTTCGGTTCGACGCGAGTGCGGTAAGCGCAGCACTCACGGCTCCGCATGCTCGCGACGCGGAGATCGTTCGACTATCCGCGCGGGCCCTGTTTCGCTACTCCTGGAGACGCCGCGCGCTGGATCTCGACGATCCGGCGCCAGCCGAGCATGTAGAGGACGACGCGAAGGCGCTGTTGCGGCATGTGGTGTCCCGGGCACAGGGCGCCGGCGCGATCAGTGACGACTCGCCGCGGCGGACGAGACATCGCGCGCTCGCGAGGAGCGCATGCACGCTGATGGGAAACTCGTTTGCTGACCCAAATCTCATTGCCGGAATCGCACGCGTGCTCGGTACGTCGCCATTCCACCTGGCGCACGTGTTCCGCGCCGAGATCGGGTGCGCGCCGCATCAGTACCTCATGCAGCTTCGGGTCGTGGAGGCGATGGTCCGCCTGCGAGCAGGCGCGCCCGACCTGAGCAGGCTTGCATTGGAGCTGGGCTTCTGTCACCACAGCCACTTTACCTCTGTGTTCCGTCGGACGATCGGATACACACCTCGGCAGGTGCGGCGCATGCTCACCGCCTCGAACATCCGGGAGCTCGGGATCATCGCGCGCGAATGCGCGTGACGCTGACTGGCAGATCGCATCACGACCTCGTTCACGCGGCCAGCCTGGCGCGCTAATGCGCTCCAGTCGCGGCGGGCTTGAACATCTCCCGGAACGCGCGAATCGCTGCCGGATGGTAGATCGTGGCGTGGGTCTCGTCGGGGAAGAACTGATACTGCCATTGCAGTGCCGGATGTCCGCGCTGCTCCAGCACGTTCGCGAACCGCTGGGCCAGGGCGGGCGCGCCAGTCGCGTTGCTGCTGGCGAAGAAGAGCCGCTTGCGTGCCTCACCTTGCTGCCGAAGCAGCTCACCCGCGCTGGACGTCAGGCGCTCGTCATTCCACCACAGGCTCGGGTCGAAGGCGATATACGTGTCGAACAGGTCCGGCTCGCGCAGGAGCGTCTCGATCACGAAGAGTCCGGCGAGCGATTCACCGACGATCGCGCGCTCTTCCGTGACGCGATACCGGTTTCGGATCTCCGGCATCAACTCGGCGCGGATGAAGCGACGGAAGTCGGCCGACCCTCCCACACGCGGGGCAATGCGTCGGTCCTCGGCATTCTGTGTGGGTCCGGTCAGGTCGCGGCGGCGTTCCGTATTCTCGATCCCGACGAGGATGAACGGGCGCATCGTACCATTGCCGACGAGCACCTGCACCAGGCCGGCCACATGCAGAAAATCCTCCGAGAGGCCACCGTCCGGCATGTAGAGCACCGGCAGTCGCACGGCACCCGAATCGGCAGGCACCGGGGGCAGGTACACGTTGATCCGTCGTTGCTCGTGCAGCACGTCGGAAGCAATTGCGAACGTCTGTCCGATGACGAGCGGATCGCCAGGAGGGCTGACCTGTGCGCGCGCCGTCGTGCCGATGGCGAGCGGCAGCAGGAGAGCCCACGCACGCCGCCGCCGCCGCGGCCAATGCCAACTGGAACTGTGCTCAGCATGCAGCAGGGAGCGCGACGTCGGCGACAGACCGAGCGTGAACGGCTCCCTCACCTTCGCGCTGAGTTCCCCGGACAGCGAATTTCGCACGAAGGCGCAGCAGGAGGACGTTGTCATGTCGATAAGGGTGCCATTCGCCTCGTTGCAACGCGAGGGTCGAACAGCGGATCAGGTCGCCCTGCCATGTCACTCGCATCGCGCAGGAATGCGATAGCTGCGCCGGCCCGCATCGTCTACTTCTCGGAGGAGGTTCCATCACATGCAGAAGTTCGTTCAGCAGCGAGCGGCACCGCATCGACGACCTCGAGTCGTTCACCTTCCGGAGGCACCATGCAGGCACTCATCGTCATCGACGCGCAGAACGAGTTTTCAGCCAAGGGGCAGCGAGCAGTCCCGAACCATGACACTGCGCTCGAGCGCATTCGCGCGCACGTCGAGCGCGCGCGGCGAGCGGGCGAACCCATCGCGTGGGTGCAGCATTTCAACCGCCCAACGGAGTCGGCGGCCTTCGTTCCCGGTTCGTGGGGCGCGGAGCTTTCGCCAGAGTTGAAGCCGCGCGAGGGTGACACGAACGAGAAGCGCTTCACGAAGGACGTCTTCGGCGCGTTCACGGCCACGGGCCTCGAAGCGTGGCTGCGCGCGCGCGGTGTGACGCAGGTGCTGCTCGTGGGTTTCTACGCGCACATGTGCGTCTCCACCACGGCTCGGGAAGCGTTGGTTCGCGACTTCGACGTCGTGATCGACCCGGATGCGACGGGCGCTGGCGCCATCGAACATGCCCGGCTCGGCAGCCAGAGTGCGGACGAGGTTCGGCGGTCGGCGCTGCTGCAGCTTTCGAACATGGGCGCGACGATCCAACGCCAGGAGTCTCCGTGAACCATCGCCGAGCGGCATCGGATCCGGGCATCCACGTCTACGGATGTGCCGCCTTTGCGCTCGGCGCGATCCAGCTCGTGTGGGGCGATTTCGCATTCATCTGGCACCCGGTGCAGCCGGGCGTGCCGTTCCGCACTCCGCTCGCTTACATAGTTGCCGTGTGCCTCATCGCCGCCGGCCTCGCCGTCCAGCGGCGAGGGACGGCCCGACCCGGTCTCGCGGTGTTGGGGGTGCTCTATCTGCTCGGTGCATGTCTGTGGCTCCCGCGCGTGATCGGCTATCCGCAGATCTTCGGCACGTGGGGAGGATTCAACGAGCAGTTCATCATCGCGGTCGCCGCGGCGATCGGGTATCTGGCGCTCGAGTCGTCAGCCGATCTACGCGACGCGCGCCTGGCAGGTAGACAGTTCCTGATACTTCGCACGACGTTCGGGGTGTGCGTGGCGATCCTGGGATGCGTGCATTTTTCCGCGCTCGAGCAGACGGCAGCGATGGTTCCCGCCTGGATCCCACCCGGACAGCGATTCTGGGCGACTGCCACGGGTGGCGCCATGGTTCTCGCGGGCCTCTCGATCATCAGCGGCATTCAGTCCGTGCTCGCGGCGCGGATGTTCACCGCACTGATCGGCTGCTTCGCCGTCTTTGTCTGGCTGCCGAGGATATCCGCCGAGCCTCGCGGTCATATCGCGTGGGCAGGGACCATGATCACGGTCGCCGTCGCGGGCGCGGGGTGGATAGTGGCAGACGCACTTTCACGGTCACGCGGCGGCAATTCCGTGTCGTGACGTCTGTAGCGCCGGAGTGACGTCGGCCCCGGGGAACACGCGCCGACTGCACGCGATGCGCTGTCACCGAATTGTCAGGCCGCACGGCCGCTACCACGCGCGCATCCGCGCACTCGGCCATGCCCCGCGGGAAAGGGCGGCCATCCGCGGTTCGCCCGGACGTCGGACCGCTCGCGCACGATTCGCGGACTGTTGCTCAGTGCGAGCTGGACGTTCGGCAAGCCGGAGAAGTCCAGGGAGACCATCGATCTGAATGGCGACGGAACGCCGTAGTCGCGCGGGCTAATGCTGTCCTGACATCGTCGCTCGCATCCGACCATCCGCATCGAGACGTCCTAACGCGGATCGCGCTTCCTTCACCGCATCCTTCAACGGCTCGGGCTCCGCGTTGCGCCACACCGCCGCGACGTATGCATACGCATCGACCGCCTGCTCGCGCTCACCGAGCTTCTCCGCAATCCGCCCCCGCTCCAGCTGCCGCGCGGCGTACATCAGGTCGCCGGTGCTCGTGCTGCGCTCCAGCAGCGCGAGCGCTCGCTTCGGATCATGGCGCGCCACGAGCCGCGCACGGATGAACTGATCCACCGGCAGCACGTACAGCGTATCGGACAGCAGGTCGAACAACGCGGTCGCCTTTGCCGAGTCGCCGCGCGCAAGCGCCGCGTACGCGCGTGACGAGGCGGCGAAGTAGCCGAGCACCGCGCGACGCTGCGCGGTGGTGTCGGCCTTCGCGCGCGCCTCTGCCCCGATCACGAGCTTGTCGAGCATCACGGTGTCGCGGGCAATGCCGAGTGCCGCCGTCACGGCGATCGACGCATCGTCCTCGCGCTTGAGCCACGGCAGCATCGCGCGCACCGCACTGTCCGCGGGCACGAGACCGAGCGCCACGATCTCCGCCGCGGTGTACGTGGGATTCTCGATCGACAAGCGCCAGGCTTCCGTGATGTGTCCGCGCGCCGCCAGCGCATCGGCCAGCGCGCGCCGCATCATTGCCGTTCTGTTGGGGGGCATCCGCCGTGCCGCGGCGCGCAACAAGTCGATTGACACCTCGGCGCTGTCCGGCAGGCGTCGCAGCGACGACAGCGCACTCATGCCGACGATGGGGTTGATGGTGTCGAGCGTCGCCTTCAGGGCATCGCCGCGCAGGCGGCCGTCGGCGAGTGACATCGCCAACTGAATGGAAGCACGCTGTGGACCGCCCGCGCTGCGCGCCAGATACGATGTCGCGTAGCGCCTTCCGGCGTCTGCACCATTGCGATACGCGAGCTCGATGGCGTGGATGTAGGCCGGTACGAAATCGGAGTCGGCCTTGATGGCATTGTCGAAGTTGGCCAACGCCTCGCGCTCCGTGAGCTCGCGATCGTTGTGATAGCGCATGTCGCCGTAGAGGTACCACGCTGCCGCATCGTCGGGATAGCGTTCGGTGACGGCAGCCGCTGCCGCGTACGCATTGCGCATCTCGAGGGCGCGATTGACGCCACGCTCGTGCGAGATGGCATAGTGTCGCACCGACGCCAACGTCAGCGAATCGTGCGGCGACAACCCCGGACGAATCAGTTGGCCGGCCTTTGTGAACGCCTTCCACTGCAGGTCGCTCCCACCTTCACCGGTCCAGCCGTATGCCTCTCCGAGCATGGCGTAGGCGATGCCGAACGTGGAGTCGATGACCGTTGCTTCCTTGAGCGCCGTGGCCGCCGAGTCCCACTGCGAGCGACGAAAGAGTTGCGCGCCTTGGAGAAAGGCACGAATCGCCGGCAACGAGCTGGAGCCGAGCGACGCCAGCTTTGCCGCGCCGATCGTCCGCAAGCGCCCAATCGCCGCCAACGACCGGATGCTCAGCGAGTCGGTGACGCGATCCATCCGTGTGACCGAATCACGCACTTCGATCTCGATCGGTGGCGTATCACGTTCAGCGTCCACGACCCACAGTTTCGCGCTGACGAGCCCTTGGCCCGCGGGCTGGAGTTGTCCGTACATGACGATCTGCGCACCCACGCGCTTGCCGAACGCGACGGCCGCATCGCGCTCCGCATGGCCCTCCCATCGCTTGATCGTCACGCTCGGCGACAGCGCCCGAATGGGGCCAGCGCCGTCGAGATTGCGTCCGAGGACGTCGACGATGCCTTCCTTCCACAGTGCGAGCTGCGGGTCGAGGACCTCGAACGGCGCGACGGCGAGGATCAACGCGCCGTTCGTGGAAGTGTTCGACGGGCGGATCGAGCGGTACACGGGGACAGCGACCAAAGCGGCGACGAACGCCGCGGCCGTTGCGATGAGCAGACCGCGACGCGACGCTGGCTTCGGCTGCACCACGGCGAAGACGTCCGTGCTGTCGAGCGGGTTCAAAATCTCGGTTGCGGTCTGTGGCCGCATCGAGGGTTCCTTTTCGAGACACTTCATCACCACGGCCGCGAGCGCCGGCGGAACGCCCGGTCGCCGCTGCTCGATGGGAATGGGCTTCTCCATCACCTGTGCCGCGAGCATCTGCTGCGGCGACTTGCCGGAGAACGGCGACTTGCCGGTGAGCATCTCGTACGCCACGCAGCCGAGCGAGTAGATGTCGGCGCGGTGGTCGACGTCCGGATCACCGGCGACCTGCTCGGGCGCCATGTACTCCGGCGTGCCGAGCGACATGCCGAGCGTCGTGAGGCCGCCGTCGGCGTGGATGTCCTGCCGCGACGACGACAGGGCCTTGGCAATGCCGAAGTCGGCGACGGTCGCCGCGCCGCCCGACAGGAGAATGTTGTCCGGCTTGATGTCGCGATGGACGACGCCTTCCTCGTGGGCGAAGCCGAGCGCCTTGGCGACGTCACCGATGATACCGACGATGTCGCCGATGGGCATGAGCCCCTGGGCGATGCGCACTCGGAGCGTCTCGCCCTTGACGAAGGGCATCACATAGTAGGGCAGCCCGTTGATCTCACCCGCGGTGAGCACCGGCACGATGTGCGGATGCTGTAACCGCGCCGACAGCAGCACCTCACGATTGAATCGCTCGGCGTTGACTCCGGCTGCCAGTTCGGGGTGGAGCACCTTGATGACGACGGCGCGTTTGAGCGCGACGTCGTCGGCGAGAAAGACGCGCGACATGCCGCCCCCGCCGAGCTCGCGGACGATGGCGTAGCTCGCCCCGAGGGCGGCCTGCAGGTCGGAGAGGAGATCGGTAGCCAGAATGCCCTCGGTGCTTCAGCGACAGGTCGATGATTGGCGGCGCCCGAAGATAGGTTGCGTCGCGCGCCCCAAGCAACCGTTTTCGGGCGCTCGACGCACCGGTGGAAGCTGGTTATGGCAGGTCGTTTGACCGCGAGCCGACTGGGCTCGATCCTGTCGTTCCGTGAAGTCCGTCCAGATCCTGCATTGCTGTTTCCGCGAAGTGTGAAAGTGTCGTCCCCGGCGCAGCAAGCGACCTGCTCATCGCGCCAGACACTTGGCAAATGGCGGCAGGATTTGACGGATCGAATGGAAACGGCAGGATAGACACGATGTGGACGTCAGGCGCTGACAATGCACACCTGAAGCAGTGGTTCAATCCTGCCGTTTCCGTACAATCCGTCCAGATCCTGCCTCGCTGTTTCCGCGAAGTGTGAAAGCGTCGTCGCCGGCGCAGCAAGCGACCTGCTCATCGCGCCAGACTGTTGGCAAATGGCGGCAGGATTTGACGGATCGAATGGAAACGGCAGGATAGACACGACGTGGACGTCATGCGCTGACAAGGCACACCTGAAGCAGTGGTTCAATCCTGCCCTTTCCGTGGAATCCGTCCAAATCCTGCCTTGCTGTTGCCAAAGCGAAAAATTGCGGACCGAGCGCTGGAAGGGGACCTGCTCCACGCGCGACACTCTCGGCAACAGCGAGGCAGGATTTGACGGATCGAATGGAAACGGCAGGATAACCGCGACCCCGTCACAGCTCATATCTGCCTGACTCTCACCTGTGGTCCGTGGTTGTTGGTGCGCGGAGGAATTCGTCAACCATCGCCACGAAGAGTGCCGGCAGCTTCGTCGGCGTACCGGCGGTCATCACTTCGCCGAGATAGCTGCCGTGCGAGCCGGGGAGAATCGCCAGTCGCGCATGAGGGAGTACGTGGTACATCTCCACGGCGTGCTCGGGAAGCGTGACATCCTGATCGCCGATGACGACGAATGACGGTGCGGTGATCGACCTGATCGCGGCGTCCGGCCAATTCCTGAAGGTCTGCATGCGCGTGGCATCCCTCGTGAACATCGTCATGAGCGCCGCCGGGTCCTTGTTGATCTTTCGGAACGCGTCTTTATAGACCTGAGGCAGGTCGCTGAACGTCGCGTTCTTCATGCCTTCCCAGAATTGCGGAGCAGTGCCGGACTTCTTGTAGAACGTGGACGCCAGCACCAGCCTGCGCACCGCGGTTGGATGACGCATCGCGATCTCCATCGCGGTCTGACCGCCATTGCTGAAGCCGAGGACGTCTGCGTCGCTCACCTTCAACTGCCTCAACAGTTCGGCGACGTCGTCGGCATCCTGCTGAAAGCTCGAGGGCGCGTTGCGATCCGACGTGTGTCCATGCGCCTGCAGCTCGACGGCGATGATCCGGTGCGTCCTGGCCAGGAGCGGAAGCACGACGCCGAATGTCGTCGTGATCGTGGAGCCGCCGCCGTGAATGAGCACGAGTGGACGACCGGTGCCGTGCACCTCGTAGTACAGGCGTATGCCATTCACGTTGGCGTACTTGGCGTGACCCTGTGCGGCGGCGACCCGAGCGCCAGCGAGAATCATCAGCAAAGGCGCAAGCATCCTCGTTCGCATTGGTCGCACCTCGGTTCAGAACTCCGGGACGTACCGCGACTCCACGGTACCAGCCTGCCCGTTCAGGCTGACGTCGAACGCGGGCAGGCTCACCACCTCGAATGTCGCCGACGTGAGGCGCACGCGGTTGGACGAAGCGTCGACCGCCTCGAGCACGCGCGTGAAGATCTGATTCTTCGTCGACCGCCGGCGCCGGTAGTCGACGATGTAGCGCACCGTGAACTCCAGCCAGTTGTCATTCGCGACCATCGTCACCATGGGCGTCACCTCGGCGTCCTCGAGCCGGTATTCGCCACGGCCTGCTGCCACGCGGTGTGCAAGGCGTCCGCGTATTGTACAAGTCGCCGTTGACCCATTGCCGGTCTCCCTTTCGCCGACTCGAGGCGAGGCTCTTGCCCGTCGTCCGTGTTCTCTACAGGGACCCGAAATCGAATAGAAAGGTGGGACGGTTGTAGAGTGCAACGAAGCCCGCACGATGCATGTTCCGCAACGACTGACTCGGCCGATCGGCCGTTTCCGCCAATGTATCCGCAGTGACCCAGTCGCAGCCTGCCGCCGCTGCATCGCGTACTCGGCGCGCAAGCATCGCCGTCTGCGCCCCGCGCCGGCGAAAGCTTTCGATGGTGGCGCCCAGGCCACACCACGACATGCGCCCGCGAATATAGAGCACCGAGCCCGCGATCGGTCGATCGCCGTCGAAGACCAGGTAATAGCGCCATCCAATCGAGCCAAGCGTCGAACGAATGCCGGCGCCAAGTCCCTCCGGTACGCCAAGGGGTTGCGCTACGAGGGCCTCGAATACTTGCGCATACTCTGGCCCGACTTCAACCACCGACAGGCGTGCATCGCCGACATCCACACTGGCGTGACCCGCTCGACGATACAGCTTCGTGACTGGTCTCGACAACAATGTGAAGCCGCGAGCAATCAGCCAGTCCGATACATCCGCCGGCTCGGCTGCGGGGCTCCATTGCAAGATGAACTGAGCGACCCCTGCCGCAGAATAATCGGCGATGACTCGATCGAGGTCATCCTGCGTGAGCGGCGCAACGAGCCCGAGACCCATTGCTCGATTGGTCGGCAGGGCGGGTGACCGTCCGGCGATCAGCAGGACGCCACCGTTGCGCCGAATGACACTGATCCCCATGCGTGCGCGGAAGTCCGGAGAGAGCGTCATCTGAAGCTCGGCCCACGCTTCCGCTTCAACCAGCTCGACGTCAGCGGCGGACGGGACATGCGGCGTGGTGTTCAAGACGCGGAGCCTCAAGCGGGATGCCACATACGAGCCAGACAGGCAGGCAGAGTGAACGACGTTGCACCTGGCACATCCATCGACGCAAGCCGGCACACTCGATACCCTTGCCGCGTGGGTGCCGTTCGCCGAACATGCAGCGACGGAATACCGCCCAAACGTCGACAGGAGGCGCTCGTGCAACGTATCGGATTGAGTGACGCCATCGCAGACCTCCGCGCCGAACTGACCCGCGCATTCGAGCAGGGCGCCGACGAGCCCCTGAAGTTCGACGTCGGCGCCGTGGACCTCGAGCTCGAGATCGAGCTCATGGTGGGCGGCAGCGTCAAGGCGGAAACCAAGTGGTGGGTCGTGTCCGCCGGCGCAGAGGCGAAGGGCGAACGGTCGTCCAGCCACCGAATCAAGCTCACGATGACTCCACGACTGAACGGCGAGACGCTCCAGATTCGGTCGAAGAAGTCGATCACCGACTGACGCAGGGACAAGGCACCGAGCGATGCAATCTGATCGCGTAGCGCAGGTCTTCTCCGCCAACTCGCGCGGAACGGGTTATCTCATCGCGCCGAACCTCGTGCTGACGGCGGCACACGTCGTCGGCAGCGATCACGACACGATCGAGGTGCGCACCATCGAGGCACTCGCGCGCGGCGACCGCTCGCGGATCCGCGCCACGCTCCTCCGCCGCGACGATGATCGCGATCTCGCCCTGCTCGAGATCCCTGCGCAACCCCTGCGCGTCGCCACCCCACTCGGTACACTCACCGGGACGATGCCGGTGCCGGTGGACGCACTCGGCTTCCCCGACGCCACACTCCAGGAGGGAAGCGCCGATACCTTTGCCGTGAGCGGCGATTGTCACCCGCAGAGCGGTCTACTGCACGGCCGCATGCAGGTGCGCATCTCGTCCCTCGTGCCGCGCCGACGCGAAGACTGGGCGGGACTGTCGGGCGCCGCGGTCTTTGCCGGATCGCACCTCGTCGCTGTGATGCGCAGTGTCCCGGGCGAGTTCGCCAGTGGGGTACTCGAGGCGACGGCAATCGCGCACTGGCTCAAGGACGCCGCCGTGCGCGACATCCTCGCATCGGCGGGGATGAGCGTCGCTGCCGAGCCAGTCGACGCCGACGTCGCACGCCCATTCGGCGCCGCTGGCTTCGATGCCGTCTGCGCCGGCTATCGCACTGCGCTGCTCGCCTCATTCCGCCTGGATGGCGCCGGACTGGCCGTCGATGGCGCATCGCAGCACGCACTCGCACTCGAGAACGCGTATGCGGGAACGCGCTACCTGTTGAAGAACAAGCGCGAACCGTACACCGCCCTCGCCGACGAGCGCCGCCTCGTGTTGCTGGGCGCACCAGGCAGCGGCAAGTCGGTGACGCTCAAGCGTCTGCTCGCGACGGTCTCGGAACGCGACGGACGCATTCCCGTCTACCTGCGGCTCGCCGACTTCGCCGCGACGCACGACGATGTGGACGACCCCACGGCTGCGACGTTCGTCAAGGCCTTCGCCGACCGCGCCGAGCGGCTCGGCGTCGCTGATGCGAATGCGCGGCTGTTCGAGCGGTTGCTCGTACATGGACATCTCGTCATCGCGCTCGACGGCTTCGACGAGATCGGCGGCAAGTCGTCGCGCGAGCGGATTGCGCGCGCCATCGGACAGCTCAGCGACGCCGCCCCGAACGTGCGCATCATCGTCGCCGCTCGGCCCGGTGAATTTCACGAGACGCCACTTCCAAAGCCGACCGTGAGCGCGCTCCCCGAGTTCGTCTCGGCGGAGGCACTGCCGCTGGAAGGAGAAGAGGTCGCCGAGTTCCTGCGCGTCAGCTTCGGCGATGACGGTTCGCTGTGGGCGCAGATTCGTGCGACTCCAACGCTGATTGAACTCGCGCGAACGCCGTTGCGGCTCACGCTGCTCGCGATGCTGGCGCGGCGCGGCCCACTACCGACCAACGCCAGCGACATCTACGCCGCCACCGTCGCCACCGACCTCGAAAGCTGGGAGACGGCGAAGCGCCGCAAGTCCACGCCAGCCGTCGCCGCACAGGCCCGACGTGCGCTCGAGGATCTCGCGCTCGCGATGCAACAGCGCGATACGCCGGTGACGCCAATCGCACAGGCACAGGCGCTGCGCGCGATGCACGCCGCCGATGCCACACTGCTGGATTGGCTGGTGCATCGCTCGGGCCTCGTCATGCGCTACGAGCAGCACGGCGCGACGTCGGCACGCCAGGTCATACAGTTCCTTCACCTCCAATTGCAGGAATATCTCGCGGGGTGTGGGCTGGCTCGCCTGTTGATGTCCGATGGTGACGAAGGGTGGGCGATCCTCCGGCACTGGGGAGGTCCGTTGGGCTGGCGGGAGCCACAGCGCTTCGCGGCCACCGAGCTCGCGCGCGCTGAGTCGTTCGAGGTGCTGGAGCAGTGGATCGAGATGCTCCTCGACTTCAAGGCGTCGAGCGAAGACGAGGAATACCATCGATTCAACCACGTGCTCCTCGGAGCCGATCTGCTTTCGCTCGCCGACGCGGAATTCTTTCCCGCCGAGCGCCTGGAGCGGCTCCTGGTGACCCTGTTGTCGCAGATGAACTCACGCTCGAACGCGCCGATGATCGTGCAGGCGCTTTGCTCGGTGCTGCCGCGCGCGGAGTCGATGGCGGCCGCGCGCGACGTCGCACTGCAGACGCGAGCAGGGCTCACGTGGCTGTGCCGCGACGAGAGTGCGGCCGGCACCGATCGGAGCATCGCTGAAGACGAAGCGATCGCCGCCTGCGTGCGTGGACTGTGCGTCTTCGGAAACGCGGGCGACGCGAAGGCCGCAATCGACCTCACGGTACGCAACGCGGGTCAGCTCCACTATCAGGTGACCGCGTGGGTGGCGCTCGCGCCGTGGGTCGAGCAATACCGTGGCGTGGACGTCACGCGACAGTATTTGCGGGAACTCGCACTGCCGGCAAGCTGGTGGAATGATGTGGCGCCAGCTGACGTACTCCTCAGGCTCGATGCGATCAGCAATGTCGGATACGCCGAGCTGGCGGACGACATCGCGCTCGAGGGCGCCGATCGCGATGGCGAACTCTCGTCGACCGCGGGCTATGTGGAATGGCTAGAAGCGCATCCGGGCGTAGCTGCGCTCTCGGCGGCTGACCGCTACTACGAACGACTCCGCGATGCAGTGGCGAACGACAAGGGGGCATTCGATTGGCCGAAGTGGTGGCAGACGCCGCTCTGGCCGCAACGTGACAGCGAGGCCACCATCGCGTTGCGCCGGCAGGTGCTCCATCGGCCGCATGTCGCGTGGTACGTCATCCACCTCGCCGTGATGTCGGGCAAGGAGCGAGAGAAGGCACGCGAGACATGGCTCGGCATCGTGCGCAACGATCTCGACCGCTCTCGTCGCGTGAGCCTGATCAACAACATGATCGCTGAACCCGACGACGCGATTGTCGTTCCGCTGCTGCTCGACACACTCGGCGCGGAGCTGCCCGATCGCTGGTCGGGTGACCCGATCGTGCGCAACCTGCGCGCTCGCGGCATGGTGTCGGCCGCGAAGGAACGGCTTTCCGCTGCGCTCTCGGATCCGGCGACGACGGAGGAAGGCGTCGCGACGATTCAGCGGCTGATCGAGGTGTGCGACGAATGATGTTTGCGCGCGCTACGTACACGCTGCGACTCGCGCGACGCTGAACACCGCTTTCGCCTTGACCGTCGTATCCGCGGTCGCCGCGACGGTCACGGTGTCGGCGCCACCCACCGTGGTGCACTTTGCCGTGACGAGCCCCGTGGCGTCGATGCGCGCGAGCGTCGTGTCCGATAGCCGCCAGTTGACTGTGGTCGGAACGCTCGCGTCGGCATCGAACCGCGCGCTCAGCTGACGCTGCACCCCGGGGGCATAGAGGAAATCCGCCCCGTACACCGTGAGTGACCGCAGCGCAGGCGCGCCGGGTGCGAGCGCAAGCGTCAGCGGAACAGAGGTCACCACCACATTGCACTGACCCGGCCGCACCACGACGCTCGGCAGGACGGCGTCCTGGTAGAATGGGCGTTGGACACGCACGCGAAAACTGCCAGGATCGATGTAGCCGGCGCGGATGTGGAGGGTGTCGCTGCCTGTCGTCGTCACCGAGTCTGTCGCACGATAGACGAAGACGGTCGTTCCCAGTGCCTGGCCACGACCACTCGCATCCCGGATGAGCAGGTCGATGCCGGGCGAGTACGCAACGATGCCGTTGATCAACGGGCTGAAGCAGGATGTGCCTTCTGCGTCGTCGTGACTGCACGCGAGCAGGCCGGCGGAGGCGAGTATCGACGCGGCGGCGATGCTGAGAACTTTGTAACGCACGTTCGTCCTCGGGTCAGGGCTTCTGTCGGCACAACCTGAGCCGACCTGCCGAGGTCACATGTGCGTCTAGTCGTCGTCCGGAATGCGGTTCGCGCCAAGCTTGGTCGTCTTCTTGGCGTTCTTGCGCTTGGCAGCACCGGCATCGCGCTTGGCGACGACCTTCTTCGCCGCGCTGCGCGAGGTCGCCTTGCCGTGAAAGCGCGCATTGGAGCTCTTGCGTCCACGACCACCCTTTCCGCCTTTCACAGGCTTCTCCTTTTACCGCGGGAATAAATTCTCGTCGACGAAACCGCCGTCATCACGGCTTGAGTGAACCTGCGTACGCCGAGACGGCGATCATGTCGTCGAGATCGAGATTGGCGACGACGCCGACCATGAGATCGCTGGTTGCGCCCGCGCGCGCGCCCGTGCGGAAGCCGACGAGCTGGCGCAGGATGTACGCGGGCGAGCGTCCTGCCAATGGTGGTGCCACGGCGAGTCCGTGCAGTGAAGGACCATGGCAGGTGGTGCACGACGTCTGCGGTGTGGTCGTCGAGGTCGCGAGCTTGCGGCCACGCGCGATGCTGCCCACCGGCACGTACACGACGAATGTCTCCGCCGCGTCGCGCATCTCGTGTCGGCGGAGGTCGGTGGTGACGTCGATGATCCGTGCGCCGAGTGGCTCGGTTCCGCCGGCCGGATTGGCCGCGTACACGCCGCCTGCTTCCAGCGTGCGTGGAACGTGCGTACGTTCGACCACCTTGTAGCGCGGCGTCGCGCGCAGGCTCGCGAAATAGCGTGCGGCGATCGCGATGTCTTCGTCGGTCATGTTGCGCACGACGTTGGTCATGTTCTGCGACGGACCCCAGCCCTTGAGCGCGCTCTGGCGATCGCCCGACCGGATGTCCTGCACCTGCTGCGTGAAGTACTCGACGGAGAGGCCGGCGAGCGTCGCATTTTCCGACCGTCCCTGGCCGTCGGTCAGGTGACAGTAGCCGCAGGCCCATTGTGCAGGGCGTTTGCCGATGGTGACGACATCGGGCGCAGCGGGATGCGACGACGGATGCCAGTCGGGAGGTCCGAAGGTGTTCTTGACCTGCGCGAGCGTGTACGTCTTCGCGCTGTGCGGCACGCGGATGGCGGCGACGGAGTCGAAGGGCGGCTTGGCGACGAGCGCAGGGGCAATGTTGGGGAAGGCCCACGCAGGGACCGTGAATGTCGCGGCGGTCTGTGCTGCTGCCGCGCTCGTTGCCACGCACGTCAGCGTGACGAAGAACGAGAGCGTGCGAGGGAATGAGAGCAACGTTGCCGACTCCGGTGGAGAGGAAGGTGCGAGGAGAATACGAGTTTCCTCGCCCTCAAACAACGCCGTCGGCAGGCAAGGAGCGTGAGTCTCGGCGTGGCATGGGACTTCTACCCAACGCATATTGCATCCATGTCGCGCATTGATCGAGTCTGGAGTTACCGCCGTGTACCGCTGCATAGCGCCGAGGCGTCCGATGCGCGGCTCGGTTCGACGGTGTCCGAGCGTCTGGATATGCTGCGAGCGCTCTCGCTGAGCGCCTGGGCGGCCACCGGACGACCGCTGCCCACCTATTCCCGATCAGAAATCCCCTTTCGTCGTCTGAAGCTCAGCGACGTCCGCGACGACGATCAGGAATGATCCAGGACTTTCACGATTTGCTCTCTGAGCTTCTTCGGTCGGAGGCAATGTTCCTGGTCGTCGGTGCACACGCGTTGAGTGTACATGGAGTTCCACGTGCGACCGCAGATCTCGACGTATGGGTCAGCCCGGATCCTGCCAATGCCGTGCGGGTGTATGAGGCTCTACTGCGGTTTGGCGCCCCTCTCGAGGAACTCGGTGTCAACCTGACAGACCTGACCGAGCCTGATATGGTCGCGCAGTTCGGACTGCCACCGTATCGACTCGACATTCTTACGTCGATCTCAGGCGTGACCTTCGACGCCGCGTGGAAAGATCGGGCGCATGGCTTCGTCGAGGGCGTGGAAGTGCCGGTACTTGGCCTGGCCGCCTTCATCCGGAACAAGAGAGCCACGGGACGCATCAAGGATCTTGCGGATCTCGAAGCGCTGGGTGAAGGACACGAATAGTTGGGCTCATTGCCCGAGGTCGCGACCTACCCCGCGATCGCGTTGAGTGCAGCCACGAACGTGTCCAGCTCCGCCGTCGTCGTGAACACCTGCGGCGTGATGCGCACGCCGTGCACGTTCGCCGTATCGATCGCGACCGTCCACACCTTGTACTTGTCGAGCAGCGTCTTCGCGAGCACGGCTGGCGTCACGCCCCTGACCCCAACGTTCGCAATCGCGCACGACCGCCGCGGATCGCTCGGCGTATTGAGCACGATCCTCGACGCGCCACGCACGCGGCTCGTCCAGTAGTTCTGCAGGTAGCGCAGCCGCGCCTCCTTGCGCTCGATGCCGATCATCTCGTGGAAGTCGATGGCCGCGTCGATCGTGAGGTCGGTGTGCACCGGATGCGTGCCGGTGTGGTTCAGCTTCCGGATGTCGGTGTCGGGGACGCTGGCGTCGGCGAACACGGGCCACAGTCCGGCGATCTTGTCCGCCTTCACGTACAGGATGCCTGCCCCGAGCGGCGTGCCGAGCCACTTGTGGAGGCTGGCGCCGTAGTAGTCGCCGCCGAGGTCGGGGATGCGGAAGTCGAGTTGCGCGAAGGCATGGGCGCCGTCGATCATGACCTCCACGCCCCTCCGGTGCGCCATGTCGGCGATGGCGCGCACCGGCAGGATCTGGCCGGTGATGTTCACCATCTGGCACACCATCAGCAGTCGGGTCTTCGGCGTGATGGCGTTTGCGTAGAGTTCGACCAGCTCGCCGTCCGACTTCGGGTCGATCGGGAGTGAGACGATGCGGTTCACCACGCCATGCCGACGCGCCTGCAGCGCGAACATGTCGAGCATCGCGCCGTAGTCCTGCGCGGCCATCACGGCCTCGTCGCCGGCCGTCCAGTCGATGCCGGCAATCACCGTGTCGAGCGACTCGGTGGTGTTGCGCGTGACGACCAGTTCCTCGTGTGAGCAGCCGGCCATCGCGGCAAGCCGCTTGCGCACGGCGAGCTTGTCGTCGTACTGCCGGGTGCGCATGTAATACGACGCTTCGTAGTTGATGTCGCGCACCTTGCCGACGAACACATCCAGCACGGGCTGCGACTGCATGCTGAAGTAGCCGTTCTCGAGGTTGATATACTCGGGCTTCAGGCGGTACTTGCCACGGATGAGCGTCCAGAACGCGTCATCGCTGGCGAGCGCCGCTGCGGGCTGCGCTGCGTACTGCGCCCACAGGGTGTCGCCGAGCAGGAGGCTGAGTGACGCACCGCCGAGCGTGCGGATGAATTCGCGTTTACGCATTGTCGTCCCGAAAGGAGCGAAGCAACCGAGTCACATGCCCTTCTATCCTACTGCTTCCGCGGAACGAGATAGCTCTTCGCGATCATCATGTGGACGCCGACGTTGCCGTCCACGAGCTGCGTGATGTGGAGGTCGGCCGCCATGGATGCCGCCTGGTAGGCCTCCGTCTGCGTGATGCCCTTCGTCTGCTGGAGGAAGGTGACCATCTCCTTGACGGCCGTCTTCGTGGCGACGACCAGCGAGGTATCGGTGCCCATCGTGATCCAGTGTGTCGGTGTCTCGCCGCGCGGCCAGTCGAGCTTCATGTCCTTGCGCACGATGAGCTGGAGACGTCCGCGCAGATTGGTCTCGATGGCCGTCTGGTCCACTTCGCCGTCGCCTTGCGCAGCATGTCCGTCGCCGACTTCGAGCAGTGCGCCTTTCACAAAAACGGGAATGTAGAGTGTCGTCCCCGCGACGAGCTCCTTGTTGTCGAGGTTCCCCGCGTGCCTGCTCGGTGGATTGCTGCTCACGCGTCCGAGTGCGGGCGCAGGAGCAACACCCATCGAACCAAAGAAGGGCCTGAGTGGCACGACGATACCCGGCGCGACCTCCGCGGTCATCTTTTGCCGGTCCATGGCAATGAGCTTGCTGCCGCGCACCTCGCAGAGTTCGCGCATGAAGCCACTGCATCCGTTGTAACCGTAGGCGAGCGGCAGCGTGATGGACTGGATGCGCACTTCGAGGACGTCGCCGGAATCGGCGCCCTCGACGTAGATCGGTCCGGTGAGAATGTGTCCACCCGGCCCCTTGAGCGCGGCGCCGGTATCCTGTGCGACGATGTCGCGGAGGTTTTGCGGGATGTCCTCCGGCTTCACGCCCATGCGCTCGAGACCAGTCGGCGTGTTGGTGAGCATCGTCTCGATGTCGACGATGTCGCCGGAGTTGATGCGGAGGGCGGGCTTGGCGTCGAACCAGTAATAGCCGTAGGCCACCGTGCTCGGCGTTGCGGGCAGTTGGTGGACCTTCTGGGCTGTTGCCGAGGCCGAGAGGAGCGTGAGGAGTGCGAGAGTGAGTCTCATGATCATCACCTGAAAGTTCTGAACGGCCATACGACGCACGCAGCGTCCCGCCTTCCCGTCAATGTCACCCTCGACCCACCTATCGGATAGCCTCTCGCAACGACCGCTTGAACTCCTCGTCCGCGACGAACAGCGCATCCGGCGACTTCCGAAATTGCGCGATCTGCTCGTAGATCACTGCCTCGGTGTACTGATTCAGCCCGACGCCCGCCAGATACTGGAGACGCAGGTTCCGGTCGGTGTTCACGTCGGCGTCGCGTAGCCAGTCCTTCATGTCGCTCGCCTGACCGGCGTAGGTAGCGAAGAGCGCGATCGAGTTGCTGAAGCCCACGGTTGTCAGTGACGACGCCACCCCCTGATACGCGGGGTCCGCGAATCGCCGCTGCAACGTCGCCACGTCGATGCGCGTCGGTTCCACCTGTGCGAGCAACACCAGGTCGTAGCCGTGGCCTTCCACGTTGTTCGCCCACACCGTGCCGTTGGGGAACACCTCGAAGAACGTCTTCAACTCGCTGCGCACCGCGTCCAGCGTGCTCTCGTACAGCGGCACCCACTGCGTCACCACGCCGCCCGGATTGAGATGCGCCTTCACCGATTCGAAATACTCGCGCGTGTACAGTGACGCCGCGCCCTTCACCCACGGATTGATCGGATCCGACGTGATGATGTCGAACTTCTCATCAGACGTCAGCACGTAGCTGCGCGCGTCATCGTAGTAGATGGTCGTGCGCGGGTCATCCTTGACATTGTTGTTTTCCTTCACGAACCACGTCGACACCACCTGCGGAATGAGCGGCTCGATCTCGCAGATCACCAGTCGCCGCAGGCCGGGATAGGGGAGAAACGATCCCGCAGTGACACCCGCTCCGAATCCGACCACGAGCACCGACGTCGGATTCGGGTGCACGAGCGCCGGCAGGTGCGCGAGCATGCGCTGGAGCCGCATGTCCTCCGGCAGGCTCGAAGCCTCCACCTTGCCACTCACGTGAAACTGCGTCGCGCCACTGCTGTGCACCTTCGTCACCGCGATCGAGCTGTTCATGCCCTCGCCCACGTACAGCATGTCGGTACGGCCAAGCCACGTGACGGCCCACCGCCCGTGTGCGACGAGCACGCCCGGCAGCGCGGGCATCGAGGCGATGAGGAACACCGCGACCACTGCGACGAATGCCGGACCGAGTATCCCCGCCGACGCCGTCCGTGACGCATCGCGCCGCTGCGAGAGCATCAGCAGTACGCCGCCGATCGCCGACAGCGCGATCAGGACGCGCTGTACGTCACGCGTGCCGATCAGTGGTATGAGGATGATACTGCAGATCACCGCGCCGAGAATCGCACCCACCGTATTCGCCGCATAGAGACGCGCCACGAGTCGCGACGGATCCTGTCCGGGCTCCACGAGCGCCGCCAGCGCCAATGGAAAGCTCGCGCCCCAGAGACATGCCGCCGGCGACACTGCGAGCGCACATCGCACGAGGTCGAGCTGCAGCGTGAACCACGCACTCGGCGCCAACGACGGATTGATCGGCCAGTTGGGCAGAGCGACGAAGATCACCACTGCGGCCCACGCGATAGCCACCGTCAGCAGCAATTGACACCACGCAAACGCCGCCCTCGGCGACTCCACCACGCGCGCCAGCCACGCACCCACCGAGCTGCCGACGCCGAGCCCCGCGAGGAAGACCGCGAGGATCATCGAGAAGGTGTATGTCGACGCGCCGAAGGTGAGCGACAGCAGGCGCGTCCACACGACCTCTGCTGCGAGCGCACACGCGCCAGAGATGCCGATGGCGACATATACGGCGCGCGCGCCAGGTGCGGCGTCGTTCCCAGATCGCTGCTCGACGTCCGCAACGGTCGGCGCCGGCGCGATGGATGCGATGAGCCACGCGATTCCTGCGACCACAAAGTTCAACAGCGCAGCGACGTACGTCGCATACGCCTGATCGTGCACGCGAAGCAGGTAGAAGCCCGCGGAGACGCTGCCCAGCACTGCGCCGAGGATGTTACCGCCGTAGAAGAATCCGAGCCACGACACCCCGCGTCGTGATGACTCGACCCAGCGCGCGATGGCCGGCAGCGTGGCGCCCATGAGCACCGTCGGCGGCAGGAGACAGATGGCCGCCACCACGCCGCGCACGATCACGGCGCCGAGTCCGTGGCCGATGACGGGCGAGTACAGCTTCCCGATGAGGGGAATCGCGAACAGCTCGAGCACGCCGATGACGCCGATCGTCAGCTCGAGCGCGGCGTAGATGCGGAGCGGATGACGTGAGGTCGAAATGAACCGCGGTAGCGCGAGGCTGCCGATGCACATGCCGCCCATGTACGTCGCGAGCAGCACGCCGATGGAGATGGCCGATGAGCCCACCACGAGCTCGAGCAGCTGGAACCACACCACTTCGTAGATGAGCGCGCAGGCGCCGCTGCCCACGAACAGGAGTAGCAGGAAGGGAAGGACGGATGGAGACGTATCAACGGCGGCAAACCTGGGCGACGTTCGTCGGGGCATGCTCGTGGAGCGGATGATGGGAGGAGGGCGCGGTCCGCGGCTCTTTCGTCTCGACGCTCAATCGCGACCCATCACGATGCGGCAGCGAGAGCGCAAACACCAGATCCGACGGTTCCTATGTTTCAGAATGAAAGCGCACGGCGTCACTGCGGAACTTCGGGGTCTTTATCGCAGAGGGCCGCAGAGGACAACAGAACCAAGGGAAGAAAGCAGAGCTCCTGCCCGGTCATGCATTTCCAGCGGTTCCGTTTTCCTCTGCGATCCTCTGCGGCCTCCGCGGTAAAACCGCGGTTGACGCAGTTTCGAAGCACGGGTCAACCACCAGCCTCGCCCACGCTGCGCGAACAGCACGGCAGGATTTGAACGGATGTCACGGAAACAGCGCGATCAATCGTGCACCTCGGATTGTTCAGCGAGGCTGACGTGGAGGTGGAGAAATCCTGCTTCTTCCATTCGATCCGTCAAATCCTGCCTCGCTCTTGCCGAGCGGTCAGCGCGAAAAAAAAGGTTCCTCGCAGCCACAGTTGTCGCAGCACGTAACGACAACCAGCCCTCGCACACGCTGCGCGAACAGCGCGGCAGGATTTGAACGGATATCACGGAAACGACAGGATCAAGCGTGCACCTCGGATTGTTCGGCGAGCCTGACGTGGAGGTGGTGAAATCCTGCTTCTTCCATTCGATCCGTCAAATCCTGCCTCGCTCTTGCGGAGCGGTCAGTGCGAAGGAAAAAGTCCCTCGCAGCCGGAGCACGGGACCACAACCAGCTGCGCGAACAGCGCGGCAGGATTTGAACGGAGGTCACGGAAACGGCAGGATCAAGCGTGCACCTCGGATTGTTCAGCGAGGCTGACGTGGAGGTAGTGAAATCCTGTTTCTTCCATTCGATCCGTCGAATCCTGCCTCGCTTGTGCCGAGCAGCTCGCGCGAAAGAGCAGGTCCCCCGCTGCGCTCGAAACCGCAGACGAGTTACAGAATCGCCGCCAGTCGCTTCAACACCGCCTGAAGGTCAGGCATGTCGTCCATCACCTGCGCAACCGGATCGACACCGAGCTGCTCCATCCGCGCGATGGCTGTCTTGATCGTGTAGTCGCGCGGATCGAGCGACGAATTCACCTCGTCCCACAACAACGGCATCGACACCGTCGCACCGGGCAGCGGTCGCACGCTGAACGGCGCGACGATCGTCTGCCCTGTACGGTTCTGGAGGTAGTCGAGGTACACCTTGTCGCCGCGCTTCGTCACATGACGTGTGATCGTGCCGATGTCACCGAGCTCGCGAAGCACCACGCGCGCGAGCAACTCGCCGAGCGTCCGCGATTGGGCGTAGGTGCACTGTCGACCCAGCGGCAGCAGGATGTGCAGCCCAGTCTTGCCCGTCGTCTTCACATAGTGCGGCAGATCGATCGATGCACATAGTTGGCGTAACACAATCGCCGTGCGAACCACGTCCGAGAACGGCGCCTCCTTCGGGTCGAGATCGATGACGCACCAATCCGGCAGCTCGAGCGACCCCACGCTGCTCGCCCAGATATGTAGCGGGATGGAGCCGAGGTTGGCGACGTACAGCAATGACTCGAGGTCGTCGCAGACGAAGTAGTTGATCTCGCGCTGCGTGTCCTCGCTCCAGATCGGCACCGTGCGGATCCACTGCGGCGCGAACTCCGGCGCGTCCTTCTGGTAGAACGACTTGCCGTCGATGCCGTCGGGAAAGCGCGTCAACACCATCGGACGCTCGCGCAGGTACGGCAGCATCCACTTCGAGACCGCACGGTAATAGTCGATCAGGTCGCCCTTGGTGTAGCCGTCCGCCGGCCAATAGACCTTCTTCAGGTTCGAGAAGGTGACGGCCTTCTCGGCCTCCTTCTTCTGGACGGGCGCATCAACGAGCAGGTCCCTCTCTTCACTTGGGACGACACTATCGCTCGGGACATCATCCACGTCCTCCTGCGCGGAAACGTGCGCGCCCCACTGCTGGCGGTCGCAGTCGCGCGGACTCTTGTCCAGGCGAAGGCGCAGGAAAGTCGGATGACGCAGCAGACCATCCGGCGTCCACTCGCGAAAGCGCACTTCACACACGTACGTTGGCTCGACCCACGTGGTCGTCTTCGTCTCCGGAATGGTGCTCGACGGCAGCGGCGCCGCGCCCGGCGCGAGCACCACGCCCTCGCACGGCGGTGTGCTGCGGATGATCGGCTCGAGCATCGCATGGATCTCCGCCAGCTTCTTCTCGTCGAAGCCCGTGCCCGCTCGTCCTGCATAGACGAGCGTGCCATCCACCATGTCGCCGAGCTGGAGCGCGCCGAAGTGTCCACGATTCTTCTTCGGCGCGGTGAACCCGACGATCACGAAATCCGCCGTGCGATCCGTCTTCATCTTGAGCCATTTGTCGCTGCGGCCACCGCGATACGGCGCGTCCGCCTTCTTCGCGATGATCCCCTCGAGCCCCATCTTCTCGACCTGCGCGAGGAACCGCTCGCCTTCGCGCTCGATGTGGTCGAGCGCCCGGATGATGCCGAGCTTCGGAAAGGCGCTGAGGAGTAGAGCCTTGCGCTGCACCACCGTCAGCGGCCGCAGGTCGAAGTCATCGAAGGCGATGAGGTCGAACGCGAAGTACGTCGCCGATAACTCCACCGACGCGCGCTTGACGTCCAGTGGCGACGACAGGCGTCCGCGACGCTGCAACCGCGAGAAGCTCGGCCGACCCTGCGGGTCGAGCACCACGACCTCGCCGTCGATGATGCACTCCGCAAACGGTAGCGCGCGCACTGCACGCGCAACTTCCGGAAACACCGCCGTGTAATCATTGCCGTTGCGCGTGAGCAGCAGCACCTCGTTGTTCCGCTTGCACGCGATGAGCCGATAGCCGTCGAGCTTGAGCTCGAACACCCAGCCGTCGCGCGTGAAGGCGCCCTTGTCGTACGGCTCCGCCAGCATCGCCTCGACCTTCATCGGGTCCACTCGCCCCTCCGGCGCACCCGCAGCCTCGACCGCCGCGCGAAGTGCGCTCGCGGGGCTGCGTCCGGCCTTGACGTCTTCGACGGTGAGACCCGACAGCACGGACGTCTCCGGAAAGACGTCACCAGGCACGGCGACGTACGCGTCGCGCTCCTTGATGAGCAGCCATTCGCGCTCGCTCTTCTTGATCTTCACGAGCGTCCACTTGCCGTGCAGTTTGTGGCCACGCAGTTCGAACAGGAGCTTGCCCTTCTCGAGTCCCTCGCGCCAATCCTCGAGCGCGATCCATTCGCCGCGGTCCCACACGATGATGCCGCCGGCGCCGTAGTTGCCGGCGGGGATGATGCCCTCGAAGTCACCGTACTCGAGCGGATGGTCCTCGACCATCACGGCGAGCCGCTTGTCGTTCATGTCGTACGACGGACCCTTCGGCACGGCCCACGAGCGGAGCACGCCTTCCATCTCGAGGCGGAGGTCGAAGTGCAGGTGACTCGCCGCATGCTTGTGGACAACGAACAGCCGACCCGCCGCAGCCGACACCGGCCCGCCCATGGGCTCCGGCGTCGCGTCCTGAGACCGCTTGGCGCGGTACAGGCTGAGGTTGTCGGAGGGCGGCTTGTCCTTTGGAGGCATTTCGCGAAAGATCAGCAGAAAAGATCAACAGGAAAAATCAACAGATAGAAGCCAACGACGCACGCAGAAACACGCAGGCTGCGCCACGCAGAAACACGCAGAAACTTCAACAACTCTGGTAAGTGCCCTTACTGCGTCTCGCTGCGATGGCGCAGCCTGCGTTGCGCGCGCAGCGCGCACTGCGTGCGTAGTTAGGCAGTTCCGCAGTTCCGTCATCCCGTCTTCCCGTCTTCCCGTCTTCCCGTCTTCCCGTCTTCCCGTCTTCCCGTCTTCCCGTCTTCCCGTCTTCCCGGCGTCCCCG
>JBBQDT010000049.1:0-27647 GCA_038319955.1 Gemmatimonadales bacterium | reverse complement strand
CGTGCTAGATCGGGCCATCGACACGCTCGATCTGGATCTCGCTGACTAGTTGCTACGCTTCGAAAGTCGCTTGCCACGGCACGGCGACGCGGCGTAGCTTTGATTCTCTCACCGGGTAGCGAAATAGATGGCTGACTTCATGAAGCTGCTGGCGCAAGCGCAGGAAATGCAGGGCAAGTTCCAGACGTTGCAGGCCGACCTCCAGAAGGAAAGCGTGACCGCGTCTGCCGGGGGTGGCATGGTGACGGTCGAAGCGAACGGGCAGGGGACGGTCCGTTCGATCAAGATCGATCCGAGCGTGGTGAACGCGTCGGACGTCGAGATGCTCGAGGACCTCGTGCTCGTGGCCGTCACCGAGGCCCAGAAGAAGGCGCAGGAAATCCAGCAGCGCGAGATGGGGAAGCTCACCGGCGGCATGTCGCTGCCGTTCAAGCTGCCCTTCTAGCACTGCGCTCGAATGTCGGCGATTGACGATCTCACCGGAGAGCTGGCCAGGCTGCCCGGCATCGGGCGCAAGACGGCGCTGCGGCTCACCTACCACCTGCTCAAGCAACCCAAGGAGCAGAGTCGTCGGCTGGCAGAGGCGTTGCGCACGCTGTCGGACAAGGTGCGTGCGTGCTCGCAGTGCTTCAATCTGACGGAAGAAGAGTTGTGCGTCATCTGTCGCGATCCGCGACGTGATCCGACGCTGATCTGTGTGGTGGAGGAGTCGGCGGACATCGGGGCGATCGAGCGTGCGGGCGAGTATCGTGGTCACTATCACGTCCTGGGCGGACGGCTGTCGCCGCTGGATGGCGTGACCCCGGACGACCTCACCATCCCGCAGCTGGTCCGTCGCATCGAACGAACGGATAGTGGGGTACGAGAGGTGATTCTGGCGACGAATCCGAGCCTGGAGGGAGAGGCAACCGCATTGTACGTGCAACGGCAGCTGGTCGCATATTCGCTCAGCGTCACGCGCATTGCGCGCGGACTTCCGGTCGGCGGCGACCTCGAGTACGCCGACGGGGTGACTATTGCGCAGGCACTGTCGGCGCGGAGGGAGATGTGACCGCGCGAACCAGGCTCGCGGGCATCGGGTTTCTTGGCGGGCTCGCTGCCGGCATCGTCGTGTGGGGAGTGCAGGTGGAACGCAGCCGACGTGATCTGTTCAACCGGTCTCCGATCCGTCGCCTCGCGGCGCTCGGACACCTTGGCGGACAGCCGGGTCTGGAGACGGCGCGACTGCTGAAGGACTATGTGCGGTGGGAAGCGCGTCCCGCGCTACGAAAGCGTGGCCAGCACCTGCTGCGCCGCATGGAAGCTTACCTCGACTAGACAGACCCTCATGTCCGTAGGCAGCGCGAGCTGGTCGTTCACCGAAGACGACTTCGCCGCCATCACCGAGTCGCTCAACCGCTTTCTCTACGAGAGTAGCGCGCGCTGTGCGCTGCTCGTCGATCGCAGCGGGCAGCTGGTGGCGACGGTGGGCGAGCAGCCGAAGTTCGACCCCACCGCGTTCGCCACACTCACCGCGGCGGATTTCAGCGCGAACGACCAGCTGGCCAAACTCATCGGGGAGTCAGACTTCAATTCGCTGTTCCATCAGGGCGAGAAGGAATCGATGTACCTGGCCGACGTCGCGCGCCGAGTGATCCTCGTCGTCCTCTTCGATAACCGGACCACGCTCGGGCTGGTGCGGCTCAAGATGAAGCAGACGGTCGAGGAGCTCACGCAACTCTTCCATGCAGTGTTCGCACGACCCACGCACGCGCAGGGCGGCGCACCCGGCCTTCTGGCCGGCGCCGACGATGAAATCGACAAGCTGTTCCAGTAAAGGAGACGACAGCCAATGTCGATGATCAACTACGCGTCTCGCGAGATCAACTGCAAGATCGTGTATTACGGTTCGGGCCTCGGCGGCAAGACGACGAATCTCGAGCACATTTACGGCAAGGTGCAGCCCGACACGCGAGGCAAGCTGATCTCGCTCGCCACGGAGACGGAACGCACCCTGTTTTTCGATTTCCTCCCCGTGGACCTCGGGACGATTCGCGGCTTCAAGACGCGCTTCCATCTCTACACCGTGCCCGGCCAGGTGTATTACAACGCCAGCCGCAAGCTCATCCTCAAGGGTGTGGACGGCATCGTGTTCGTCGCCGACTCGCAGGTCGAGCGCATGGAGGCGAACCAGGAAGCAATGCAGAATCTCTACGACAACATGGCCGAATACGGCTATGACCTGACGAAGATGCCGTTCATCATCCAGTATAACAAACGCGACCTGCCGAACGCCGCTCCGCTCAGCGAGCTGCAGGCCGCTCTCAATCCGGGGTGGGAGATCACCGATCCCTCGAAGCAGCGTGTCACACCCGATCCGTATCACGCCGGCGAGTTCCTGGTGCAACAGCTGCCCACCGGCGAATGGATCGAGCGCGCGCCGTACTTCGAGGCGGTTGCCGTCAATGGCGACGGCGTCTTCGAGACTCTTCGCGGCGTCAGCAAGCTCGTGCTCAAGTCGCTCGCGTGAACCTTCAGTTGCAGCCGTGAACCTCCCGAACGCCGTAACCGCGGGTCGCATCGCCATCACGCCGCTCATCGCGTGGTTGCCGATGACGCCGTCCTCCACGCTGCGGTTCACGGCCTTCGTGCTGTTCGTGCTCGCCGCCGTCACCGATTACGTGGACGGGCACCTCGCACGCTCGCGCAAGGAGGAGACTGACCTTGGCCGGCTGCTCGACCCGCTTGCCGACAAGCTGCTGCTCATCGCGACGTCCATTCCGATGTTCCTGCTCATGCGCCCTGTGTCGCACGAGGGCAGCACTTGGCCATCCAAGGCGCTCGCCAACGAGTTTCCTTTCCGCACGCCGTTCGGCGATATCCCGCTCGTCTGGTGGGTGCTCGCAATCGTCTTGGGCCGCGAGTTGTTCATGACGATCTTCCGCCAGCTTGCCGCTCGGCGCGGCGTCATCATCTCGGCCATCGGACCGGCCAAGTGGAAGACGGCACTCCAACTGGTCTGGATCGGCGCGGCGTATTGCTGGTTCTGGACGGCGACCGTCGCGGCGAATCGCGCGTGGGATACGCCGGTGTGGAACGCGTTCGCGAACTTCAATGGACTTTCCGGCGTTGCACTGATGACGGCGTCCGTTGCGTTGACGCTGTACTCGCTCATGCTCTACCTGCAGCGCTATGGGCGGTTATTCACCGGTGCGGCGTCGCGCGTGTAGGGAGCGCACCAGAACGTCGACCGCGGTCCGGATGCAACACACTATTGCGGTCTAGATACAACACATTGTGGGGTCCCGGTGCAACACATTGTAGGGTCCCTATGCAACAGAGCCTCGAGAAATCTCGAGGCTCTGTCACATTCGGGATGCGGTGGAGATCAGGCGTTGGACGACCGGCTACGCCGACGTCCGATGCCGAGCACGCCCACCAAGCCCGTGCCGAGGAGAACCAGACTTGCCGGTTCCGGGGTCGCGGTGACGGCACCGCTCCCGGCGATGGTCTGGCCGGAGTTGATGTCGACATCGTTCACACGAGCCAGGATGCCGGTAGTCCCGACCGGCTGGTACGCATTGTTGAAAAAGTTGACCGTGGCGCCACCGCCTCCGTTCGCCAGGACCTGGCCCGTGACGGTGCTCGAGTAGAGCGTCGAGCCGTTCGCAGGAGAGGTGAAGGCGAGCATGAGGGTGAAGAATTCCGAGGGGGCGCTCGGACTACCGAAGACGAATGGCCCGTTGCCGAGCTGGAACGCGCCGAAGTTGTTGAAGTTCGACGTATTCGCCACCCCGTTTCCACCGAAATTCACGATCCCGAACGAGTTGACGACATCGCTGAACGAGCTCCCGTAGTACGTGAGCGTTCCGAACGATGACGACGTCGTTGGCGAGCATCCGCCGATGGTGGCGGAAAAGCAGCCCGTTGCCGTTCCAGTGACCAACTGGGCCTGAACCGGCCCTGCCGCGACGGCCAGCATCGCCGCTGCCATCACTCCCTGCATGCTTCTTTTCATCGCTTGGACCCTGGGTGGAGATTGTGACGTCCCCGCGCCTCGTCAGGCACGGCGGCGTGGCCGCTCGCCGATATCTTCGACGGAGGGTCGCGCACCAAACAGATGAGGCAAAGCCCATTCCCGTGTCACCCAAAGGAGAGATGCGTCAGGAATTGTTACACAGATCACAATTTAAGCGGACCCATCAGATGAGTGACGGCAGGTAATGCCACTATCATCCCGTGACACCGCGCGTCGAACGCCGTGCGACTCACGGCTCATTCCAGGACCGACATGAAGATCGAAGTCGTCACCATAGGTGACGAGCTGCTCCTCGGCTACACCATCGACACCAACGCCGCGCATCTCGCCCGCGTTCTGGCCGCCGACGGCGTGGAGATCTCGCGGCGCACCACCTGCGGCGACAGCGCGGAGTTCATCGCAACGGCCGTCCGTGAGGCGCTCGATCGCGCCGGGGCCGTCATCACCACTGGCGGACTCGGACCAACGAACGACGACGTCACCAAGCCGTCCATTGCCGCGCTATTCGGCCGAGAGATGCTGCTCGACGAAACGCACCTGGCGTGGATGCAAGAGCGCTGGCGTACGCGCTTCCAGCGTCCGATGCCGGAGTCCAATCGCCAGCAGGCCATGCTGCCCGCGGGCGCGATAAAGCTCGATAACCGGCACGGCTCCGCACCCGGCATCTGGCTCGAAGATGAGGGCGGGCGCTGGGTCGCGATGCTGCCTGGGGTGCCTCGCGAGATGCGCGGGATGCTCGCCGACACCTTGCTGCCGCTCATCCGTGCGCGACTGGGCGGCGGAGGACAGGTGATTCGCTCGCGCACGTTGCGGACGACCGGCATCGGGGAATCCCACATCGCCGATTTGATCGCGACGATCGATGGCGGCGTAGGCGATGTGGAGCTGGCATACCTGCCGAACGCGGACGGCAGCGATCTCCGGCTCACGGTGCGCGGTGCGCGTCCGGACGAGGCGGACGTCAGACTCGCCGAGTCCGCGGAGCGCGTGCGCGGCGTCGTCGGCGAGGCGGTCTATGGCGAGGACAGCGCCGACCTCGCCGACGTCGTGCTCGCGATGTGTCGCGAGCGTGGCCTCACCATCGGGGTGGCCGAGAGCTGCACCGGCGGGCTGCTGGGTGCACGGCTCACGGCCATACCCGGGAGTAGCGACGTGGTGCGCGGCGGCATCATCGCGTACGACGACGGTATCAAGACCACGCTCCTCGGTGTATCAGCTGATATGCTGCGCGAGCGCGGCGCTGTGAGCGAGCCGGTCGTTCGCGCCATGGCCACCGGCGCTCGCGCCGCCACCGGCACCAGCGTTGCACTCGCCATCACCGGCATCGCCGGCCCAGGAGGCGGATCCGATGCCAAGCCGGTCGGAACCGTATGGATCGCACTCGACCTGGATGGAGCGGTGGAATCGCGCCGCTACGCGATGGTCGGTGACCGTGCCGAGGTGAGGCATCGGTCGGCGCAGGCCGCCATGGAGATGCTGCGTCGGCGATTGCTCGCCTGACAAGTATTCCGCTTTGCAGCGTTCACATACATTTCAAGTCGTACCAGGGACCATACGAATGACAGACAACGATCAGTTTCCGCCAGAAGTCATCACTCCTGACGACGCCTTCCTCGACGACGTGGAGTCGGTGACGGGCGAGGATGCGGGCGTGCAGCAGCAACTGGAGGAGCAGAAGGAGAAGTACCTTCGCCTCGCAGCCGAATACGACAACTATCGCCGCCGCACCGTGAAGGAGCGCCAGGAGGCGCACCTTCGCGGACAGGCCGACATGCTCAAGGGTCTCATCGATCCGCTCGATGACATCGGTCGCTTCGCGCATGTCGATCCAGCGACGACCGACTCGCAGACGCTCGTCGACGGCGTCGCGATGGTCGAGAAGAAACTCGCCAAGACGCTGGCGGGTCACGGCCTCGAGATCATCAATCCGGACGGCCATCCGTTCGACCCGGCGCTGCACGAGGCGGTGATGACCGAGCCCGCCGCGACTCCCGAGGAAGATCATCTGGTATCGCGCACGTTCCAGGTGGGCTACCTGTTCAACGGGCAGCTGATTCGGCCTGCGCGCGTCGTCGTGAAGCAATGGAACGGATGATCGCGTACGGTCGCCATGGCTGAGAAAGACTTTTACGCCGTACTCGGCGTACCGGCGTCCGCGACGCAGGACGAGATCAAGAAGCAGTATCGCAAGCTCGCGGCGACGCACCACCCGGACAAGAACATGAACGACCCGAAGGCCGCGGATACCTTCAAGGGCATCTCGGAGGCGTATACCACGCTTGGCGACGCGGAAAAGCGAAAGCAATACGACGACATGCGCCGGCTGGGCGCATTCGGCGGGTTCGGTGGCGCAGGGTCGCGCGGCGGTTCGAGCCGCTCGAGTGGCGCGCGGTCGCAGTCCGGGCCAACCGGCAACGTCAACTTCGAGGACTTCGGCGACGTCGGCCTGGGCGGTCTCGGCGACATCTTCAGCTCGATGTTTGGCGGCGGCGCGACGCGCAACTCGGGCAATGCCCGGCGAAGCGGTCCGTCGCGAGGCCAGGACGTGGAAGCCGCGCTCGAGACGGACTTCCGCACTGCGGCACTGGGGGGCAAGGTCTCAGTGGAGCTCGACGTTACTGAGGAGTGCGCGACGTGCCATGGCACGGGCGCCGCGCCGGGCGCCAGGCTCGTGACCTGCGAGGAATGCAACGGCCGAGGGACGATCAGCTTTGGACAGGGCGGATTCGCGGTGCAGCGCCCGTGTCCCGTGTGTCTTGGCCGCGGCCAGGTTCCCACGGAGCGCTGTCCCACGTGTGCCGGTGCGGGGGAAGTGCGCACCCGGAAGCGGGTGCAGATCACGGTGCCGTCGGGCGTGGACACGGGCACGAAGATCCGCCTCAAGGGACAGGGCGCGCGAGGCACCAAGGGCGGCCAGCCGGGTGACCTCCTCATCACTTTTTCGGTGAAGCCGGACCGCTTTTACAAGCGTGAAGGACTGGACCTCATCGCACCGGTGCCCATCAGCATTGCTGACGCGACACTCGGCCAGAAGATCAACGTGAAGACGCTGGACGGGACGAAGGTATCGATCCGGATTCCGGCTGGGACGCAGAACGGAAAGCGCTTTCGTGTGCGCGGGCAGGGAATCGAGAAGGACGGCGCAAAGGGCGACCTGATCGTGCAGACGGACGTGCAGGTGCCGGAGAAGTTGACGCCGGAGCAGGAGGAGGCGATGAAAATATTTGCTGAGGCGATGAAGGCCAACTCCTGAGTTGCAGCGCTACTGCGCGCCTTACGACAGTTCTAGGCTGCGAGAATGGGCAACGCCCTGCGTGCAGATTCAATCACCCCGCCGCCCAACACCGTGGTGCCGGCGTATATCACGAGCGACTGTCCGGGCGTAATGGCCGACACGGGCTCCTCGAAGGCGATCTCCACCTCATCGACGTCCGACCGAACGAGCACTCCCCGAGCGGCTCGCGCATGATGGCGAATCTGGACCTCCACCTCCGCCCCCGGCACCAGCGGCTCCACCAGCCAGTTCACCTCACGCGCCACCACGCCGCGGCCGAGGAGCTCCGAACGTGGGCCGATCACGACGGTGCGCGTCTCCGGCCGGATCTCGACGACGAACATCGGCGCCGCGAATCCTCCGGGCAGTCCCTTGCGTTGCCCGATCGTGAACCGCGCAAAGCCGTCATGCCGTCCGACAACGGTGCCGTCACGCAGCACGAAGGCACCCGTCGCCAACGACGGGGCGTCGGTACCTAGCGTGCGCGCAATGATCTTCGTGTGATCACCATCCGGCACGAAGCAGATGTCCTGGCTCTCCGCCTTCTCCGCAATGAGCTCGAGCCCCAACTCATGCGCGACGGCGCGCGTCTCCGCCTTGGTCTGCGCGCCAACGGGCAGCAGCATGCGCGACAGCACGCGCCGCTCGATGCCCCACAGGAAGTACGACTGGTCCTTGGCCGGATCGAGACCGCGATGCAGCACGCCGTTGCGCACTTGAGCGTAGTGGCCCGTCGCAATCCATTGGGCATCAATTGCGTCAGCCTTCCCCACCAGGTCGCGGAACTTCGTGAACGTGTTGCAGCGCACGCACGGAATCGGCGTCCGGCCGCGCGCGTACTCCGATACGAAGTCCTCGACGACGTCACGCCCGAAGGCGCTCTCGAGGTTGAGCACGTAGTGCGGCACGCCGAGTTGCTCGCAGATGCGGCGCGCATCGTTCACGCTGTCGAGCGAGCAGCAGGGACGATCGGGCAGGTCCTCGCCATGGCAGAACAGCTTCATCGTCGCCCCGACGACGTCGTAGCCCTGCCGCACGAGCAGCGCCGCCGCGACGGACGAATCCACACCGCCACTCATCGCCACTAGCACCCGCTCGCGCATCATGCGATCACGCCGTCGCGAGACGGCGTGCCTTCTCGACGAGCATGGGGAAGACGTCGATCACGCGATCGACGCACGCATCCGTGTTGAGACACCCGAGGCTCATGCGAATGGCCGACGACGCGAGGTCGGCGGGGACACCGATCGCCGAGAGGACGTGCGACGGCGTGATGCTGCCGCTCTGACACGCCGAGCCGGCGGAGCAGGCGATGCCGCGCAGGTCCAGCGCCATGAGCAGCGACTCACTGTCCGTGCCAGGCACCGAGATGCTCATGATGTGCGGGGCGCGCGGCGCACCACGACCATGGATCACGGCGTCCGGGATGCGCTCGAGGAGCGCGTGCTCCAGTCGGTCGCGCAACGCCACCAGCATCGCCCACTCGTGCTCACGCTCGGCAACGGCCAGCTCGGCGGCACGTGCGAGACCAACCGCCATCGCGACGTTCTCGGTGCCGGGCCGGCGACCACGATCCTGTGCACCGCCGAACATCAACGGCTCGATTGGCGTTCCGCGCCGGATGTACAGCGCACCGATGCCCTTGGGTGCGCCGATCTTGTGGCCCGAGATGGAGAGGAGGTCGAAGTGCGTGGTACGCGCGTCGACGACGAGCTTGCCGAACGCCTGGACGGCATCCGTATGGAAGACGACACCGCGTGACTTCGCACGCTCAGCGAGTGCATCGATGTCCTGGACGACCCCGATCTCGTTGTTCACCCACATCACGGAGCAGACGCAGACGTCGTCGCGCACCATGGCATCGTACGACGCCTCGTCGACGCGCCCGTCGTTGCGCATCGCGAGCAGGCGCTCCTCGCCCCCTTCGCGCGTGGCCTGATGCGCTGCGGCAAGGATGGCCTTGTGCTCGATGGGCGTGGTGACCACGGCACTGCGTCCCTCGCCGCGGCACGCACGGAACACGCCGAGGAGGGCCATGTTGTCCGCCTCGGTGCCGCACGACGTGAAGATCAGTTCGTCGGCAGAGGCGCCGAGACAGTGCGCGACCCGCTCGTGCGCTTCGTCGAGTGCGGTGCGCGCTTCACGACCCCAGCGATGGATGCTCGAGGGATTGCCGAAGCGAGCGCCGAAGAACGGCTGCATTGCCTCGAGCACTTCTGCACGCACAGGGGTGGTGGCGGCGTGGTCGAGATAGATGGGATCGGGCATACGCAGTGCAAGGTAATGACTCGCAGCACCCGCCTGCCACACCCGAAGCGCCGCGGCCGTGCTGCAGTCGTGGGTCCGCGACCGGACGAGAGGGCAAATCGTTGACACCTGGGCGTCTGGACGCCCGTAGGTGCGGGCATGGCCTACCCCTCCTATTCACCGCCGAACGGCTCACGCAGCCAATCTCGACCGCTTTCCTCATCCGTGGACGTGTCGCGCGAACGCGCCATCCGCCTGCTCACCGACGCCTACGCGTACGACGAGATCACGGAGTTCGAGTTCGAGCGGCGGTTGGGACTGCTCAGCGCTGCCCATACGCCGGCGAGGGTCGACTCTGTCGTGGCAGACCTGGGCCACCGCGGCGGCCTGGTCCGCGATCCGGTACCCGGCTACCTCCCAGCGCCGTTGGAGGGAAAGATCGTCGGCTTCATGAGCGAGACGCGACGCAACGGAGCGTGGCGCGTCCCACAGCGTCTGGTAATCAGGGCGGTCATGAGCGACGTGAAAGTCGACCTCCGCTACGCCATCCTGCCGCGTGGCTGCACCATCGAGGTGAAGGCGGTCATGGCGAGCGTGTCGATCATCGTGCCGCCGGGCGTCCAGGTCGCGTTCCACATCGACCCATTCATGGGAGCGGCCGGCAGTGACGCGGACGACAGCTTCGCTCCAGGCACCTCACACGTGAGCGTCCACGGCAGCGCCATCATGGCCGACGTCAGAGTGCGCGTGAAGGCGCTCGGCCGTTAGCACGCCAGTAGCGACCTAGGCCGACCCGTAAAACTTCGCACGCACTTCCCACAGTGCGGGGAAGAATTTCTGGTCGATCGTGCGCGCAAGGTATTTCGCGCCAAGTGTGCCGCCGGTTCCGCCTGTGAGCGGACCGAGCACGCGCTCCACGAGCTGCACGTGCGCGAACCGCCATTGGCCAAATTGCTGCTCGTACTCGAGCAGCGCCTCGGCAAGGAAGAAGAGCGTGGTCGGGCGCTCGCCGACATACAGCGACTCCAGGTCGGTGGACTGGCCCTTCACGAGATCGAGGAAGAGTTCCTGGAGCGGCGGCCGCGCGAGCGCTCGTTGCACGACCTCCGGGATGGGACCGTGTTCCGTGAGCACGTGCATGAAATGTGGCTCGCGAAGTCCGGACGCCGCCTCGATCGCGCGAAACTGCACGCTCTGCGAGCCACTCGAGCTGCCGAGGTGCCGGCGGAATTCGGCGAAGTGCTGGGGCGGCAGTGTCTCGAGCGCCGACAGCTGTGCGGACACGATGCGCATGAGCGCGTTGATGCGGCCCATGCGAAACAGCGCGAATTCCGCCTCGCGCTTCATGAACGATTCGATCAGGAGGTCGAGCTCGTGGAGGATCTCCTTGAACCACAGCTCGCTCGACTGATGCACGACGATGAACAGCATCTCGTCCGGGTGCGGCGAGCGCGGACGCTGGAGGTCGAGCAACGCATCGAGGGCGAGGTATGATCCGTAGGTGACGTCACGCGTGTCGTCGCTCAAAATGTCGATACCTCGAGTGCGCCGATGTCGTCGACGCGCATCATCTCGGTGGTGAAGAAAGGTTCGCCGTAGCGACAGCGAATGAGTGCACCATACGTGGCCGCATAATGCCTGAGCATATCGTACAATGGCTCGCCATTCGGGTAGACCTCCCCCGCCTGCGTCGCGCCATCGAACTGCGAGCCGTAACAGCGGACGGCGGCCATCTTCTGCTCGAACTCGTCGCTGATGTCCGCGACGAAAGTGGGCTTCACGTAGTCCTGCCGATACGCCATGCAATGCACGATCTTGAGCGGCCGGTGCTTCGGCACGTCTGGCGCAATCTTGGCGAGGCCCGCGACGAAGCAGGCGTCACGCACGAGCTGCGCAGAGATGCGATGGTCCGGGTGACGACCTTCGAGCGCGGGCGCGATGACGATGCGCGGCGCAAAGCGTCGGATGACACGGGCAAGCGCCTCGCGCGTTGCCGGAGTGTTCTCCACTCCCGCGTCAGGAAGCGCGAGCGTTTCCCGCGCGCTGCACCCGAGGATCTCCGCGGCATTGGCCGCTTCCCGCGCCCGCAGCTCGGCGGAGCCCGCCGTGCCCTTTTCTCCCTGCGTGAGGTCGAGGATCGCCGTGCGCTGGCCGAGCTTCGCGGCCTTGATCAACACGCCGCCGCACGTGAGCTCCGCGTCGTCGCGGTGAGCGGCAATGGCGAGGATGGTGACGGGCTGGCTGGTCATGAAGCGCAATATAGCGGGACGCCAGAACGCCACTCATCTTGAAGGAGGTCGGGTTCTCCTTCGATCGAATCGACCAAGGAGCTCATGCTGGAATTCATCTGGGTCCCTGCGATTGCCGTGGCATACCTCCTCGGGAGCATTCGCATCCTGCGACAATACGAGCGAGCCGTGGTCTTCATGCTCGGACGGTACAAGGGTACCAGGGGACCGGGACCGGTCTTCCTTCCGCTCGGCGTGTTCCGCATGAACCGCGTGTCGATGCGCATCGTCGCGCAGGACATCCCTGCGCAAGACGTCATCACGCGCGACAACATCTCCGTGAAGGTGAACGCGGTGCTCTACTTCCGCGTCGCCGATGCAGCGCTCGCCACGCTGGAGATCGACGACTACCTCTACGCCACCGGGCAACTCGCGCAGACGACGCTGTTGTCGGTGCTCGGGCAAGTGGAGCTCGACGAGCTGCTGGCCGATCGCCGCAAGGTGAACGATCTCCTGAAGGAGATCATCGACGAGCGAACGGACTACTGGGGAGTCGAGGTGTCGGCCGTCGAGATCAAGGACGTGCTCCTGCCGGACAGCATGCGTCGCGCGATTGCCCGACAGGCCGAGGCGGAGCGCGAGCGTCGCGCGAAGGTGATCAGTGCGCAGGGCGAGCTGCAGGCGTCGGAGACTCTGGCGCAGGCCGCGCGCATGATGCAGAGCCAGCCGATGTCGCTCCAGTTGCGCTATCTCCAGACCGTCACCGAGATCGCAGCCGAGAACAACTCGACGGTACTGTTCCCCATTCCGATCGATCTGCTCAAGCCATTTCTCCAGCGAGCAGACGACTCCGTTGCCGCGATGACCCCGGCAGGCGCGGGCCTACCCCCATCGGCTGCGCCGAGCATGCTGGCCGCGAGCAATCTTGCTGAAGGGCTACCGCAGGTGCTTTTCGAACCGGGGGCAACATCGATCAAGAAATGAAAACCTGTGCCGTTGCTGGCGCGGAATGACAGTTCACTCGTAGCGCAGCGCGACGACAGGATCCATCTTGGCTGCGCGCATCGCGGGGAGCATGCCGAAGACGACTCCAGTGACCGCGCTGATGCCGAGCGCCGCGAACACGCTTCCCCAGGAAGTCGTCGCCGGTATGGCAGGCCATGCGGTCCGCACGCCGATGGCCACCAGGATGCCGAGCACGAGCCCCACCGCTGCGCCGATGCCGGTGAGGGTGACGGCCTCCACGAGGAACTGCCAGAGGATCGTGAAGCGCGTGGCGCCCAACGCCTTGCGCACGCCGATCTCACGCGTGCGCTCGGTGACGGAGATCATCATGATCGCCACCACGCCCACGCCGCCCACGAGAAGTCCCACCGAGGACAGCGCGAGCCCAACGACGAAGAAGGTGCCGAAGAGCTTGTTGTAGATCGCCCACAGCCGATCCTGCGTGACGATGTCGAAGTTGTTCGATGCGCTCGGCCGCAGCCCTCGGCTGGAGCGCAGGGTGGCCGTGACGTCGTCCACCGCGTCCTCGACGGCCACGTTGGAGAACGGCTTGACGATGAGGTTGTTGCCGCGCATCCAGAGGTTCAGGTGGCGGCGCGCCGTCTCGAAGGGGACGATCGCCTTGGGCGAATCGCCGCCGCCGGCCGAGGTCGGGGTGCCCATCGGGCTCGCCGTGTAGTGGTAGAAGCCGATGACGGTGAACTTCACGTTGTCGACGAACACTTCCTTGTCGATGGGGTCCGAGTTGCCGAAGAGCGTCTCGGCCAGCTTGTCATTCACGAGCATCACCTGCGCGCCCGCAGCATTCTCGGACACGGTGAAGTTGCGTCCCGGATAGATGTCGCCGCCGTCCACTTCGGTCCAGTTGGGCGTGTACACCTCCATGCCGGCGTTCATCACCTTGTCCTTGTACCTGAACTTCGCGCCCGTGCCAATGTGCGCTGTAACGGCGCGGATTGTCGGCATGCGTTCGATCGCGGCAACCTCCTCCAGCGTGATGGCGGGATTGCGTCGTTCCGGACAGGTCTCCACGGTGCCGTCGCATGAGTTGAATCCGCCGATCGGACGACGATAGACGTAAAACGACGAAGGGCCGGCGGCTTCGAGATCGCGCCTGAAGGATTCGTTGATGCCGCGCACCACGGACGACATGGCGACCACGACGAAGACGCCGAGCGCAACGCCCATGATCGTGAGGAGCGCTCGCGCGCGGTTGGCCCTGAGCGCATCGAGCGCGATGGTGACGCCCTCGTAGATCTGGATGAACGGGGTGAGGAATCGCATCGGCTATTCCTGGCGCAGGGCTTCGATGGGGTCGAGGCGCGACGCCTTGCGCGCCGGGAGCACGCCGGAGATCACCCCGACGACGGTGCCCAGCAGCGTCGCCGCAACGAGCGACCAGGGCGCGATGGCGGCTGGGAGCGGCGTATTGAGCGAGATGATCTTTGCGCCGAGGATGCCGAGGAGGATGCCGAGCACGGCACCCATGGTGCTCAGCGTCGCGGCTTCGACGAGGAACTGGCGCAGGATGTCCTTGCGCCGCGCGCCCAGCGCCTTGCGGATGCCGATCTCGCGCGTCCGCTCCGCGACGGCGACGAGCATGATGTTCATGATGACCATGCCGCCGACGACCAGCCCGATTGCCGGCAATGCCGTGCCTGCGATAGTCATGATGTTCTTCGTCTGCTGAAACGAGACGAGCGCCGATTCCGACGTCTCCATGACGAAGTTGTCGGGCTGTGCCGGCCGGAGCCCGCGATGGGCGCGCATGACTTCTCGTACCGTCTCCATTGCGTCCCGCATCATGATGTCGTTGGGCGCCTGGACCATGAGGCCATCGATGTCGCCCATCGGATTGGTGAGGCGGTGCAGGGGCGACTGGAAGGGCGCGTAGGCCGTCTTGTCGAGCGATTGCCCGAACAGATTGCCCTGATGCTCGATGACGCCGATGACTGTGTAGGGAATGCCCCCGATCCTGAGTTCGCGGCCAATGGGGTTGAGCCCTGCGAAGAAGAACGACGCCACCTCGTCACCGATGACCACGACCGGCGTGCCGAGGTCCGCCTCCTGTTCGGTGAAGATGCGGCCACTCGACAGGTCGTACTTCTTGATCGTGAAGTAGTCGCCTTCGACGGCGTGCGCCTCCACCTGGCGTGGACGCGAATAGATGCTCGTGGCCCAGAGCATGTCCTGGCTCTCGACGGCGTAGTTGGTGCCCGATGGGAGCGAGGAGCGCATCATGGCGACGTCGCGGTGATACACGCGCGGCCGTCGCTGCCATTCCTGCCACTGCTCTTCGGTGGTGTTGTTGCCGAACCACGGGAATCGCCGCACCGTGAAGGTGTTCGCGCCGAGCATGCGGCCCATGAAGTCTTCTTCGACGTACTTGCTCATGCCGGTCACGATCGAGACCACGGCGATGAGGAACATCACGCCGATCATGACACCGAGGAGGGTGAAGAAGCTCTTGAGCTTCTGTACCCGGATCTGCTGGAGCGCGAGCTTGACGGCCTCGAAGAAGGGCATAGGCTTCCGCCGCGTGTGGGAGGGGATGCGGTGACTACGGCGTCGGCGATCGGAAAGTGTCAGACGACGCGATGACGGGATGACGGGCGCGAGGATCTGGTGACGCAGGCCGACATGCAACGGTGAAGATTCCGGCATGCAAAATCCCCCAAACCTCGAAGTCACACGGGTATCCCTCGACCTCGCGCTGCAGTGCTATCGCACCATGCGCTATTTCCCCACAGAGGAACGCGATGGGCTCACCGGGCAGATGCGACGTGCAGCCGTATCCGTCGGATCGAACATCGCGGAGGGGTGTGGGCGCGGCACTGACGCGGAGTTTCGCGCCGCACTTCAGCATGCGTTGGCGTCGGCGAGCGAACTAGAGTTCCAGGTCGCCGTCGCGCACGCATTGGGTTTCGCACCTCAACCGGAGCTTCACCAACTCCACGAGCTGGTCGTGCGCATCAAGCGAATGCTGTCGCGGCTCATCGTCGCGGTGCGCAGGCGTGTTGCCGAATAGCAGAAGAATCGTAAACCCCTCTAGCCTTGCGCCGTCCTCTCGTCCTCAAGTCCTTCCGTCTTCCCGTCTTCCCGTCTTCCCGTCTTCCCGTTTTCCCGTCTTTCCGTCTTTCCGTCTTTCCGTCATTCGTATCGCAACGCCGTCACCGGATCGAGCTTTGCGGCGCGTGCGGCGGGGATCATCCCGAACAGGACACCCGTGAATGCGCTCGTCAGCAGCGCGGCCACGACGGCCATCGGCGGGACGCTGGCGGCAATGGGGGTCATCGACTTGATGGCGAACGCCATCGCGGTTCCGAGCACCAGGCCGATGATGGCCCCGATGCCGGTCAGCGTCACCGCCTCCACGAGGAACTGCCAGAGAATCGTCCCGCGTGTAGCGCCAAGCGCCTTGCGGACGCCGATCTCGCGCGTGCGTTCCGTCACCGAGATCATCATGATCGCGATGACCCCCACGCCGCCGACGATCAACCCGACCGCCGACAGCACGACCATCACGAGGAAGAACGCCCCGAACACCTTGTTGTAGATGTCGAAGAGCTGGTCCTGCGTGATGATGGCGAAGCTGTTCTCACTGCCGGGCCGTAGGCCGCGCCGCGCCCGCATCGCAGCGATCGCGTCGTCGATCGCCTCGGCGCGCTCGACGCCAGCGGCCGGAATCACCGCGATGCCAAGGTCGTTCATGCGCGCCTTGAGCGACTTCCGCGCGGACTCGATCGGGATGATGATGCGTCCCCTGTTGCCCCCCGCGAGAAAGCTCGCCTCGTAGTGATAGATCCCGAGCACCGTGAACGGCACGCCGGCGATCTCGAAGCTCTTGTCGAGCGGGTCGGACTCGCCGAAGAGCTGCGTCGCGAGCACATCGTTGATTACCGCCACGCGGGCTCCCGACGACGCCTCGGCTGGCGTGAAGTTGCGGCCCGGGTAGATGTCGCCGCCGCCGTCGATCTGCTGCCAATTGCCGGTGAACGCGCTGATCTGGATGCCGGTGGGCCGCTTGTCCTTGTACGCCACCGACATGCCCATGTCGATGCGCCCGCCAGCCGTGCGCACGGTGGGCAAGCGGTTGATCGCCTCCATGTCGGAAAGCGTCAGCGGCGGATTCCGGAACCACTTGCACGTCTCGTCCGTGCCGTCGCACGCCTCGAACGAGATCGGGAAGCGCGATACGAAGAACGTCGTCGGACCCGTGCTCTCGAGGTCCTTGGCCACGCTGTTGTTGATGCCGTGAATGGCCGCAGATATCACCACGACGACGAACACCCCGACGGCGATGCCGAGGATCGTGAGGCCGGCGCGCACCTTGTTCGCCTTGATGGAATCGAGGGCGATGGTGACGCCTTCACCCATGCCGTGCAGCCGCTGCATCAAGACGTTCATGCCTACTCCTGCCGCAGGGCGGTGATGGGGTCGAGCCGCGAGGCGCGACTGGCCGGATACACACCGGCCACGATGCCGACTCCCGCACCGATGGAGATACCGACCAGGACGGACCACAGCTCGACGGCCGCCGGCAGCGGCGTGAGCATGGAGATGAGCTTCGCGAACGCGAATCCAGTGGCGACGCCGAGCGCCGCACCCATCGTGCTCAGCGTGGCGCTCTCGACGAGGAACTGCGACATGATGTCGCGCCGCTTCGCACCGAGCGCCTTCCGAATGCCGATCTCACGCGTCCGCTCCGCGACGGCGACGAGCATAATGTTCATGATGACGATTGCGCCGACGACCAGTCCGATCGCCGGCAGTGCCACGCCGGCCATCACGAGATAGCTCTTGATCTTGTTCCAGAATTCGAGGGCGGAATCGGAGGTCTCCATCTCGAAGTTGTCTTTCTGGTTCGGCCGCAGGCCGTGGCGTGCGCGCATGACCTGCCGTACCGCTTCCATCGCCTCGAGCATCCCCTCACGGCTCGGCGTCTGCACCATGATGGCGTCGATGACGCCGTGCTGGTTCACGTAGCGATTCAGCGCCGACTTGTGCGGCGCGATGATGAACTTGTCGAAGGAGATGCCGAACGCGCTGCCCTGCTTTTCCATCAGTCCCACGACGATGTACGGAATGCCGCGCACGGTGAGCTGCCGGTTGATCGGGTCGAGCGCGGGGAAGAAGTAGTCGGCGACATCCTGGCCGATGACGATCACCGGCATGCCGCGCTCGTACTCCTGCGGCGAAAACAAGCGCCCGCTCACCGGCGCCATTTTCTTGATGTCGAAGTAGTCCTCGGACACCGTGTAGGTATTCACCAGCCGCGGCTTGGCGACGTACTTCGACTCGGCGGTGAGGTTGTCGTTGCCGACGACGGCGTGCTTGACACCTGGCGGCAGCGCGGCGACGACGGGCTCGACGTCGCTCTCCTTGATGCGGGGCCGTCGACGCAGCTCGCGCCAGTAGTCGTCCCCATGGTCGCCGATGTTGATGTTCGGACGGTAGCGGAGCTCGAAGGAATTGATCGCCATGATCTTCCCGACGAGCTGGTCGGTCATGTAGCGGCTCATGCCGCCCACGATCGATACGACCGCGATCAGGAACGTGACACCGATCATCACGCCGAGGAGGGTGAAGAAGCTCTTGAGCTTCTGTACCCAGATCGTCTGCAACGCGAGTCGGACGGCTTCGAAAAAGGGCATGCGGAACGTACGCTGCGCTGCCCGGAAAGTGTCACTCCTGCTATTCGTATCGCAGCGCGGTCACTGGGTCGAGCTTGGCGGCCTTCGCCGCGGGCAGCATGCCGAACAGCACCCCCGTCACGCAGCTCGATGCCAGCGCCGCCACGACGGCCAGCGGGGGCACGCTCGCCGCGATCGGCGTCATCTGCTTGATCAGGAGGGCCATGGCCGCACCGAGGACGAGGCCGATGATCGCTCCGATGCCCGTCAGCGTCACCGCCTCCACGAGGAACTGCCACAGGATGGTCCCGCGCGTGGCGCCGAGCGCCTTGCGGACGCCGATTTCCCGGGTGCGTTCCGTGACGGAGATCATCATGATGGCGATGACGCCGACGCCCCCGACGATCAGTCCGACTGCGGACAGCACGACCATGACGAGGAAGAACGCTCCGAATATCTTGTTGTAGATCTCGAACAGCTGGTCCTGCGTGATGATGGCGAAATCGTTGTCTGCCGCGGGCCGCAGGCCGTGGCGCCCACGCATCGCAGCAATGATGTCGTCGATCGTCTCCGCGCGGGACGAACCGGTCGCGGGGATCACCGACACGCCGATCTGATCATACGTTGCGCCGAGATGCTTCCGAGCGGCCTCGATGGGGATGATGGCCTTGGGGCTGTCGCCACCGCCGAGGAAGCTGGCCTTGTAGTGGTACAGGCCGAGCACGAGAAACGGCTCGCTCCCGATATTGATCGTCTTGTCCACCGGGTCCGATTCGCCGAAGAGCTGCTTCGCCAACTCATCGTTCACGATCACCACGCGATCGCCCGCCAGCGCTTCCTGGGCCGTGAAGTTGCGGCCGGGGTACAGGTCGCCACCGCCGTCGATCTGTTGCCAATTGCCGGTGTAGCCAACCACCGCCACGCCGCTGATGCGCTTGTCGCGGTACGATGCATTGGCCTGGGTCTGCAACTGCGCGCCGGCCGTGAGCACCGACGGAAGCTGTGCCATCGCCTCGACGTCCGCGAGCGTCAGCGGCGGGTTCCGGCGGTACTTGCACGTGGCCTCGGTGCCGTCGCACGCCTCGAAGCTGATGGGAAAGCGCGAGACGAAGAACGTCGTTGGCCCGGCGCTCTCGAAGTCCTTCGCCACGCTGTCGTTGATGCCGTGAATGGCGGCCGAAATCACCACCACGACGAACACACCGACAGCAATGCCGAGTATGGTCAGCCCCGCACGAACCTTGTTCGCGCGGATGGAGTCGATGGCGATCGTCACGCCTTCGCGCATCCCGAAGAGGCGCTGCTGAAAAAGGGACATCTGCGACATCGTCTACTCCTGCCTCAGCGCCGTGATGGGATCCAGCCGTGACGCACGGCTCGCCGGATACACGCCGGCGATGATGCCGACCCCCGCACCGATCGAAATGCCGACGAGCACCGACCACACCTCCACCGCCGCAGGCAATGGGCTGAAGATCGAGATGAGCTTGGCGAACCCGAAGCCGGTGGCGACGCCGAGGGCCGCACCGACCGTGCTGAGCGTCGCGCTCTCGACGAGGAACTGCGACATGATGTCACGCCGCTTCGCGCCGAGCGCCTTCCTGATACCGATCTCGCGCGTTCGCTCGGCAACGGCAACGAGCATGATGTTCATGATGACGATGGCACCCACCACGAGTCCGATCGCGGGCAACGCGACGCCCGCCATCACCAGGTAGCCCTTGATCTTGTTCCAGAACGCGAGCGCGGAGTCCGACGTCTGGAGCTCGAAGTTGTCCTTCTGGTTCGGGCGCAGGCCATGCCGAACGCGCATCACCTCGCGCACCGCCTCCATCGTCGAGATCATCCCGCCACTGCTCGGCGTCTGGATGATGATCGTGTTGATCACGCCGTGCAGGTTCACGAGCCGATTGAGGGGCGACGAGTGCGGCGCGATGATGAACTGGTCGAACGACTGGCCGAACGCGCCGCCCTGCGTCTCCATCACGCCGACCACGTTGTAGGGCACGCCCTTGACGATCAACTCGCGACCGAGCGGATCGAGGCCGTCGAAGTAGTACTTCGCCACGTCCTGGCCGATCACGATGGAATTGCCGGCGTGCGCATACTCCTGCTGGCTGAACAGCCGGCCTCTCTCCGGCGCCATGCGCTTGATGTCGAAGTAGTCGTTCGTGACCGTGAAGATACGGACGCCCTTTGGGCGCAGCTGATACTTCGACTCGGCGGGCTGGCTGCCCACCCCCACCGCGGCATAACGAACGTCGGACGGGAGCGCAGCGGCCACCGGGGCGATGTCCGCTTCCTTGATCGGTGGCCGGCGACGCAACTCGCGACGGTGCTCTTCGGAGTTGTCCCCGATGTTGATGCTCGGCCGCTGGCGCAGCTCGAACGAGTTGATGGCCATGATCTTTCCGACCAACTCGTCGCTCATGTAGCGATTCATGCCGCCGATGATGGAGACCACGGCGATGAGGAACGTCACGCCGATCATCACGCCGAGCAGGGTGAAGAAGCTCTTCAGCTTCTGCACCCAGATGGTCTGGAGGGCGAGTCGGATGGCTTCGAAGAACGGCACAGGGACCTTGGGAGGAGCAGTCGGTGGTGGATACCTCAATAAAACGACGGGCCGCCAGCTGAGCGACCCGTCGCTGAACCTCGCAGTCCGGCTATCGGCTCGAGCTAGAGCGCGGGCGCTGGAATGCCCAGCTTCTCGACGAACGAGGACCGGCGGTCGTCGCTCGATACCAGACCATCGCGGAGCACGACGATCCGGCGCGCATGCGCAGCGATGTCCGGCTCGTGGGTGACCATGATGACGGTCTGTCCCTGCTCGGCGAGCGACTCGAAGACGCGCATGATTTCCTCGGACGTATTCGAATCGAGGTTACCGGTCGGCTCGTCGGCGAGCAGGATGGACGGGTTGTTCACGAGTGCCCGGGCAATGGCGACGCGCTGGCGCTGACCACCCGACAGCTCGTTCGGCCGGTGGTCCATGCGGCCGCCCAGCTGCACGCGCTCCAGCGCCTCTTTCGCGCGACGCTTGCGCTCGTCCGCACCGACGCCGGCATACACGAGGGGAAGCTCCACGTTGTGAAGCGCCGTGGCGCGAGGCAGCAGGTTGAACGTCTGGAAGACGAAGCCGATCTCCTTGTTGCGGACGCGCGCGAGCTCGTCGTCGCTCATCTTGGAAACCTGAAGCCCGTTGAGCCAGTACTCGCCGGAGTTCGGCGTATCGAGACAGCCGACGACGTTCATGAACGTCGACTTGCCCGACCCGGACGGGCCCATGATCGCGACGTACTCGTTGCGCTGGATGGCGACGTCCACGCCGCGAAGCGCGCGCACGATCTCGCCGCCCATGTCGTACTCGCGCTTGATGCCGCGGGTGACGATGACCCAGTCCTTGTCGGGCGCTGCGCCCTGTGCCGCGATGACCGCCTGCCGCTCGGCGGTCGCGCCGAGCGGAGCTTCCAGTGACGCTAGTTCGTTGCTCACGTTTTCGCCGCCTGTGGCTTCTTCGGGTCGACCTTCGTTTCGCGAACCATAGCACCGTCCTTGAGTTCGCGGATAGCCTGGTAGGTGCCGGCGACGATCTTGTCTCCCGCCTTGAGGCCACTGAGGACCTCGAAGTGCTTCTCGCCGGCGATCCCAACCTTTACGGGCCGGAAGGTCACTTTGTTGTCTTTTGCCACCACGAACACGCCCTCGACATCCTTCTTGCCCACTTCTTTCTTCGGGCGGGCCTTGCCCAGGCCGACTGCGGTGTCCGCCTTGCTCAGCGCCTCGTTCTCCCGGACGGTGAGGGCGATGATGGGGATCGACAGCGCCTTCTTGCGGGTGTCGGTGATGATCTTCGCCGTGGCAGAGAAGTCGGGGCGGGTCTCGGACGGGGTGTTCACGAGCTGGATGGTGACCTCGTAGTCCACCGCCTGGTCGGCGCCCTGCGTGGCCGTTGCGCCCTTCACGGCGCTGTTGGAGATCTTCGTCACCTTGCCGACGAAGGTGGTGTCGGGAAAGGCATCGATCTGGATGACCGCCGAGTCGCCGACCGAGATGCGCGCGACGTCCGTTTCGTCCACCTTCACGCGCGTCTCGAGCACGCTCATGTCGGCGATTGTGAGGAGGGTTGCGGCATCCTTGTTCATCGTGCCCTGGATGGCGGTTTCACCATTCTCGACGACGAGGCGCGTGACGCGGCCGGACATCGGTGCATAGATCGACGTCTTGCCGAGGGCGCTCTGGGCATCGCGCAGCAGGGCGGAGGACTGGTCCACCGAGTGCTTCGCGGCGTCGTATTGTGCCTTGTTGACGTCCGACGTGGTCCGAAGCTGCTCCATCTGCTCGTCGGAGATGAGCAGCGGGCTCGATTGCTTCATCTTGGCCATGCGGTCATAGCTCGCCCGCGCCTGGGCGAAGTTGGCGTTGGCCTGTGCAAGCTGCGCCCGCGCCGAGGCGACGGACGCCTGCATGCGCTCGACGGCTGCCTCGGCCTGCTGGGCGTCGATCTGGAGGAGGAACTGGCCCTTGGTGACCATCTGTCCTTCCTTCACCGCCAGCTTGACGATCTTGCCGGTGATGTCGGAGCTGAGGTCGACCTTGGTCTGCGGCCGCACCTGGCCGCTGGCCGTGACCGACGCGACGAGGTCGCGCGCTTGCACGTCCTCGATGCGCACTTCGACCGCCTTGTTGCCGCGCTTCGCCGCCGTCAGGGCGCCGATCGCCACGAGGACGATGAGCACCCCGCCGAACACTGAAATTTTTACACGCTTGCTCATAGTAGGATTCTCGGTGGGGTAGTGCTAACGGAGGGGATGACCGACGGCGTTTTCGAGCGCGGCGAATGCCTTGTGGTAATCGTAGACCGCATTGACGCGATCGATCAGCGCCTGCTCATAGCTCCCACGCGACGTGACGACATCGAGGAACGTGGAGGCGCCGACCTTGTAGCGCTCTTCGGCGAAGGACAGCTCTTCCTTGGCCTTCGACGCGTTCTGCTCCTGGAGCGCCACCGTCTGCAGGGATGTCTGGAGCGTGCGGTAGGCCTGTGTCACGTCCGCGGTGAGCGCGAGGTCCTTCGCCTTCACGTTGTAGGTGGCGTCTTCCTTCTCCACCTGTGCACGCTGTACGCGCTCCTCGCGGCCGAAGTTGTCGAAGAGCGGAAGGGAAATCTGTGCGTTGAGCGCGAGGGGCGACCGTTGGAAGCTGAAGGGAAACTGCTTGTTCTGCGCGCGAATTGCGTCGGCCTGCGCGTCGGTGAACTGGTAGCGCGTACCCGCGCAGCCGGCGCTCGGCAGCCCGACGCGCATGCGGATGGAATCCTGCTGGAAGCAGCCGACCTGGGCGCCGATCACCTGTGCGCGCGCGATGCCGACGAGATAGTCGCTGTTCGTGTATTGGTACGAGTTGCCACCGATGCCCGTGCTGAGGGCCAGGGTCGGCGTATAGGCGGACTTCGCGACGCGGACATTCAGGTCGGCGGAACGGTCACGTGCACGCAGCGCGACGATGGCGGGATTTTGCTGGCGCGCGTCGTCGAGCAGGCTGGCGAGGGTGAGCTTCACCGGCACGATGGGGAATTCGGTGACCAGCAACACGCTATCCGGCTGCGGAATTCCCATCAGCTGGAAGAGCCGCAGCTTTTCGATCTCGACATTGTTCCGCTCACGCAGCAGGGCGACCTGCGACTGTCCAAGCGCGACTTCGGCACGCCGGATGTCGAGCGAGGTGCCCGAGCCGACGGCGACCTTGGCGTTGGCGAGGTCCAGCTGCGCCTGCGCCGTGAGTACGAGCGTGTCCTGCAGCGCGGAGCGCGCCTTTGCCTGAAGCACGCTCAGATACTGCTGGGTCACGTTGGAACGCAGCAACTCCGCCGAACCGGTGATGTCGGCCTCGATGGCGTCGCGTGTTGCCATTGCGGCCCTGGGCGTCAGGAAGGTCGAGCGGTTGATGCGGTAGCTGAGGCCGACGTTGTATCCGGACTGGAGCGTGGCGGAGCTATTACTGAACGACTGTCCGCTGAACACCTGTTGGCCGGCCTGCTGGTAGCGGCTGCTGAACGAGGCGTCGGCGGCGGGAAGGAGTGCTCCCTTCGCGCTGCGGACCGCGGCGTCGGCGGTGCGACGTGCGCTGGCCTGCGAGAGGTACACCGGGTTGTTGCGGCGGGCCTGTGCGATCGCCTCGTCCAGGGTAAGCAGGGCGCTGGTGGGAGCCGCGGCGGCCTGGGCCCGGATCGCGCCGGGAGCCAGGGCAGAAACGGCGAGCGCGAACAGCAAAGTACGCATTGGAGGGGAATTCCTGTGTGTTGAGTCACCGAGCCGTACGGCAGGGTGTGACGAGGGGTTTCATGCGTTGCTTCAGGCCGTATCGTCTGGGCCCGGCGCAACGAACACGCGTGACCGCACCTTCTCCCTGATGCGCGCATAAATGGCGGCGCCCTTTTCCGCCGTGGCCAGCGAGGGTCGGCCGATGGAGCCGGGACTGCCCTGCGGGATCTTCAGCCAGCCGCGCCGGTATCGCCGCAGCTCGTCGCGCGACATCATATAGTCTTCGGCCAGGTCCATCCGCACGAGCTGTGGCGCGAGGTAGAGCATCAGCGACGTATCGACCTCATCGCCGTGCATCGGCTCCGACTGGCCCTCCAGGAGATCGTGCATGTTGACCGCGAAGATGTCCACGACTCGCACCCGCGCCGTGGTCGTGATCACGGTCGCGAGCGCCTCCTGGTGTGGATCATGTTCGTGCGCCGTGAGTAGAATGAACTCCTTTACCCCGGTGGACTCCCACGTGTCGAGCAGGTCGTTGAGCATGCGGTGCAGCGTCTTCTTGCGCACTGACGCATTTCCCGGAAACCCACGCTCGGTGGCGACGTTCACGCCATACTCGATGGTGGGCGCGCGCAGGATGCCGAATTCCGCGGAGAGGTCGTCGGCCAGGTACTCGACGATGAGCGTGTCCGACCCCAGAGGCATGTGCTGGCCGTGCTGCTCGCACGTGCCAACGGGCACGATGAGCCGGCCGTCGAGTGCGAGCGTCTCGGCGATCTCGCCGGGACACATCTCCTTGATGCGGCGTGGTGTCGCCTTCGCGGGTAGCTCGGTCTGGGGTACGGAGTGAGTCATTCTGAATCGAACTGAGAAGCATTACCTGCCGACCGCGGGTGCGCGCGCGTTGCTCGCGCCGGCGGCCGTCGCCGTGGCCGTGCTGGCCGCGAGCGCGTGGCTCGCCGAGCCGCGAGTAGGTTATCTCGCCGGCTGTGCGCTCGCTACCGTGAGCGCCGCCGTCGCACTCTGGCGGTTCGCACCGGCACAGGGACGCCGTCCACTCGCGCTCGCCGTGTTCGCGCTGGCCGTCGCGTCCGTCATTGCAGTGAGGGCCCAGGTGCGGCTCGAGCGCTTTTCGCGCGCTCCCGCGGAGGTGGGTCAGCAGCAGGCCGCAGTACAGCGTGACCGCCTTCGTCGCGGTGTGGACGACGAACTGGCCGCGCTGCGCAACGTGGCGCGGCACGCGCGTTCGCTCCCAGCGGAACCGCGCACCGCGATGCGACAGCTCGACGACGCGCTTGGTGATCGGGAGCATCGGGCGGCCATTCGGTTCCACGGCGACACCATGTTGGCGTGGGCCGGCACGTTGCACGCCGATCCGGCGCAGCTGACGGGATCGAGTGGTGTCGTCGCGTCGCCGTTCTGCCTCACGATCTATGTAGCGGACGACAGCGGGTCCATGCGCATAGTCGTGGCCTCGCTGCTCTACGCCGCGTCACCGGCGGACCATCTCACGCGCGGCTTCGCGCAGCGATTGGCGAGCGGCGAGGTGAGCGAGGGCTTCACGTTCGCTCCGCCCACGGACAGCGCGCAGGGTGACGAGCTGCGCTATGTGGATGGTGAACGGCCACTCTTTCTGGCGCGGGCCATCATTCCCTCGGAAGGCGAAGTGCGTTTCCGGCTGCTCGAGCGCGCGCGCGTGCGAGTGGGGATCGGGCTGCTCGTTGCGCTGCTCGCCTTCTTCATTGCCATCTCGCAGCGGGGCAGCGGCGTGGTGATGATCGTGGGTGGCGCCCTCGTGGTGCTGCGCACCATCGCCATCATTCCCTTCAGCGAATTCTCGACGCGCAGCCGCCTGTTCGACGCGTCGGTGTTTTTCCTCCCCGCGGGACGGGCGTACACATCGAACGCGGCGGCGCTCGCGCTCACGTCGGCCGCGATGCTGCTGTTCGTGCTGCTCGCGAAGCGGCGAATTGGCCGGCGGATGCCGCGTCTCGTCGCCGTGGTGCTGGCCGGATCGACCATTGCCACCGGGCCCTTCGCGGTGCGCGCGCTCGCCCGTGGCATCGCACCGCCGGCGGAAGGTGCGGCGTGGGCGCTGTGGCTGATCTGGAACATCCCACTGTGCCTGGCCACGACTGCCCTCCTCGTCCTCGCGAGTTGGGCGGGTAGCAACGCCCTCGGCCCGCGTCGAGGCGTGGCGCTCTGGGGTGGGCCTGCCGTGGCGCTCCTGGCGGCGGTGCTCGCGCCACTGGTGTGGCAGGCGCCGGGCCAGTGGCCGCAGTGGTACACGATCCTCTGGGCGCTCGCGGTGGCCGGCGTAGTCCTGTCGCGTCCATCGAACCGTACGCTGCTAGCGTGCGCCACGGTCGCGGCCCTCGCCGCGACCACGGTCGTCTGGGGCAGTGCCTCGCGCGGACGGGTGGAGCTTGCCGAGCGCGACGTGCGGGGCCTCGCGGCGCCCGACACGTATGGCGTGAGGCTCGGCGATAGGCTGGCCAGCGCAATGCAGGGCGACGAACTGCCAGGCACCGCGCAGGGGCTGCTCGAGCGGTATGTGACGTCCGATCTCTCGTCGTCGGGCTATCCGGTGGCGCTGGTGTCGTGGCACGGCAACACGATCGTGGCGGCGTTCGGCTCCGCGCCATTCGACGTCGCCTTCGATACGGTGGGGCTGGCGGCGATCGCGGCGGAGGCGAGCCAGTCGAAGGTGGTGACGACGACGCGCGCCAGCGTATACGGCGTGCGTGTGATTGCCGTGCCGATGCGCGGCGGCGCGGCGACGATCCTCGTTGCGCCCAGGACGCGGCTGATCGGGTCCGATGCGTATGCGCGGTGGCTTGGCCTCGCGTCGTCGGATAATACCGAGCCGCCGTATTCCGTGCAGGTCATGAACGACTCCGTGGCAGCGAGTGACTCGATTCTCTGGCGCAGGGTGCGTGGCGAGTTGCACGGCAACTGGCCGGTGCTCGGCCCTTCCGG
>JBBQDT010000048.1:0-28016 GCA_038319955.1 Gemmatimonadales bacterium | reverse complement strand
GCACGGGTCGCGCATGACGGCCAACGGAACGAAGCACTACTCCGTCTGCATGATGGACGAAGCGCTCGTCGAGATCGACGCGCAGACGCTCGGCGTTTCACGTTGGTTCCTGCTCACGGCGGGGAAGGAGATGGGGATGAGCGGCGCTCCTCCAGCGCGCGGTGGCGAGGGGCACGCAAGCCACGACATGGGTGGGCATGGCATGGAGCCGCCCAGGCCCGGCGACGTCTCGTGCTCACCGACGTGGGCCCAACCGTCGGCCGATGGAAGTCGTGTCTGGGTGGCGTGCAACAAGTCGAGCGAGATCGTGGAGATCGACGCGAAGGCATGGAAGGTCGCGCGGCGTATCCCGACCGGACCCGGTGTCTACAATCTCGGGCTCACCCACGACGGCACGCGGCTCATCGGCACCAACAAGAGAGATCAGTCGGTGTCGGTCATCGACATCGCGAGCGCGAAGGAGCTCGCGCGCATTCCGACGACGCGCAAGGTGGTGCACGGCGTCGCCGTCTCCGACGACGATCGCTACGCGTTCATCTCGGTGGAGGGAAGCGGGTCGCAGCCGGGCACCGTCGACATCATCGATCTCGCGGCGCTGAAGAAAGTCGCATCGGTGGACGTCGGCCAGCAGGCGGGCGGAATCGACTTCTGGAAGAGCGAGCCGGCGAAGCCTTAGCGGGGCGCGACGAACCCGCGTTCCTTCAGCAGGGCGCGGTCGAATGTCACCACACCGTCGCAGTCGGCGGCGCGCGCATGCTCGCGGATGAGGTAGTCCGCAAAGTCGCCCTTGCCTGCTTCGTACGCGTCGAGCGCACGGATGAGCTGCTCCACTGCGCTGAAAGCCAGGTGCCGCGCGCGAAGAAGATTGCGGAGCAGGGCAGCGATCTCCTTTCGGCCGACGTGGTAGGCGACGCTCAACACCCAGACCAGTTCGCAGACGACGACATCCGACACATACAGCGATTCGTCGTCCGCGATGGCGCGATCGATCAGCGCTGCAGCCAGTGCGGCCTGCTTCGCGTCATCTTCGACGAGATACCGGACGAGGACGTTGGTATCGAGCGCGATCACGTCTGCGTCGCGCCGCGCCTGATGGCGTCACTCATCTGGTCGATCGTGACGCGCTTGCCACCCGGCTTCACCACGCCTCGCAGCGACGTCAGATCGACCGTCTCGGCCTCGACAGTCACCGTGCCGTCATCGTGCATGATGAAGCTGAGGCGATCACCGGGCTGCAGGGCAAGAAGCTCCCGCACCGCTTTGGGGAGCGTGATCTGCCCTTTGCTGGTGATTGTGCTCGATGCCATCCTTACCTCGTGTCATATTCCTTACTAAGTGTAAGGAAGGCGCCCGCGGTCTGTCAACAAGGGCTGCCATCCGTGCCATGACAGGCACCCTTCACGGTGCGCTGTTCCTCAGCGCCGCGATGCCCACTCGGGCCACCTGGGCATCCTGCGCCGACGCCCCGCCACTGACGCCGACCCCGCCGATGACCTGCCCATCGATCAGGATCGGCTCGCCGCCTTCGATCGGCAGCATGTCCGCCGCGAGATATTGAAGGCGGCCCGCCGTCACCGCCGAGTCGAGTCCTTTGGTCGCGCGCTGAAAGCGAGCCGCCGTGCGTGCCTTGGCGATCGCGAACTCGACATTCGAGGGACGCGTGCCGTCGCCCTTGTGAAAGAGCACGAGGTTGCCAGCCGCATCGACAATCGCGACGGACATGGACCAATTGTTCTTCTGTGCCTCCGCTTCCGCGGCCGCGACGATGTTCTTCGCGCCGTCGAGTGTGAGACTTTTCGTGATCCGGAGCTGCGCCGAGGCGGGCGCGGCGATGGCGAGCAGCAGGGCAGGGACGAGCACGTGGTGGGGACGCATGAACACTCCAATGGGGGTGGGTCAGAACACTCGACGCTTCAGGCGGTGGATCGAGAACTTCGCGGTGTCGGCGATCGCCATGACGGTCATGACGCCAGCCTGCACCGGATCGGATACGACGAGGTCGGAGACGTCAGGTACGCTGCCGGCCATGTTGAGGCTCACCACGAGCAGCCCCTGCGCGCGTACCTCCTTCACCGCCTCGGCAATCTCGCCACCCATCAACGCGCCGGCTAGCACCAGTGCAGTGGCGCGCGGCAATCGAGCAACGGCGCGGACCGCATCGGCGAGCGGCATCTCGCCGACGAGGGGAATCGTGTCGACGGAGATACGCTCGCCGCGGATGTTGTGACGGTCTGCCTCGGAGATCGCCCCGATGGCGACCTGCCCCACCTGCGCGCCGCCACCCATGATGATGATCCGCTTGCCATAGATCGTCTGGAGCGTGTTCACCACCTGCACGTCGCGGACGACGTCGAGCCGCCGAAGGTCGTCGGCGAGCATCGCTGGCGCCACCGGAACGTCGATCTCGAAGTACACGCGTGCTTCCGCCGTTCCTGCCCCCGTGATCTCGACGGAAAGGATGTCACCGCCATGGTCGGCAATCACTCCAGTCAGCCGGTGCAACACGCGGGGCGCCGAGCTGGTGCGCACCTCGAGTCCAATTCGTTCGGTCATGCGGCTCTCGTCGGTCGAAAAGTGGAGTCACGGTCCATGGCGCCGAGCTGACTACAGTATAAGCTTGTCAACCCATGACTCCTCCTGTCTCTCGTCGAGCGTTTCTCGAGCAGTCCGGATCGTGTGCGGCGCATCTTGCGCTGGCGTCGCTGGCCATGCCACTGACGGCGCGAATGGCCTGGGCGCGGTCAGCAGACGGCGTCGTCGTCGCGCGCGAGCCGTTCGGTGCGCTCGAGAAGGTTGCCGACGGCGTCTGGGCGTTGGTCTCCACCCCGCTCGGCGGCGACCGCACGACGCTCTCGAACGGCGGTATCATCGCTGGGCGGAGTGACGTACTGGCCATCGAAGGGTTCAATCAGGTGCAGGGTGCGGAGTGGATGGCCCGCCAGGCGAGGCAGCTCACCGGGAAGTGGCCCACGCACGTGGTGCTTACGCACTACCATGCCGATCACGCCAACGGCGTGGCCGGCTATGAGAGTGGCGGCCAGCCGGTCGTCCGCGCGACGGAACGCACGCGCGAGCTGGTGCTCTCGAAGAACCTTCCCATCGACGCGGCGAGAGCGGCCGTGTTGCGCGGAGCGGACGTGCTGTCCGCGACTGGTGTGACGACGATCGATCTCGGCGGCCGGTTGGTATGGGTGACGCCGCGCGGTGGCCACACGGACAGCGATGTGACGCTGGAGATCGACGACCCGAGCATCGTGTTCTGTGGAGATCTCGTGTGGAATGGGATGTTCCCGAACTATGTCGACGCACAGCCGTCGCGATTGGCGGCAGCGGTGCGATCGGTCAGGCGGTCGCGCGAGACGATCTATGTGCCGGGCCATGGCGCCGTGGCGCACGAGGCTGACTTCGATCGGTACGTCGCGATGCTGGATGAGGTCGAGCAGGCGGCGCGTCGTGCGTACACGGCTGGTACGAGTGCCGCGGACGCGGGAACGAGCTTCAGCCTGCCGCCGTCACTCGGCGATTGGGCAATGTTCTCGAAGGCGTTCTATCCCAGGGCGTTCGAGGCGTGGTACCGTGAGCTCAAGGGCGGGTGATGCTTTGTCCTACGCGAAACCCCGAGGCGAGAAGGTATGGCGAAGACGATTACGTTCGATCCGAAGGGTGGCGCGCTGATAGCGCGCCCTGAAGCGGGCGAGGCAACGTCGGGCAGCTATCGGCTGATGATCTTCGAGCGCAACGGCTTCACCATCGTGCCGCCGTCGCCGATCAAGGGACAGTTCAAGGTCGGCGCGACCAACATCGCGTCGATCCCTGGCACCGCGGCGCAGAACGACGGTCGCTTCGTACAGATGCTCGCCTCCGTCGGCGTCTTCGAGCCCGAGCGCAGGTACGCGCTGCGCCTGACCATCATGCAGGACGGCAGAGACCTCGACCACGAAGACGATGTGGACGTCGACCTTGGCGACGGGCCGACGCACGAAAGCGACAAGATCATCGTGCACCTCGTCGCCAGTCCGCCGCGGGCCGAGCCGCAGATGAAGAAGCAGGGAGGACGCAAGCGATGAACGTTGCGTGGAGTGTGCTCGCGGGGTGCGCGCTGCTGACGGTGCGTGCGACCGTCGCATCGTCGCAGCAGGCGAACACCGCCGGGTCCACCAAGATCGTGCAGGCTGAGTTCGCCGTTCCGGACGCACCCGCGCTCAAGATGCTCGATGTCGACGCCAGCACGATCCTTCGGCCCGCGACGGTGAAGGCGCTCACGGCATCGCTCGCGAGCTCGTCGGGCGACATCAGCTTCATCCCAAAGGCGTTCGCACTGGAGTTCTCTCCCGGCTTGCTGAAGGACGGCGAGCACCTCTCGGTCGACGACTACACCAATCGGCAGTTCTGGTATCGAACGCGCATCTCATTCGCCACCAAGCGCGGCGACGGCGCGTCGGCGAGAACGCACATCGCCAGTGCCGCGCGGTTCAGCCTCCAGGACAAATCAGATTTGCGGACGAACGCGGACTACACGAAGGCGCTGCTGGCCCTCACCGACTTCAAGGCCGACAGCATGGTGGCGGTTGCGGAGTTGAAGGCCGCCGAGCACGTGCCGGTCGGAACGCCGTTGACGTCGGCGCAACAGGCGCGGATCAACAGCGTCATCGCCGCGATGAAGCTCACTTCGAAAGCGCTCGTCGAAGCTGTGAAGCACGCGAAGGAAGAAGCGGAATGGAATGCCGATGTGGCCGACGCCGCGTTCGGCATCCGCGCGTCGTCTCCGGATTCCACTGGCAAGGCGACGCGGTTCGACGGCGTCGCTGGCTGGCTGACGAAGGGATGGGGCATCGCGCCGAACGTGCAACTGCTCATCGGCGGACGCGGCGCATACGAACGACAGCCCTCGGACACGGCAACGAAGAATGACCTTCAGGGTTCGGGCGACGGCGTCGTGCGCCTCTACTTCGGCAGCAACAGCTACAAGGTGATGGCCGAGGCGCAGGGGACGGGAGGGAAGATGCTTCCGAAATGGCTGCTCAATGCCGGCGGTGAGCTGCACCTGTCCACCATCATCTGGATCAACGCCTCGGTCGGCTGGAAATCAGAGGGCAGCACGGGAAAATTCGTCAGCTCGTTCAAGGTGAACTTCAACCCACCCGGCGCATAGCATTCGCCATCTATCGCTTCAGGCTGCTGGTCACCGCACCCTCGCTGTTGATGCCGAACGACGAAGCCGATGTCCGCCTGCTTGCCAGCAACTCCAGGTATCGAGCGACTGGAACGCGGATGGGCGAGGGTTCGATGCCGGCAAGCAGCGAGGCGCTTATCGCCCCTGTGCCAGCTCCAAAGCGATTGTCACTGGCGTAACGAAGGAAGGCACATACGTTCGCCCTTCATGGGCTCATCGACTTCGACGAACTCCAGGCATGGTGCGCGGGGGGTGCGACGTGCCGTCATCGCCGCGTGTCTCGTGGTCGCGTGGCCGGCGGCGCGCGCCCAGCAACCGCCCATGCCGCCGACGAGCTGGTCGCCGCCGCCGCCATGCACCGGCGAGTCGGTCAGGACGGGCGCGCGTCGGGGCGCGTTGGTCATCGTGCCCGACCTCAATGGCATGACGGTGCGGCGTGCCAAGGTGGCGCTCGCGAAAGTCCGCCTCGAGATCGATGCCCGCACCGCGGTGCAGGACGGCCCGCCGGACGTCGCAATCGGTCAATCTCCGCAGCTAGGCAGCGTCGTAGCGATCGGCGATTCCGTCATCGTCTGCTCGCGTGTCCAGCAACGGGTGCCATCGGTGGCAGGGCTCAGCTTAGAGGACGCCAGCAAAGTGCTCGGCGACGCTGGTTACCAGGTGGTCCGGAACAACAGCTTCGTGTCGCGCGAGTCGCAAATGGGAGTCGTGATGCGGCAGCAGCCCGCGGCCGGTTCGCGACTCTCTCGCGGAGGTACTGATACCGTGGTCGTCGGCATGGCGTCTCCCATCTCGAAGATCGTGCGGGCGCAGCCGCCCAAGCCACTCGTACCGCTGACGGATGCGACCCCTCCTACCGGACCGCCAGAACCGCGCATCATCGTCGTTCGCGAACCGCCCATTCCGCCGTCGCTCTGGAAGTGGCTGACGGGTGTCATCGCGCTGCTGGCGGTCGGGATGTTCGCGCGACGGCTGCGGCGCCAGCCCGAGTTGAAGACGCTGCGCGTCACGCCACACCGGGATCAGGGCCATCCGCGCGTGGTGATCGCGATACACGCCGACACGTCGCCGAATGAGTAGCCACTCACCGACGCTACGGATGATCTTCGACCTGAGCGAGGACACCGCGACGGCGCGCTTCCTTGCGGCGATCGACGAGTCAGTCTGGGAGTCTGTGCAGATACCCCGCCGTCATCGGGCCGCCGCGGCGAGAAAGATCGCGAAGACCCTCGACGCATTTCTCTCCACGTCGCTGACGGGACTGGTGTCGGCTGCTCTGGAGAACTATCGCGAGCTCGTCAGGTATGCCGACGGCAAGGATCACACAGTGGCGACGTCGCTCCTGCGGATCGAGTCGGAGCACGAGCCGTACGTGGACCTGAGGGTGATGGGCCTCGATCCGACGCCGGTGCGGTTTCCGCTTTCGGTGTCGCTCGAATTCTCCAGCGCGACGCTCATCATCAGTCGCGACCGGCTGGTGGCGATGAGGACGGGCACGTGCGTCGCGTCGGGCACGCTGCGCTGCGAGTCGGCCGAGGTATTCAGCCGGCCCGCCGCGCCGTTGAGGATGCGTTCCGAGCTCCAGTTCAACGATGGCATCCCGCTGCTTGGCCCAGCGACCGAGAGACAATCGGGGGGTTGAACTGGGCCGCGCGTGATGGCCTTGGTCCTACGGCTCGAGCTGCTTCTGCCGCGCCGCGCGGAACTCGTTGCCCGCGCGCCACTCGGGAAATTTCGTCGCGTTCGCGACGCGATAGCCCATCGCGAGGAAGAGGTCGAGATCCTGGACGGCACCGCTCATGTCCCACGTGGGCTTGATCTCGTCCTGCGGCTGGTGATAGTCCTTCGCCGTGTATTCATCGCGCTTCTGCTTTCCGTATTCCGCCGGCTCGCCGATGAACGTGATGCCGGGCTCGGGATCGAACGCCGGCACGCCCTGCTTGGCGAAGTTGAAGTGATCGGAGCGATAGTAGAAGCCCTTTTCCGGCTCGGCGTCCGGACGCAGCGTGCGCTTCTGTTCTGCGGCCGCCGCTGCGGCATAGTCATCGAGTTCGGAGTTGCCGAGTCCGATGACGGTGAGATCGCTCGTCGGTCCCCACGTGTCGAGGACATCCATGTTGATGTTCGCCAGCGTCCTGGCGAGGGGATAGATGGGCGTCACCGCGTAGTACTGTGAGCCGAGCAGCCCTTGCTCTTCCGCCGTGACGGAGAGGAAGAGGATGGAGCGCTTTGGCGGTGTCTTCATGGCGACGAATGCTTTCGCCATTGCGAGCAGGCCAGCCGTTCCGCTCGCGTTGTCGGCGGCGCCATTGTAGATGGAATCGCCGTTGACCTTCTCACCGATGCCGAAGTGATCCCAGTGCGCCGTGTAGATGACGTATTCGTCCTTGAGGGTCGCGTCGCTTCCCTCGAGCTTCGCCACGACGTTGCGTGAATCGATGGTGCGCAGCGTGTTGTCGAGCTTCACCGACGCGGTGACGCCGAGCGGAACAGGCTTGAATTCGGCGGTGGCGGCGCTGGCCTGGAGTGAGTCGAAGTTCTGGCCGGCCATCGTGAACAGTGCCTTGGCCTGGTCGAGGGAGATCCACCCCTCGACCGCAGCGCGGCCCATGTTCTTGTCGGGCGTGACGAGGTCGAACTGTTCGGCGGTCTTGCCCTGTACCACGGCGAACGGGTAGCCGGCGCGTTCCGTCTGATGGATGAGGAGCACGCCGGCGGCCTTGTGCTTCATGCCCTGCTCGTACTTGTAGGTCCAGCGGCCGTAGTAGGTCATGCGGCCGCCGCCGAACTGCGTCGTGTCGGTGAGGGGCGGGTCGTTGACGAGCATCACGAGCGTCTTGCCGGCGACGTCCATGCCCTTGTAGTCGTCCCACTTGTATTCGGGCGCTTCCGTTCCGTAGCCGACGAACACCAGCTCGCTCTTGTCGAGCGATGCGCTCGGCGCGACGTGCTTGGTCCATGCGACGTAGTCGGTGCGCCACTTGAGCGTCTTCGTCGCACCGCCCTTCGCAAAGGTGAGCGTGGGTGCGCCCTTCACCGTGATGCCGACGAGCGGGACTTTCTGGATATAGGTGCCGTCGGTATTGCCTGGCTTGAGGCCCATCGCCTTGAACTGGCCCTCGAGATACGCGACAGTCTTGTCCTCGCCGGCGGACCCGGGCTGGCGCCCCATGAGCGAGTCGCTGGCGAGGACGCGGATGTGATTCATGAGCGTTGCCGTGTCGATCGCGGCGATCGCCTCGGCGGGAATGACCTCGGCGTTGATCGCGGTGCCCGTGGCGGCAGGGGTCTTGTCGGCGGCGGGCTGGCAGGCCACGGCGAGGGCGAGGGACGGGAGCAGCAGGAGGGCAGTCGGGCGCGGCATGGCGGTGTCGGAGAGGGACGTCGTGCAGGGACGGCGGAATATGCATTCGAGCGGCGGGCACAGAAGATCAGGTCCCTCGGTCGCGCTCCGTTCTCCCGTCGGGACGACAACGCGTCGGTTAGAGCCAATTCACATTTGACAACGCCGCCCAGGCGCGACACCAATGATGCACTACGAACGCGAGGCGACCGTATGCAGGCTCACGACCAAGGGCATGAGTCGTCGCATTCATCAGAGGGATTGGGCGCAGCAGGAGGCCGATCGTCGCATCGGGTCGTGACGCTCCTCGGCGCGCTGGTGTTGACCGCGGGAACGGCGGTTGCGGTCACGCAGCCCACGCGCCAGGAGCCGTTGCGCGAGTCGTCGTGGACGTCGCAGGACTGGTGGCGGTATCCCGTGGAACGAAACGCGGTGCAGCGCCTGGCCGTATCCAAAGGTCCGCTGCAGGCCGTGTACGCTCGGCGCGGCTCCGAGGATGTCTGGTTTGCCGGTGCTGGTGGACTCGTGGTTCACTCGGCGGACGGCGGACGCAGGTGGACGTCGACGACCCTGAGCGCGACGCCACAGGCAGCTCCAAAGCAGCAGGTGCAACCGCCGTTTTCGGCGCCCGCCGCGGCCAAGAAGGCCAGCAATCGTTCGCGTCGCCCGACGGGACTGGCCGTGCCGGTATCGCTGGTGTCCATGACGCAGCAGTCGTTGCCGTACCTGCAGCAACAGTCTCGAGCGAAGACCACGGTCGTCCCGCGAGTGACGGGACTGCAATTGCCGAGCGCCATCGGGAAGCTGAAGGAGGCGCAGTTGCGGGAGGGCGCGACGCAATACGTGTCGCCGAGTCGCGTGCCGGAGGGGCAGGTTTTCCGTCAGTCGCCGAACGCGGGTGACACGGTGGCGATTGGTACGGCCGTGCAACTCACTGTCTCCGGATCATCGTCTCCTTCCCCGGTGCAGCAGCGAGCCCCCGACCCGGTTTCGGCGACGTCGACTGGCTCAACGGCGAGCGGGTCCACGTTCTATCCCAGCTTCAACGCCATCTGCCTGACGGCATCGGGTATCGGGTGGCTCGTTGGCGACCGCGGTGCAGTGTTCCGTACGAGCAATGACGGGGCGACATGGACGCAGATCGCCACGGGTACAGAGGCATATCTCACCGCCATCGCGTGCAACGAGAAGCTCGGGGCCATCGCCGTTGGCAACTACACGGTGCTCGTCCTGCGACCCGACCGAGCGACGGCGGAGCTTCGACAGACGACGTTCCGGCCGGGAGAAATCGCAATCCTGAGTGGCGGCGCGCTCCTCGCCTACGACGTGTACGACGGCAATCGCGGCAGCATCCTGCGCTCCGTCGACACGGGACAGACGTGGGGTCGAGCGCCGGCGCTCGACACCACCGCAGCGGGTCCGATTGCGTTCGCTGATTCGCTGAATGGATTCGCCTACCAGCGGCCGAAAGGTGTCGCCCGAACGCACGACGGCGGAAAGACGTGGTTGCGTGATCCGGGATGCAGTTTCGGCGCACCCGGCAAGGACACCGCGCTGATATCGCTCAGAAAGATGGAGGCGGTGTCGGGAAGCGCCGCACTCGCGCTCGATGGTTCTGACCAACTGTGGGGCACCGACGATGAGTGGAAGACGTGCAGCGTCCGCACCACGTTCCACTCCTACAGCGTCCGATTTGCGCCGTCTTCGGACAACGTCTGGTACGCCGCCGACGGCGGTGCCTTTCGTTCGATCGATGGCGGGCACACGTGGCACTCGCTCATCAACACGTCGCGGTTCGTGTCAGTGCAGTTCGTGGACTCGCTCCGTGGATTCGCCGGCGTCGCGGGCGGGTTGATCGCCCGCACGACGAATGGGGGACGAAGCTGGTCCTTCACGCGACCAGATTCGCTCGAGAGCGCACCCGTCGTGCATTTCGCGATGCGTCCGGGTGGCGAGATCACCGCGGTGACCGATCATGGTCTCTTTCAATCGCGAGACGCGGGCGACAGCTGGACACGGTACAGTCCACCCGACTCCATCGCCCCAGTGTTCTTCGCCGACCGACAGACTGGTTGGGGAATCGGCAGAGACGACTCACTCAGCGTTACGCGCGACGGCGGACAGACGTGGACGCGCGCCATCCCTACGGGCGTCATTGCCGGAATCAAGGACGCGCAGGAGTTGGACCTCCGCGGATTCTCGTTTCTCGGCGAAAGCGGTGCGGCGTCACAACTGTGGGGGTCCACGGCTGACAGGCGCGTGCTGCGCTTCAACGGCACGAAATGGGACACGCTGTCCACCGGCGTGCTCGTCGCGAGTCCAGTCACGGCGACCCTCGCCTACGGACTCGACACGCTCGGCAACGTCGTCCGCTCCACCGACGGCGGCCGCCAGTGGCGAGCGGTACCCGTCGGTGCGCCGCGGAAATATCCTGCACCCTGGTACTATGGTTTCGCCGCGCTGACCGTCGGCGCGACGCTCGCGACATCGCGCGCGCGCCAGCGCAGCGAGACGGAGACACACAAGTCGATCGCCGATATCCTCGTCAGCGACCGTCCGCTGCGCGAAGGTGATTCGGACGTGCTCGACTTCGGCCGAATCGCGGCGGGACTCTCCCGCTTCATACGCAATTCGCGCACGGAGCCGCCACTCACCATCGCCATCACGGGACCGTGGGGCACCGGCAAGAGTTCCCTGATGAACCTGTTGCGGCGCGATCTCGAGCGCCGGCGCTTTCGCACCATCTGGTTCAACGCATGGCATCATCAGCGTGAGGAATCGCTGCTCGCGTCGCTGCTCGAGTCGATTCGACTCACCGCGACGCCGCCGCTCTGGAGCCCGAAGGGAATTCGCTTCCGCATCCGCCTCCTCGGCAGCCGCCTCTCGCGCTACGCGGCTCCGGCACTCGTGTTGCTTCCGGTGTTCGCGCTCGCCCTCGGCTACATCCTCAAGGATCCGTCGAAGCGGTGGCACGACCTCGACGCGTTCTTCTCGTCGCTCTTCACCATGTTCTCGTCGAGCGAGGCGGGTGCGCCTGCGCGCGCTGCTGCCGATTCGACCGCGGCCGCCCGCGGATCCACCGGCGTTTCGCAGAACAAGACCGTCATCGCGCTGATCATCTCGATTGCCGGCACGGTGCTGACGTACATGAAGGGCTTCAAGGCATTCGGCGTGAAGCCGGGTGACGTCGCGAAGTCGGTCGTCTCGGCGGGGCGAGTGAGGACCATCGAGGCGCAGCCTGCATTTCGCTATCGATTCGCGAAGGACTTCAGCGAAGTCACCGAGGCATTGAAGCCGGAGCGCATCGTCATCTTCGTGGACGACCTCGATCGTTGCAAGCCGGAGCAGGTGCTCGAGATTCTCGAGGCCATCAACTTCCTCGCCGATTCAGGGGACTGCGTCGTCGTGCTGGGAATCGATCGCCAGCGAGTGACCGGGTGCGTGGCGATCGGATTCAAGGAAGTCGCGACGGTGCTCGCGGAGACGCGGGAGAAGCCCGTCGCCGGATCGGCAAAGCCGGACATCGGTACCACGGCCCCGCCGCCGAAGAAGACGGACATCGAATACCAGATCGAATACGCCGAGCATTACCTGGAGAAGCTGTTGAACATGGAGATCCCCATCCCGCCGGCGACGGCGGAGGGGCTCGGTAACGTGATGACGAAGACCGCGCCGACGGCGCCGGCGGATGGTGAGGAGGTGGAGGAAGGGGCGGAGATCCGCGAGCGCAAACGCCGGCGCGCGCGCAGCTATCTGTTCGCCGGTGTTGCCGTGGTGCTCACGGCCGCGACCTTCCTCATCGGGTGGAACGGGTCGGCCTGGATCGACCGGATGTCGCAGCGGGACCTCGTGCCGCAGGCCCCCGCGCCGATCGTGACACAGGGCCCTGTCATCGACGATCCGGCGGCCTCGCCGAACGACAGCTCCAACATACCGCGATCAAGGCCCGAGACGGTGGATGAGCCGGTGACGCTCACTCCGGGTAATGCATCGACCACCGCGTGGTGGCTGCACGGACTTCTCGCCCTCTCGGCGCTCGGTGTGATTCTCTGGCTCATCACCCCACGCGAAGACAATCGCGTCGAAGATTCGGATGCCTTTGCGGATGCGCTGCGCGCGTGGGCTCCGGTGTTGTTCGAAGAACATCGCACGCCGCGTTCGGCGAAGAAGTTCCTCAACAAGATGCGGTTCCTCTCCATGGCGCAACGCAGCGAGGCGGAGCGGAAGGCGCCAGTGGAAGTGGCGGTCGAACGGCTGAGTGACATTCCGTGGTTGCGAAAGCTGCTGCGCGCGTTCGAGCCGGCTCCGGAGACGCAGGAGCAGTTGTTGCCTGGCTCGATTCCGGAGGTGGCGCTCGTCTCGCTGAACGTTTTGCGCGACCGGCATCCGGAGTGGCTGAGCGATCCGAACTTCTGGCGATCGAACCTGCGGCAGTACGCGCAGAAGTACTTCGTCGACGAGATGCCGGACGACATCCGAACGGCGCTCGATGGCCTGGACAGGATCAAGACCCGCGAAGGCGGTGTGATTCAGAGTTTCGGGTTCTACAAGGATCCCTGGGCCAGGCTGGAGATTTGGGTTCGGGACGGGTGACCTCTGACACCCGTCCTGCGCAACGGCAGCGGGCGGTCGGGCGTTAGCCTTGTGCACACTCCCGCCGTCCGATCTCCGTCGAGGCACATCAATGTTTCAGCTCCGTCCGTCGCTCGCCGTCCTCGCCCTGCTTGGCGTCTCGACGCCCCTTGGCGCGCAGGCTCGTCAGACGACGTACTCGATCGACCAGTTTCTCTCGCCGGCCTCGCCACTCGAGGTGAGCGCGGCGCGAAAGGCGGATCGCATTGCCTGGGTGTCGTACGAGCGTGGGATGCGCAACGTGTACGTCGCGTCCGCGCCCGACTTCAAGCCGGTGCGCATCACGAAGTTCATGAGCGACGACGGCGTGGACGTCGGGTCGGTGCGGCTGTCCGACGACGGCATGATGGCGATCTTCGTCCGCGGGTCGGGTCAGAATCGTGAAGGGTGGGTGGCGAATCCGTCGCACGATCCGGAGGGCGGCGAGCGCGCGGTGTGGGCCGCGAAGACCGACGGGAGCGGCGCGTGGCGTCTCGCCGTCATCACGAATGCGCAGGGCGGCGTCCGCGGTGGCGGGTCGCCGGAGCTGTCGCCGGACGGGCGGTATGCGGTGTTCGTGCGCGATGGCCAGATCTTTCGCGCGGCGACGTCGCGAGGCGCGAAGGCGGCGGTCGACACGGGTGGCGTGCCGTTCATCAAGGCGTGGGGCCGACAGGGAAGTCCGCTGTGGTCGCCCGATGGATCGAAGCTCGCCTTCGTGAGCACGCGCGACAATCACGCCTTCATCGGCATCTACGACATGAAGTCGCGGGCGGTCGAGTTCATGTCGCCGAGCACGGACATGGATGGAAGCCCCACGTGGTCACCGGATGGAAAGCGCATTGCCTTCATTCGCCGGCCGGGCACACCGTTCGGACAGCAGGTGGCGACCGGAGGGGCATTCGCCCAGGCGGCCGCGCCAGCCACGCCGGCGGGTGGTCGCGCCGCCGGTGTCGCGGGTCGACGCAATGCAGCGCCGCCGAGTGGGTGTCCGGTGGCGGTTGGTGGCGGTGGTGGGCGCGGCGGATTCGGCAATCAGAGCGACACCGCCGCGGTGGTGCCGGCGGACGGACTCTGTCGCGCGGCCTTTGCGGGCGGCTATACCGTGTCGTTCATGGTGGCTGACGTCGCGACGGGACGGGCGCATGCGTTCTGGCACAATGAGCCGATGGACCGAACGTTCACGAGCGTGAACGGCTTCCAGTGGGCCGGTGATCATGTCGTCTTCACGGCGCAGGTGCCGAAGGACGAATGGGATCGCTACTTCTCGGTGAACATCGCGAACGCCCAGCCGCAGCCCGTATTGTTGACGACGACCGATGGATTGATCAACGACGGCGTGGCGGACCGCACCTTCGTGACGACGTCGTTCTCGCGCGACGGCCGAACGATGTATTACGCCACGAATGCGACGGACATCGAGAAGCGGCACATCTGGGCAGTGCCGACGGCCGGTGGTACGCCGACGAAGCTCTCGACGGACGACGGGGTCGAGGTGTCGCCGACGCCGCTCGCGTCCGGGAAGAGCCTCGCGGTGTTGTACTTCAATGCGTCGCAGCCCGCGTCGGTGGGTATCGTCCCGACGAGCGGTGGCGAGACGAAGGTCGTGTTCCCGACGTTGCCGAAGGACTTCCCGAAGATGGCACACGTGACGCCGGAGATCGTGATCACGAAGGCGCCGGACGGTCTGGAGATTCACAACCAGCTCTTCCTGCCGAAAGACCTCAAGCTTGGCGAGAAGCGGCCGGCAATCGTGTTCGTGCACGGCGGTCCGTCGCGCCAGATGCTGCCGGCGTATCACTACATGCAGTTCTATCACTGGTCGTACGCCTACAACCAGTGGTTGCAGACGCAGGGGTACATCGTGCTCTCGGTGAACTATCGCGCCGGAGTCGGCTACGGAAACTCATTCCGCCGGGCGCCGAACACCCAGGGCCGCGGCAATGCGGAGTATCAGGACGTGCTCGCCGGCGCGAAGTATCTCCAGTCGCGACCCGACGTCGATGCATCGCGCGTCGGCATCTGGGGGTTGTCGTACGGCGGACTGCTCACGGCGGAAGCGCTGGCGCGGAACTCGGATGTGTTCGTCGCCGGAGTGGATCTCGCCGGGGTACACATCTACGGGAGCGCTGCCGACACGACCAGCCTGGCGTTCCGTTCGTCGGCCGTCGGGGCGATCAACGGATGGAAGTCGCCGGTGTTCCTCCAGCAGGGCGACGACGACCGCAACGTCGAGTTCTCGCAGATGGTGGGGCTCGTGAGCCTGTTGCGCGCCAAGGGCGTGTACTACGAGCTCACCGTGACGCCGGACGACGTCCATGAATCGCTGATCCACAGCCGGTGGATCGACATCTTCGGCCGCAGCAGCGACTTCCTGCATCGCTTCGTGTGGGAGAAGCAGCAGCCGCCGGTGACATCGACGGCTGGCGGGGGTCGGTAATCTCGGTACGGCAGTCCCATGGCGTGTCGTCCGACACGCTATCGTCTTGTTTCGCTTCTCACACACAAGAAAAAATCACCGTGCGTCGCATCCAACTCGGATTCATGCTCCTCGTCTGCACGGCGTCGAGCGTCTCTGCCCAAAAGAGCACCAAGCCCGTCTGGCCGGACGAGGGTCCGCGCACGTGGAACCCGCGTCCTACCTCGCCAGCCATCACGGCGAACGACCTCCGCACGCGTCTCTACCAGTTCGCCGACGACTCGATGAAGGGCCGGCGCATCGGCGAGCCGGGCAACTTCGTGGGGACGGCATACATCGCCCGAGAGTTCAAGCGTCTCGGGCTCAAGCCTGCTGGAGAAAACGGCACGTACTTCCAGGATCTGCCCTTCGGCCCCATCGGTTACGACAGCACGGCCTCGATCCTCTCGGCCGCCGGGGTCCGGGTGGGTCGCGCCGACTGGATTCCACTGACGCCATCAGCGAGCGTCGGCGGCAAGGCGAATCTCGGCAACGTGCCAACGGTGTTCGCCGGTCGCTGGGGCGATACGTCCGTCGTGCTCGACCCGGCGATGTTCAGGGGAAAGGTTGCGGTGTTTCTCGCGACGCCAGCTGCCGCCGGCATAGCCACGCCGCGTCCGCCCACACTCCTGCGCTGCGATTCGGTGCCCAACAAGTTCGGCGCCTTCAATGCAGCGTCGGTGGAGGCCGCCGTGCGCGACAGCATCGCGAAGGCGGGTGGCACCGCGCCCGTCGGTGGTCGCGGTGGTGCCCCAGCTGTGCGCGACCTCAGGGCGCAGCGTGCCGGCGCGGTGGGCATTCTGCTCGTCGCCATCGACTCCACGACGCGAACCGCGGTAGGGTCGGCGTTCAATCCCCGCATGACCATGCAGCCGGCCGCTCCCGCGAACACCACCGCGCTCCCCGCGGGCGCGGCGATTTCACGCGCCGCGGCGGCGCAGCTCTTCGCGCCCGGCCCTCTCGACCAACTCGCGGTGGGCACGACCGGCAAGGCGGTATCCGGGAACTGGGAGTACGAGTGGCACCAGTCGAAGACGCCGGGCCGCAACGTCATCGCGATCATGCCTGGCGCTGATCCGGCGCGCGCGTCCGAGTACGTGCTCGTCGGCGCACACAACGACCACGTCGGGGTGAATGCGACGGCGGTCGACCACGACTCGCTGCGTGCGGTGAACAAGGTCACGCGCCCGCAGGGCGCCAACGATCCGTCCTGCCGGCCCACTGCGGCACAGCAGCATGCGATCGACTCGCTCATCGCCTACGCGCGCCGCATCCGCGCCCCGCGCCGCGATTCGATCATGAACGGTGCCGATGACGACGGCTCGGGCACGGCCGTGATGCTGGAAATCGCCGAGCAGTTCGTGAGGGAGAAGCCGGCGCGGTCGATCATCTTCGTGTCGCACGAAGGGGAGGAGGCAGGCCTCCTCGGCTCACGCTGGTTCACCGATCACCCGACGATTCCGCTGGCCAACGTGGTGGCGGCGCACAACATGGACATGCTCGGCAAGGGCCGCGTGGACGAGGTGAAGTTCGGCGGCCCGACGTCGGTGCAGATGCTTGGCGCGCGCCGCCTGTCGCGCGATTTCGGCGACATCATCGACTCGGTGAACGCGACGCGCGTCGAGACGATGGCGATCGACAAGTCGTGGGAAGTGACGGCGAACCCGATGAACCGCTTCTGCCGCAGCGATCAGGTGAACTACGTGCGCCAGAACATTCCCGTGACGTACTTCTCGCTGGGGTACGCGCTGGACTACCACCAGCCGACCGACGAGCCGCAATACATCGACTACGATCATTCGGCGCGGCTCGCGCGGTTCATTCATGACGTCATGCTGGCCATTGCGAACCGGAAGGACAAACCGGCCATCTCGGGTGCGGATCCCGCGTATCCGAACTGCCGCTAGGTCAGGGGTCCTCTGGCGCCGGCGCGGCCTGAACTGGTCGTCGCGCCGGCGTCACCCTGCTGATGTTCCCGAACACCAGCACGGCCACCATCGTCACGATGGCGAACGCCAGCAGCGCGATGAACTGGCGTCGCTTGCTGGCGGCGCGCTCCTGGTCGTCGAGGATGTCCTCGAACATCCGCGGTGGCGGCTCCGGCTTTACGTCAGGCAGCCGAACCGGACGTCCGCAGCGGCAGCGCGCAATGAGCCCTGCCTTGTCGGCGGAGTAGTGCAGTTCCTCCCCGCAAGAGCACTTCGCTGTTGGCATCCTGACTGGACCAAGACGGGAGCGCGACGAGCGCCGAATCTAGTCCAGTCGTGGATGCCACGATAGCTTCCTGCCCTCCGCGCTCACATCGCCAGGTCAGTGTGAGATCGCGAAGAACCATGCGCCGACGATCGGCCCGCGCGGTCCGCGCGTGCCTGGCGCTGGAGCGGGCGTACCTGCCGGCAGCGGTCCGTACTCCGGCTGGAACAGATACGCCATGTGCTTGATCGGATCGACGGTGATGGTCTTGGCGCCACGCATCGTGGGGACGGTGGCGACCACGGTGTACTGGTCGGGCCCATCCTGCCGCACCACGGTGACGTTGCCGGCCGCGCCAGCGGGAATGTAGATGAGCTTCTCCGCGTCGTCGTAGCCGAGTGCGTCAACGCCGTCGCCGTTGTTGATGGTGGCGACGACCTTGCCGGTGCTCGCGTCGACCACGACGGACTTCTCGCCACAGCCGGAGAAGATCCGGTTCGTCGGACGGTCGAGCGCGATACCCGTGGGCCCGTCACAGGGCGCGATCGGCCACGAGGCGAGCACCTTCATCGTAGTGGCATCGAGCACCTGGATGGTGTTCTTGCTTTCGTTGTTGACGAACAGCTTCCCCTTGCCGTCGCTCGCGGCGCCTTCCGGTGCATTGTCCTCGAGCACCGCCGTTCCAACGATCTCGCCCGTGTTCGCATCGAGGGCCACTGCCGTGCCGGGACGGCTGTGGTTCGTGAGGATGATGTGATCGGAGAAGTCGTCGTACATGATGCCGTCGAGGCCACCGACCTTGATGGACGTCTTCTTGATGACGGCCAGCGTCGTGAGGTCGAACATCGTGACGCTCGAGTCGCCGCCGTTGGTGGTGAAGCCGTGATTCCACTTGGGAGCCAGGCCGATGCCATGCATGCGCGGCGTGTCGGGGATGTCGCCGATCACCCTGCCGGTGGGTCCGTCGATGACCATGACGTGCGTGCCGCGCGAGACGAACACGCGTCCCGTGCCCGGCTCGGCGACCAGGTAATCCGTGCCGCCCTCGCCGCCGATGTTCCACTTCTCGACCTTGAACGTCTGCGCGCCGCTGCTGCTGGGCGAGCCCAATGCGACCGCGGCAAGCAGCGCCGCCGTGAGTATCTGTCTGGTCATGCGATCCCCTGGAGTATGCCGAGCCACGCGAGTGCGGCACGACAAAGTGTACCGCGTCGAACCTGTCGCTAGGGTTACAACTCGCAGCGTGGCAACGTTGGCATACTCAGACGAGGCGCGACAGTTCTTCCAGCTCGTCGATGTAGAAGGATGCGTTGTCGCCGCGCGTCACGCCGGGCCGAAGGATCTGCACCGTGGGGATCCCGAGCTGGTTGCCGGCCTCGATCTCGGAGTCCGGGTTGTCGCCGACGACGAGCACTTCCCCGGGGAGCAGACCATGGGACGCAAGGATGTCCGCGAAGATGCCGCGCTTGCCGCGCCGGTTCTCCTCGTCGATCGCGTCGACATGGACCTCGGTGAACAGCTGCGCGATGCGCAGCGCGGAGATCTTGCTCTCCTGGAGGCGCCGGAAGCCGGACGTGACGAGGAAGAGCTTTCCCGGCAGGGAATGGAGCGCGCCCAAATCGGGGTAGCCCTGTAGCGGCGTCGTGACTTCCGCTTGCGCCGCGGCGTGCCATCCCGCTTCCAGCATCTCGCGCGAGAACCCATGCCGTGCGGCGACGATGTCGAACGCGTCGCGCCAGCATTCGGCGAAAGCCTGGTCGAGCGCACCATCGGAGAGCAGCCCGTTGTTCGACCGCCGCACGGCCTCGAAGACAGGCTCGAGCAGCTGGCGGCTCGATTCGTCGGCGGCGCTGAGACAGTTGTCGAGGTCGAAGATGATCGCCTTGATCATGGCTCAGCTCACGTTCGGGTTGCTGCGAGCGCCCACGGCTCCGCCGAGGAACCCGACGCCCGCGGCGAACAGGACCCCGATCGCGGCTGTGAGGAACCACGCGGTCAGCGATAACATCCCATCGGGAGGCCGCCCTGGTCCGATGATCCAGGCGATGGCCCAGCCAAGCGATGCGTCGGCAAGCCCAGCGATGGCTGCGGCGATGGCGCCCTGCTTCGCGCGCGACGTCGTGGCAGCTCGCGATGCAGCGACGCCGATGAGGAGATAGATGAAGTACGAGCCGACGCTCGCCCTGACGTATGGAAACGCCAGTGCCCGCGCCGCGAACGACGCGGCGAGATCGAACATCAGCACAGCGACGATGCCGCCGACGATCACACGCACGCGCCGGCTCACAGTGCGCGCTGCAACCGGCTCCGCACGATCATCTTCTCTCGTTCGGTGGGCATGGGCGCAATCTGGCGGGCAGTCGCTTCGAGGCTAGTCGTCGCGGGCGAAATCGATGAAGCCGCGTTGCGGGTCGGCCAGGAGGAGCACCACCCGCAGCGCGTCGCCCACGTGCAGTCCGCTGCGCCCACGTACGAGGCGTCCTTCGACGGCACCTCCGTCGACGCTGATCCACGTGGCCTTCTGCGTCATGCCCGTGACGACGGCATCGAACGTCTCGCCAATGCGCTCCTGCAATGCCTCGGCTGCAGCACGCTTCCTCGCCAGGCGCTCCTCCTTCGAGCGATCGACGTCGCTGGCGTACTCGAAGTCGATGAACCCGTGTACGCTGTCGGTCCGCACGAGCTTCACGCTCACCTTCATGCCCACGGTCAGCGGCTTGTAGCCGCGCACCACGCGCCCCTCCGCGCTTCCGTCGAGCAGGCGAACGTACGTCCCACTTTCAGAAACGCCGGTCACCTCGGCATCGAACATCTGGCCGATGTGAGGTCGCAACAGATCCGCTGTCGCCTTCTTGCGGCGGCTGCGCTCGAGCTTGCGCGCTGCGCCGTCGACCTGGTGCGCAAAGTCGATGTAGCCCTTTGCCGCATCCGCCAAAATGAGCGTGACACGGACGGTATCGCCGACGTCGAGGCCAGCCGTTCCGCGCACGATGCGACCTTCCACCGGCGGGCTCAGAAGCCGGACATACGTGCCCTTCGGCGACGCTGCCGTCACCACCGCAGCGAAGCTCTCACCGATACGGTCCGCGAGCAGCGATGCGCCAGCCACCTTTCGCATCAGTCGCTCGACCTTCCGCGCCGCGTCGCCCCGTTCGGTGCATCGCGCGGCGATGTCGGTGAGCTCCTGGTCGGAATACGGTGGGCCGCTGTTCGTCTCGACGGCGCGCAGCATCCGCTGTGTCACGAGATCGGCGAAGCGGCGGTTGGGCGCCGTCGAGTGCACGTAGTCGGCGATGGCGAGTCCGAAGTGGCCGGCACCGCGTCGGTCGCCGAGCCGGCGTTCGAGCACGTAGATGCCCGGGCCGAGCAGCTTCACCACGGACAGTGAGAGATCGGGATAGTGCTCGGGGTCGGCCGCACGGCGCTTCGCCAGAAATTCGCTGAGGGCGAGGCTGTTCGGTTCGTCCGGCAACTGCTCGCCGACTTCCGCCGCGAGCGCGACGATGCGATCCCATCGCTTGGGCTCGCGCACGACGCGCCGCAGCGAGGCGGATCCGTTCGCGATCAGATAGGTCGCGACGGTTCGATTCGCCGCCACCATGAAGTCCTCGATCAGGTCGCGCGCCTGGCTTCGCCGCGCGAGCTCGAGGTCGATGACCTTGCCGTGCGCGACGACCGGGGACGCCTCGACACTCTCGAAATCCAGCGCACCCGCGCGTGTGCGGGCGTGACGCAGCCGAACGGCTGCTTCGTGCTGAAGCAGCAGCTGGTCGCGCAACTCCTTCGACCGGGCAATCGGCTCCGGCTCCGGACCCCGGTCCTCGAGCCACGCACCGACACCATCGTACGTGAGCTTCGCGCGATTGTGCACGAGCGCGCGATACACGGACGCGTTCGCGAGCGAGCCATCGTCCGACACATCGAACTGGATGACGACGGCGAAGCGATCCTCGCCTTCGTTGAGTGAGGAGAGATCCGTGGACAGCCGCTCGGGCAGCATCGGGAATACGGCGACACCCGTGTAGACCGATGTGGTGTTGAGGGCGGCGTGGTCGTCGGCAGCGGAACCTCGCGCCACGAGCGCATCGACGTCGGCGACGCCGACCATCAGGCGAATGCTGCCGTCGCTCATTCGTTCAGCGACCTCTATCTGGTCGAGGTCGCGCGAGGTGCGATTGTCGATGGACGACCACAGCAGTGCACGGAGGTCGCGCATGCTCGGCGGAAGCGGGTCGTCCGATGGGTCGTCGATCCGCGCGACCTCGCGCATGATCTCCGGAGAGAACTCCGGCTCGAAGCCGTTGGCGCGCATGGCCGCGGCGGCTGTTGAGCGAAGTGCCGAGGAGTCACTCATGCTACTTCATCCCGGTGTTGCTGACGAACGCGAGGCGCTTCCCGTCCGGAGACCACGATGGAACGTTGATCGTCCCCTGTCCGCCATAGAGATACGCGATCACCCGCGACGGCCCGCCGTCGATTGGCATCAGTCGCAGCATCACGTGCCTGTAGAACGGATGATCGTTGGCCGGCACGTCGGGCGGAAACGCGATGTAGGCGATCCACCGCCCGTCCGGCGAGATGTGCGCGAACCAGTTGTTGAAGCCGTCGTTCGTCACCTGCTCCTGCCCACTGCCGTCCGTCCGCATCCGCCAGAGCTGCATCCGCCCCGTGCGCGACGAGTTGAAGTAGATGTACTTGCCGTCCGGCGTGTACTCCGGCCCGTCGTCCAGTCCCGGCGTGTTCGTGAGCCGCTCCTCCTCGCCGCCGCTCGCGCTGATGCGATAGACGTCGATGTCGTTGTCGCGCTGGCCGGCGTACACGAGCCACCTCCCGTCGGGCGACCACCCGTGAAAGTAGGAGGGCCCCTTCGCCGTGATGCGCTTCGGAGTGCCACCCCCCGCGGGCAGCGTGTAGATGATCGACGCGTTGTTGTCGTCCGCGCTGTGATGGCTGATGCCCATCATCGTCCCGTCGAACGAAAGCACGTGATCGTTGTTGTTCCGGATGGCGAACCCGGTATTGATCACGGTGGGCGTGCGCGTCGCGAGATCGAACCGGTAAAGATTCCCCTCCTGCGCGTAGATCAGTGCCGTGCCGTCGTGCGTCCAGTTCGGCGCCTGGAAGGATCCGGTGTACTGGTGCACGATGGTGCGATTTCCCGACCCGACGTCGAGCACCTCGAGGTTGCTGCCGAGATATTCGCGGCCCGGAACGAGCCCTGTGCCCGCGGGCACGGTGATCCGCACGTTGCTCAGTACCGCCGTCTCCGTCACGCTGTCGTTGTGCGCGCAGATGAACATGCCGACGTACACGGTGTCCGGCAGCGTGACATCCGACAGCTGCGTCGTCACCAGTGTGTCGCCAAAGTGCGCGACGGACATGATGTACGCGCCGTCGCGACGCTCGAGCTGGACCATGTCCGGCAGGCGGGCGGCTGACTGCACCTGGTCGGTGACCGCGGCGCCGGCGGTGCGGCGCGTCTGGAGCGACATCAGCCCGTCGCCATGCAGCGCAGCCGTGACGTGCGCACCATCCGGCGCCAGGCTCGGGCGAATCGTCCATCCCACCTTGCGATGGGGATCGACTCCCTTGCCGACGAACTTCGCGCGAAGCGAGAGGATGAAGTTCCCACTCATCTTCTTCCACACGAAATGAAAGTCGTCGCGCGCGGCCCACATGTTCTTCCCCGAGCCGGAGATCGTGTACTGCTGAAGCTCCGGATCGTATGCCACGGTTCCGGCGCGACTCACCGTGCCGACGTCCGCGTGCCCTTCGAAAACGCCGAGCGAACCCTGGGCGAGACCGGTGGAGGCGTGGAGTGTCATGAGTGCAACGAGGGATCCGAGGAACGGGGCGATACGCATGTCAGGGCTTCTCCTTGCGCCGCGGCGCCGGATCAACGTGCATCGTGGTCATCATCCCAGAGCCCAGATGCTCGGCGATGTGGCAGTGCAGCATCCACGCGCCGGGATTCGACGCGTCGATGAGGAGATCCACTGTGGAGCCGACGGGAATCAGTGCGGTGTCCTTCCACGCCTTGTTCTTCGTCGGCACGCCGTCGCGTGACACCACCAGCATCCGTTGCCCGTGGAGGTGGATGGGATGCTGCATGGGATGGAACGACTTCGGGTCGTTGAAGATCCGGAGCTTCACCACAGCGCCGGTCTTCACGTGCCAGTCGATGTCCATGTTCTCCGTGCCGTTCGCGTCGTCGCGAAGGATCCAGCGCACCTGACGGCCAGTGGAGAGCCAGTTCATGTCGGGCATCCCGTCCACCCACTCGACCGGCGCGAAGTACGCGGTGTCGACGTTCATGAACTGCACGGTGGCGAGGGGCAATGCGGTGGTGGCGACCGTGAGCGTGAGCGACTTGTCCGGCGGCCGGTCGAAGTATGGGCGATAGCGGTCCATGTCTCGCGCGACGGCGGAGTTCGCGCGCAACGTGGCGAACTGCTTCGCATACGTCGGTGACGCCGGCGCAGGATCGACGCTGACGACGCCGATGGTGTCGACCTGCGGCTCGAACTCGCCCTCGAAGTGGTTGATGGCCTGGATCGCGTTGACCATCGCCACCCGCCCCGGGCGATCGAATCGCACTTCCACGACATACCGCTCGGCAGGCGCGATCACGACGCTCGTCACGAGCTCCTCGCGCTCGAACAGGCTCTGGTCCGACGCGACGACCTTGATCGGCGCCGATCCGAAGGAAACGTTCCAGGTGCGCGAGCTCGAGACGTTGGTGAGAAAGAACCGAACGACGTCGCCCGTGCGGACGCCGAGTGAGTACCGCGGCTCGCCATTGACGAGCAACACGTTGCCGACGCGGCCCATGAGCGCAAAGTCGGGCGCTTCGCGACCGAATGGAATCAGTGTATCGGCGTTGATGAGGACGTCGTTGAGCATGAGAGTCTGCTCGCGATTCACGGGCGAGTAGTAGTCGCGCTCTGGCGCATCGACGCGCATGTTGCCGAACAGCCCCATCGCCTGCTCGATGTCTTCACGAACGTGCGGGTGATACCAGTAGATGCCCGCGTCTGGGAAGTGCACCGAGTACGTGAAGTCGCCGCCGGGGACCACGGAATCCTGGGTCATGCCGGGGACGCCGTCGAAACGGTTCTCGAGGCGGAGCCCGTGCCAGTGCACCGTACTCGGCAAGTCGATGCGGTTGTGAAAGCGCACGGTGACGGTCGCGTTCTGCGGCACGCGAATGAGCGGACCGGGCACCTGGCCGTTGAAGCCGTACATCGCGAAGGTGCGCCCGTTGATCGTTCGGCGCACCAGCATGGCGGTGAGGTCGAGCGTGTCGCCGTCGGCAAGTCGCGCGACCTGACTTGGTTTCGCGGCTGGAAGCTTTCGCACGTCGACGCCGCGGCCCGGCAGGAACTCGCCGACATCAGGCGTGAGGCCCACGAGGCCGGGAATCATCGGCATCCCGGCGGGCATTGGTATGGGCATGCCCGTCATCGACATGCCGGGCGGCATGGGCATCGACATCACGCTACTGTCACGCGTCGGCTTTTTCGCCGGCCGAGGCTTGGAGGTGTCGGCGTGCATGCCGGGCATGCCGCTCATGCCAGGCATGGAGACGGGTTTCTTCGGCGGTGCCGCGGGCTTCTGCGCAGCGGCGATCGCCGGCACGGCGAACGCCAACAGCAGGGCGGCGAACGCGTATCGTCGATCGATCAAGGCGGAATCCCGCGGAAGAGCGGATGCGAGAGAAAGGTCTGGAGCCACCCGCTCGGCGACGTGCCATGAAGTACCGTCGGCCCGGCGTGCGTCGTGACCGACGGATTCGCCTCCGCCGTGATGACGAGGAGAAACTTGTTGAGCGTCGCGTGACCGACGGTTGCGCGGCCGTTCGTGACACTACCGAGGCGGTCCCAGCGCGAGAGGTCGGTCGTCGTCGCCCACGCGACGTATGTGCCGTAGGCGCCAAGCGTCGCGGGCGCCGGTAAGCCGGAGGCGTCGATCTGGACGTCGTAGATGGCGCGACCGTCAGGGGTGACGGCCACGCCGAAAGGGGACTCCGCGTAGACAAGCCGCGCGTGCCCTGCAGCCTCCGGCGCCTTCGGTGTGTTGAAGAGCGGGATGTCGAACGGCCCATCCGACGCGACGACGAGCAGCGCGGCGAGGATCACACCGCCGAGTCGCACCACGCTGGTCATCGCGTCGGGGGCATCATGCTCACGGCACGATCGGCGGCGATGAGCGCTCCGGTCCGTGATCGAAGTCCTGCACGCTGGAGATGTTCGGCATGCCGTAGTCGTGGCCGTTCCAGCTGTTGAAGCCATCCATCTTGAAGAGCCACAGGCCGCTGCGCATGTCGGACAGGACGATGAGCCCATCGTAGTTGCGGACGTCGACGCCGAAGGCACCCTGTTCGACGCTCGTGGTGCTCTGCCATCCGTTGTTCGGCGTGCCGCCGAAGCCGTGCTCGTGCTCGCACTCGCAGGTGTACCACGCGCCGTCGGTCTTGGGATGCTTCGGATCCTTCAGGTTGAAGATCTGGAGACCGTCCTCGTATGCGGAGACGAACACGTACGGCCAGCGTACCTCGTGATTGTGCGAGAGGTCGCGCCAGTCGGCGGTCCAGGCGCTGATGGGCTGGTCGATGTTCTGCGTCTTGCCCGTTTGCCCCGCGGTGAGATCCCAGATGCGGAGCGGCGTGTACTGGTACTCGGTCTCGGTCACCGCGTACTTGCCGTCGGGCGACGGCGTGAACGTGTGGGCGATGTCCATGCCGAGACTCGTGATCGTGAAGACCTGCTTGGCCGAGTCGGGGCGCGTGACGTCCCACACCGAGTAGCCGCCGAGCCCGGCGCCGTAGAACTTGTCCTTCTTCGTGGCGGGATCGTAGCCGACATAGAAGTCGTGATAGCCGCCCCCGCCGATCTGCCGGAAGGGCGTGGGGTTCGGCACGTCACCGATGAGCCACGTCGACTCGGGGGCGCCACCGACCACCTTGGCGAGGTCGTAGATCAGCGCCTTGGACTGGTTGATGGTGGCGAAGTACAACACGCGGCCGTCGGAATGCTTGTAGGCGAACGTGTTGTGGAATCCTCCGGGCGACGCCGGATACCGGATGCGCGCGACGACCTTGACCTTGCTCGTATCCGGAAGGCCCGTGACGTCGAAGATGACGGCGCCCAGATCGGTGTCGGGGCTGCCCTGCATGAACTGATACGACTGGGCGTAGTAGTAGCGGTTGCCGATCTTGAAGTATTTGCCATCCATCGCGCCGATGCCGCGGTGGAGCTCGGGGTTCTCGATGGTCCAGTCGTAGATCTTCTTCGGCGACGCGGTGTTGCTGATGTCGTAGATCTGCGCGTCGAAGTTGACGAAGCCGCTCACATAGACGTACGGGCGATTCCGGTCCTGCTCGATCTCGATGTCGGCGGCCTTCCATGCACCCGGGTGGCTGACCACATGGGCCACCATGTGCATCTTCTCGGTGCCGGCATGCTTCTGGTCGAAGTCCTTCACGGAGACGCCGGGATCCTGCGCGCGAGCGACGGTCGCAAGCACGAGGAGTCCGGGGAGGATGAGAGAGCGACGCATCATCGAGCCTCGGCTGAGTAGAACCGCCGCGCCTCCTGCGTCATCGCGGCGCGGGCGCGTTTGGCAGTATGGCCGCGCGGCGGGGCACAAACAAGGTCGTCACCCTGCTCCGCGGATTTCGCCCGAGGCCGAGACGTGATACAGTTGCTGCCATGCCAGCCTTCGAGATCCCGATCGTTGTCCGCACTGACGACATCGACGACATGAATCACGTCAACAACGTCGTCTACCTGCGCTGGGTGCAGGACGTCGCCCTCGCGCACTGGTTGGCGAACGCCACCGATGCGCTGCGTGCCGAGTATGCGTGGGTCGCCACGCGACACGAGCTGGACTACAAGCAGGCGGCAGTATTCGGCGACGCGATCACCGCTCGCACGTGGATCGGCACCGTGGACTCACGCCGCTTCGAGCGGTTCACCGAGATCGTGCGCGCGAAGGACGACATGGTGCTCGCGCGCGGCCGCACGCTCTGGTGCCTGATCAATCGCACGACAGGCCGCATCGCGCGCATACCTGACGCGCTGCGCGCGTGCTTCCCCGACGAAGGCGAAGCGAAACCCATCTAGCGGCGCAACCATGTCCGGGCTCGGTATCAGCGCTTCGAGACGTCGACAATCGGCGTTCCGGTGAGCAGTCGACAGGCCTCGGCGAACGCCGGCCGACCTGCCGCGAGGTCGGCG
>JBBQDT010000047.1:0-28248 GCA_038319955.1 Gemmatimonadales bacterium | reverse complement strand
GGCGCGGCTCGTCCGCGGACAGGTGCTGGTGGTGCGACAACTCGAGTTCGTGCAGGCATCCAAGGCGTTGGGTGCGCGCGACACGCGTGTGGTGCTGCGCCACGTGCTGCCGAGTGTCGTGGCGCCGGTGCTCATTGCGGTGACGCTTGGCGTCGCCGCAGCGATCATGGCCGAAGCGGCGCTGTCGTTTCTCGGGCTCGGCGTGCAGCCTCCGACGCCCAGTTGGGGTTCGATGATCGCCGATGGCCGCGACCTGAATCAGCTGCGGAATGCGCCGTGGACGTCGGTCGCACCAGGTTTGGCGATCGGCGCTGCGGTGCTCGGCTTCAACCTCCTCGGCGATGCATTGCGCGATGCCCTCGATCCGCGGCACGCTGCAAAGTCCGGCGTGATCGACGCTCCACCGTCGGCGCGAACATGATCGGTCCAGACGGAGTTGAACGATCGGGGCGGAAAACTGCAGGCGATCAACGGCTGTGACGCGGATGAACACGGATGACGGCGGATTTTCACGGATGCTGCAACCGCAACGATCCACGATGATGATGGACTGCGAACAGCTGCGCCGCGACGAGTTTCCATGGATGTGCACCGGCGACACCGTCTACATGAACGCCGCGAGCACCGGCCCGCTGCCGCAGCGATCCGTCGACGCACAGGTCGACTTCACGAGACGATGCGCCACGCCGCACCTCGTGGACTTCGACGACCAGTTCGGAACGTTGACGCGCTGTCGGGCGCTCGTCGGTGAGTTGGTAAATGCAAGCCCCACCGAAATCGCGCTCTGCAGCAACACCGGCGCAGGCATCAACCTCGCGGCGTGGGGACTTCCGCTCGGGCCGGGCGATGAAGTCATCGTACCTGATGGCGAGTTTCCCGCAAACCGCTATCCGTGGATGGCGGCGTCGGAGGCGCGTGGCTTTGCGCTGCATGTCGTTCCGCTCCGTGACGGACTACTCGACAACGATGCGCTGGACGCTGCGCTCGACCGACCCAATGTCAAGGCATTGTCGGTGTCATGGGTTGGCTTCTCCACCGGCGCCGTTGCAGATCTCGATCGCCTCGGGACGGCCTGTCGCGACCGCGACATCCGCTTCGTCGTGGACGGAATTCAAGGACTCGTCGGGTGCACGATAGACTTCGATCGCACGCCGGTGGACATCTTCGCCTGTGGCGCGCAGAAGTGGCTGTTAGGGCCATGGGGCGCCGGGTTCACCTACGTTCGCCGTAGCGTGATGGACTCCATCAGCCCACAGCCCGTGAGCTGGATGGCCGTGCGCGGCTCGGATGATTTCTCGAAGCTCATCGATTACGACCTCACCTGGCGGGACGATGCTCGTCGCTTCGAGCAGGTGACGCTCCCGTATCAGGATTTTGCCGGGATGGCCGCGAGCCTCGAACTCCTGCACGAGATCGGCCCGAAGACGCTGTCGGAGCACATCCTCAGTCGCGCGCACGCGCTGCTCGTCGGTGCGCGCGAGCGAGGTGTCACGCTGGTCACGGCCGAGGACAACCACGCGGGCATTGCGTCACTTCGTCCATCCGATGCAACCTCGACGAGCGCTCGCCTCACCGCGGCCGGAGTCATTCACTCGGTGCGTGAGGGCACGATTCGCCTCGCGCCGCATTGCTATACGACGGAAAGCGACGTCGCACGAACGCTCGACGCCCTGCGCGAGCAGTAACAGAAGTACTTCTCATACGGGTGTCGTCCCGAGCGACGTCGAGGGACCTGCTCTTCAGTCCCGCACGCGCAGCAGCGCGAAGTCCTTCTTCCCCTTGCCGACCACGACATGCCCGCCGCGCAACAGCGCGTCCGACGACGGGATCATTCGCTGCGAGGCTTCGGTCTTCGCCTTGTTCACCGATACCGCGCCTTGCTCGAGCAACCGCTTCGCCGCGCCGTTCGATGCCGCGAGCCCTGAAGCCGTCAACAGCTTCAGGGCATCGAAACCGGCCGGATCGCTCTCGCTGGCGATTGCCGCCCGATCGACCTCGAAGAAGGGCGCCTCGGCGCGCAGGATCGCGAACGACTCGTCGGTGAGCTCGCCCGGATTCAGCCCGCCGAAAAAGAACTGGGAAACCTGCTCGGCCGCCTGAAGCGCGACGTCGCCGTGCACACGACGCGTGACGTCGCGCGCGAGTGCCAGCTGCCCGGCGCGCTTTTCAGGTGTCGCTTCCGTTGCCGCCTCCAGCGCCTCGATCTCCACACGATCCAGCAGGGTGAAGAACCGGAGATACCGTCCCGCATCGCGATCTTCCGTCTGTAGCCAGAACTGATAGAACGCGTACGGCGACGTCCGTTCGGCATCGAGCCACACCGCGCCACCCACCGACTTCCCGAACTTCGCCCCCGACGAGTTCGTCACGAGAGGGATGGTCAACGCATTCGCCTCCACCCCATCGGCGCGGCGGATCAGCTCGATGCCGGCAGTGATGTTCCCCCACTGGTCGCTGCCGCCCAACTGGAGTGTCACCCCGTCGCGTCGCCGGAGTTCGAGGAAGTCATAGGCCTGGAGCAGCATGTACGAGAACTCGGTGTACGAGATCCCCGCATCCATCCGCGATTTCACCGAGTCCTTCTGGAGCATGTAGTTCACGGTGAAGTGCTTCCCCGTGTCGCGAAGGAACTCCACCATCGACAGCGATGTCAGCCAGTCGGCGTTGTCGCGCATTCGCGCCGCGCTTGGTCCACTGAAGTCGAGGAAGCGCTCGAGCTGCCGACGAATTGCCGCCGTGTTCTCCGCCACGAGCTCGGCGGTCAACAACTGCCGCTCGGACGACTTGCCGCTCGGATCGCCAATCATGCCCGTGCCCCCGCCCAGCAGCGCCACCGGCTTGTGCCCATGCCGCTGGAGGTGCACGAGCAGCATGATCACGAGGAGATTCCCCACATGGAGGCTGCTCGCCGTGGGGTCGAAGCCGATGTACGCGGAAACTGGCCCCGCGGCGAGAACGCCCGGGACCCCGTCGGTGTACTGATAGACCAGCCCCCGCCATTGGAGCTCTTCGAGCACGCCTGTCGTCTGCATGGCACAAAAATAGACGAGGGCAGGGGGTATTGTCAGTGAACGCGGCTTCGCGCAGGCTGTCGTCGCGGGTTAACCTTCCCGAGCATCGCCCTGATGACGTTCGTCATCCGGCCACCTGCTCTCTATCGAAGGTCGATGGACTTTCCGTTCTCGAAGAACTTTCGCCGCCGGCATCCGAAGCTGTCGCGCGGACTCGGCATCACGTTCGCGTTCGGCACGGCCTTCGTGCTCGGTTTCGGCTACTCCGCTTGGGCCCTCGTTTGCCAGGCGGGTGCGTGTCCTTCCGTGGACGTGCTCGACGAATACCAGCCGCGGCAGACGTCCAAGCTGTTCGCCGCCGACGGACGCTTCATCGCCGAGCTGGGATTGGAGCGACGCACACTGCTCAAGATCGACCAGATCCCACCGCTCCTTCGCAACGCATTCGTGCAGGTTGAGGACAAGCGCTTCTACTCGCACAAGGGCGTTGACTTCCTCCGCATTCCCGGCGCGCTCTGGGTCGACGTCAAGGCGCGCAGCTTCGCCGAAGGCTTCTCGACGATCACCATGCAGCTGGCGCGCAACATCTTCCCCGAGCGCCTCTCGCGCGAGAAGTCGCTCGTTCGCAAGCTGAAGGAAGCCAAGGTCGCCCGTGCCATCGAGGCGAAGTACTCGAAGGACAAGATCCTCGAGCTCTATCTCAACCAGATCTCGCTCGGCAACAGCAGCTTCGGTGTCGAGACCGCGTCACAGCGCTACTTCGGAAAGTCGGCGCGCGACCTCAACCTCGCCGAGTCGGCCATGCTTGCCGGCCTGCCCAAGGCGCCCGAGCGGTACAACCCGCGCCGCTGGCCCGAGCGCGCGATCCAGCGTCGCAATACGGTCATCGAGGTGATGCGCTCGCAGGGCGCCATCAGCAACGCAGATGCGAGCCTCGCCAAGGCGTATCCGCTGCAGCTCGCCCGCAAGTCGGAGGCGGGAGACGTCGCGCCGTATTTCGTCGAATGGGTGCGCCAGCAACTCGAGACGCAGTTCGGCCAGAAGCTTTACGAGCAGGGCCTCAAGGTCTACACGACACTCGACGTCGACCTCCAGTCCGCCGCGGAGCGTGCGCTGGAGAATCAGATGCGCGCCATCGAGTCGGGAAAGTTCGGCTCCTACACGCACCAGTCATTCGAGTCATACCTCTCGCGCGCGTCCGAGCGCGCGGGCGAAGCCGCCGCTGCCAACTCGCCATATCTGCAGGGCGCATTCGTCGCGATCGATCCGCGTACCGGCGCCGTGCGCGCGCTCGTGGGTGGCCGCGATTTCGACGACTCAAAGTTCAACCGCGCCATCCAGGCGCTCAGACAGCCGGGTTCGACATTCAAGCCGGTCGTCTATGCGGACGCCGTGCAGAACGGACGCTCACCGGCCTACCTGGTGGACGACTCCCCGGTGTCGGTGCCGCAGTCCGGCGGCGGAAGCTGGACGCCCCAGAACTACGACGGCAAGTTCGAAGGCCCGATGCCCATGCGCCGAGGGCTCTACCAGTCGCGCAACATCGTGGCCATCAAGGTCGGCATGGAGCTCGGCGTTCAGAGCGTCATCGACATGGCACGCAAGTTCGGTATCACGACACCGATTCCTCCGTATCCCTCCATCAACATCGGTGCGGCCGACGTCTACCCCATCGAGATGATCGCCGCCTACTCGGCGTTCGCCACACTGGGAACGCGTTCGACGCCCACGGCCATCGTCCGCGTCGAGAACTCCAGGGGCGACGTGCTGTGGGAGCCCACGCCCACGCGCGTGCCCGTGATGTCGCCTGAAGAGGCGTGGCTGATGGTGAGCATGATGAAGGACGTCGTGCGGAAGGGAACGGCGGCCGGCTCCGTGGGCGCGTCGTTCAGCTATCCTGCCGGCGGCAAGACGGGGACGACCAACGACGGCGCCGATGTCTGGTTCATCGGCTACACCTCCGATCTCGTCGCGGGCGTCTGGATGGGTCTCGACAAGCCGCGGAAGATCAAGAACAACGCGCAGGGCGGATTGCTCGCGGCGCCGGCATGGACATCCTTCATGCGCGAGGTCTATCGCCGCAAGCCGGCTCCGCCCGACTGGCCTCGACCCGACGGCATCGTGGTTCGCGACATCGATCCCGTGAGCGGAATGCTCGCAGGTCCGGGATGCGGCGCCAGTGTCAGTGAGTTCTTCATTGCGGGCACGGACCCGACGCAGACCTGCATCCCGACCGGCTATGGCACGCCTGGATATCCCGGCGTCGACACCACGCTCGGCGGCTATCCGCCCGTGTATCCGCCCGTGTATCCGCCCGGCATCATCCCGCCGCCGCGCCGGGCCCCGATCGATACGGGTCGTCCGCGGTTGAGTGACACGACGGTGTTCTCGCGGCCGCGCACCGCGTCGCCTGGGGCGATGGTCATCCCTGGTGCGACGCCGATTCCGCGCGCCGCCCGACCGGTTGTGCGAGACACGATGCGGTTCACGCCGCGCGATTCGGTCCGTCCGCAGCGCGACACGACCAACCCCTTCAGGATCCCGCCTGCGCGATGACATGGCAGCCCACGGACTGCCACGCCCACTCGACGCACTCGGACGGATCGATGAGCGTGGCCGAGGTGGCCGCGCAGGGCGAGCGGCTCGGCGTCCGCGTCACGGTGTCGGACCACATCTCCCGCGACGCGCCGACGACGGTCGACTCGGTCGCAGCCATCGAGCGATATCTCGACGATCTCGAGCAGTACGACGTCTTGCGCGGCGGGGAATTCTGCTGGCATGACGCGCTGTGGCGAGAGATGCCGGCGGCCGTCGTGCGCCGATTCACGCATCGTGTCGGCTCCTTGCATTCCATCCGGTTGGCCAGCGGGAAGTTCTTTCGCGCCTTCTCGTCCGCATTGCCCGACGGCCTGACGATCTCGCAGTACATGGAGGCGCACGTCGCGTCACTCGAAGCGCTTGCCGCCGAGATGCCCGTGGACGTGCTTGCACATCCGACGCTCGTTCCGCCGCCGTTGCGGATGATGGATCCGCATGAGCTGTGGAGCGAAGCACTGGAGACACGAGCCGCGAATGCACTGCTGAAGGCGGGCATCGCGTTCGAGGTCTCGGCCCGGTATCCGCCGCACGAACGTCTTGTGCGACGCGCGGCCGACACTGGGGTTCGTCTTTCGCTCGGATCTGATGGGCATCGCGCAGAACAGGTGGGCAACATCGTCACGCCGCTCGCGCTCACACGCTCGCTCGGCGTCGCGGACGACGCTCTGTACGATCCCGAGCGTCATGGCTCCCGCACGGGCGCGTGCAGCGCATGATCCGCTATCACGCGCGATGGATCTGTCCCGTAGCCTCAGCCCCGTTTCGTGACGGCACCGTGGCGGTGGAGAACGGCCGAATCGCGTACGTCGGCGTGCGCGGCGACGGACCGATGGACGGCGACGAGCGGGACCTCGGTGACGTGATCCTTACGCCCGGCCTCGTGAATGCGCATTGCCACCTCGAGCTCACGGCGATGCGCGGGTTTCTCGACGGACTTGGCTTTCGCGAATGGATCCTCCGGCTCACGGCGGCGCGTCGCGCGGTGCTGACGCAGGAGATGATGCTCGATGCCGCCCGGCTTGGCGTCGCCGAAGGGCTGCAGCACGGCATCACCACCTTTGCCGATACGGGCGATTCCGGTGCGGGCTTCGACGCGCTGCTGGAGCAGGGCGCCCGCGGGATCTGCTATCGCGAAGTGTTCGGTCCGGACCCGATGCAATGCGAGGAGGCGATCGCTGGCCTGATCGCGAAGGTCGATGAGATGCAGCAGCGCGCCACCGATTGTGTGCGCGTCGGCGTGTCGCCGCATGCGCCATACACCGTTTCCGATGCACTCTTTCGCGCCACGGCGGATCTCGCGCGCGAGCGCCATCTGCCACTCGCCGTTCACGTGGCGGAGAGCGCGCTGGAGAGCGCGCTCGTCGAGCGCGGTGAGGGAGCGTTCGCCGATGGATTGCGGTCGCGCGGTATCGCCGTGAGTGCGAGAGGGCGAACTCCCATCGCGCTCCTGGACTCGCTCGGCGTGCTCGGGCCGGCGTCGTTGCTCATTCATTGTGTGCGCGTGGACGGAGAGGACATCGACGTGATCGCGGAGCACGGGTGCGCCGTGGCGCATTGTCCGGCATCCAATGCGAAGCTCGGCCATGGTATCGCGCCGTTGAACGAGCTCCTCGATGCGAAAATCCGCGTCGGCATCGGCACCGATTCGGTGGCGAGCAACGATCGCATGGACATGCTCGACGAATCGCGACTCGCCGTGCTGTTCGCCGGCGCGAAGGAAGGACGACATGATGCGCTCGCATCCGACGGAGCGCTCGCGCTGGCGACCATCGGCGGTGCTCGCGCGCTCGGAATGAGCGAAAGCATCGGCACGCTCGAGGTTGGCAAGGCGGCGGATCTCGCGGCGTTCCATGTCCCCGAGTTCCGGTCACCGCTGCACGATCCCGTCGCGGCGTTGATCTTCTCGATTGCCGGGCAAAAGGCGGATTTCGTCGCCGTGGCAGGGGAGGTCCGCGTCAGAGACGGGCAGCTCGTGCATGCCGACGCCGGGCTCCCCGCGCGCGTTCAGGCATGCGCCGACCTGCTCCAGCGATGGCGGTCCCAGTGAAGCGATCTCTTGTTCGGGCTGCGTACGGCTCGTAACTTCGGGGGGTCTGTTGTAACGCCGGAGGGACGATTGATCGTCGGATGTCTGGCATTGAATGCGTCGTTCGAGCCCCTGACCATGGTTCCCATGCGTCGGGCCCTTCGCTTGGTCATTGACGGAAAGGCGGAGATCGTCGAGGCCGTCTGCGACAAGGTCGTGCGGTCGGAGCGGCTGACGATGCCTCGTCCCGCGGTCATACGCCTCACCAAGTTCATTCACGTGCCGCGGCGTTTCCGCCGGCAGGTGACGAACACGTTCCTGTTCGCCCGCGATCACTACCGCTGCCAGTACTGCGGACGCCCCGCCATCGAGTTGCGCCCGCGCGAGGCCTTGACGCGCGATCACGTCATCCCGATGTCGCGCGGCGGCAAGAACGACTGGAACAACGTGGTGACGGCCTGCTCGCCTTGTAACACGCGCAAGGGCAATCGCCTGCCGCACGAGATCGGCATGCATCCGCTGACGCATCCCGTGGAACCGCACTTCGTGCACCTGTCTTGGGCGGTTCGCCGGCTCACGCAGACGCAGGCGAAGTACATCCGCACCTTCTACGGCGACGCCATACTCCACCAGCTCGAGGCCCTCGAGCATCGAGTGCATCCGGACGCGCACGGCCATATGCATCGTGCAGCGGCAGCGATGGCCGAGCATTCGGAGGCAGCGGAGGGTTAGGCTGCCTTTTTTTTTGCGTCCGGATCAGCCCACCGAACCGGCCTACTTCTCTCCCACGAACACCACGCTGCGCCCCGTGAAGTGCCGCTTCTCTCCGCCGAGCATACGGAGCATCAGCGTGCGCAAGCCAGTGCCGACGGCCGATGCCGCTGTATTGCCCTTCACGCCGCGCAGCCACCGCTCCAGCTGGTCCATGTCACTCACGGACAGTGCCTCGATGTCCAGCGCCAGCGTGTAGTAGTACTTCACCCCTTCACGATCGGGCAGCAACGTCGTGCGCGTCGGCCGCTCGAGGGTGGACTGCGCCGTCGCGAGCGTCGCAAAGCTGCCAAGGTCGTCTACCCTGCCGGACTGTTGCCGCACGACGCGATAGCGCTGCGCCGACGGATCGTACTGCACGATCACGGTCCAGTCGAGCTGGCCCTCGAGATCATCGAACAATCCGCCCGTCCGCCACAGCTCCAGCCGAAAGTGCAGCGATGCCGGAAACCCACTGCGCACCAGGTCGCGCATGTCCGGCTCGGCGAACAGGTTCGTCGCCGTCACGATCGCGCCGACGCCGCCAGCGCCCGGGGGCGTCACCTCGAGCACGGCGCGTCGCTGCGCCGTGGCCGGCGCAGCGAAGCCGAGCGTCAGCCCAAGCAGGAGCGCGAATGCGCGTCCGGGCAGCATCATGGTTTAGAAGCGGTGCCGAACGCGAAGGAAGACGTTCACCGGCTCATTCGGCTGAGACAGCGCCTTCGCGAGGTAGATCCCGAACTGGTCGAAGTCGAGTCCAGCACCGATGTCCGTGCGGTAGGTCGACAGCGCCGGCAGCTCGTGTCGCCCGATGTTCACCGCATTGCCTGGCGAATTCACCAGCCAGCCGCGCCCCGCATCGGCGAAGAACACCCACGCGCCGTCGGCACGAAAGCGCGTGCGACGGGAGGGCGCAGCACCATCGCTGAACGAGATGCGGAGGTCGTTGCGATACTCGAGTTGTGCGAGGGAGATCCGTTCGCACTGTGCGGGACGTCCGCTCACCGGCGCACCGGTCGAGCACGTGCCGACGTCGGTGCCGCCGGTCACGCGAAAGTCAAAGCCGGGCACGGTGCCCGGCCCGTCGATGGACAGGCGCCGCTCGAGCGGAAGCGGATCGCCGCTCAACCATCCCCCAAGTAGCAGGCGGAGATTCAGCGCCGAGCTCGGTGCGAGGCGATTGTAGCGCCGCAGGTCGACGAACGCGCGCTGGTATCGCGTTGGCCCGGAGGTCGGTGCACGAACCCCTACGGAAGTCGGAGCGAGGACGTCGATCGTTCCCGTGCCGCGCTCATAGTCCGCGAGTAGGTACCATCCCGCCCACGGATTGAAGTCGTCGTTCCGCGTGTCGATGCGCAGCGTGAGGTTCGCAACGTGGAAGCGCCCTTCATCAACACGTGGGTTGGCGCGCCAGCCGATGTCGCCCAAGTCGATTGCCAGCGGGTTGTGCGCGTCGCGCGACCGCCAGCGCTCGTCGCCGTAACTCAACGTGAGGTCGGCATTGTCCGAGGCGCGCAGTGCGGCGTGAACGCGCCCACCATGCCGCCCGTAGTAGTCGCGATAGTCTCGATGGAAAAGAAACGTGGCCAGGCCCACCTCGGCGTCACTCAACTGCCACTGCTCGATGCCGTCGACCATGTCGAACAGGTCGCCGCCAAGCGTGACCCCGACCTGCCGGCCGAATCGGATCTCGCCGCGCACGTCGTGTCCCACATCGGCCTGTGCGCCGGAGAAGCTGCTCGCCGTGCGCAGGATCGCGGTGGCGTCGAGACGCAGGTGTCCCCACCCCTGGTCGCGATAGAGCACAGGTCCGATGCGCACCGGCAATCCTTCGACGCGATTGTAGACGCCGGCCTTCGCGATCTCGAAGGAGTTGAAGTTGCGCCGTCCGCGCCGCTCCCATCGCCGCCACCATTGGTCGTCCGATGCGGCCTCGAGCTGTGCGACGAGTTGGTCGCCCTGCCGAGTGTAGCGCAGCGGCGGACGATAGATGCGCAGTTCGCCGCCGATGCGCGCGCCGTCCGCGCCTTCGACGTCACCACCCACGATGAGCAGGTCTCCGTCGATGCGGGCGCCCTCTCGCAGGATGACGTCCGCGTTGATCGCGAGCAGGCGCCCCGTGATTCGTCCGGCGACCGTGATCGGACCATTGAGAACCGCCACGTCCCCGACGATCGTGCGCCCACTGTCGATCTTCAGCGCGTCCGTCGCACGGAGTACCGTGGTGGCGTTGAACAGCGCCACGGCCTCTCGTGCGACGTCCCGCGGCAGCACGCCCGGTGCGGCTATCGTGTCGCGCACCTGCGCGCCCGCCGGCGCGGCGGCGAGCGAGAGGAGAAGGACGAGTCCTCGTCCCGCGCGCAGCGAGCGACCTGCTCTGCCGCTCCGCTCGAATGGCGGTTCCATCATTCGTCACCAACCGGAATGCCCAGCCGACGCATCCGCCGATAGAGATTCGCGCGATCCGTCTTCAGGCGGCGCGACGCCTCGGCGACATTGCCACCCGCCGCCGACAGCGCTCGCACGATGAGCGTCCGCTCGTGCGAGTCGAGCGTATCGGTGAGCGAGCTATCCAGCGCCGTCGGATCGGGCAGCGGCTCCTCGGCGCGCCGAGTGCCGCCATCCAGCGGGAGCACCGACCGCACATGCCGTTCGTCCACGTCCCCGCCCGCGTGGAGAATCGCCAGTCGTTCGACGATGTTCGCGAGCTCGCGCACGTTGCCAGGCCAGCGATAGGGCACGAGGAGCGCAAGCGCGCCCGGCGTCCACGTCGGCGCACGCCGTCCGGTGCGCGCATGGTGCATCGACGAGAAATGGGCCACGAGCGCGGGAATGTCGTCAGGTCGCTCGTGCAACGGCGGCACTTCGATCGGGATGACGTTGAGCCGGAAGAAGAGATCCTCGCGGAACGTCCCGTCCACGACGCAGCGCGCGAGGTCGCGATTCGTTGCACTCACGATGCGAACGTCCACCCTGATCGGCTTGCCTCCGCCGACGCGCTCGATCTCTCGCGCTTCGATGGCGCGCAGCAACTTGGCCTGCGCTTCGAGACCGAGGTCCCCCACCTCGTCGAGGAACAGCGTTCCCGTGTGCGCCAGCTCGAAGCGCCCGATGCGACGATCCGTCGCCCCGGTGAACGCCCCCTTCTCGTGCCCGAACATCTCGCTCTCCACGAGATCGCGCGGAATCGCCGCACAGTTGACGCGTACGAACGGACGATCCCTGCGGGCACTCCCAAAATGGATCGCCGCGGCAACGAGCTCCTTGCCCGTGCCCGACTCCCCCATCACCAGCACCCGCGCATCGGTGGGTGCGATGCGCGCAATCATCTCCCGCACCGTCGCCATCGCCGGACTGCCACCGATCATCTCACCGGCGAGGCCGAGGTCCTCTCGCAGCGCACGTGCCTCGCGCCGCACGCGCCGGAGCTCGAGCGCCGACGCAAGCGCGAGCAGCACACCCTCCGGCGTCAACGGCTTCTCGAGAAAGTTGAACGCGCCGAGCTTGGTGGCCTTCACCGCATCGCTCAGCCCCGCCTTGCCGCTCATCATGATCACGGGAATGTCCGGCGCCGACTCGCGAAGACGCGCGAGCGTCGCGAGGCCGTCCAGCTCTCCCGGGATCATCAGGTCGAGCAGCACCACGTCCGGCGCACTCTCGACGACGCGCAAGAGTCCCGCGACGCCCTCGGCGGCATCGCGCACTTCATAGCCTTCGCTGGCGAGCAATGCGCCCACCATGCGACGGATGTTCGGTTCGTCGTCGACGATCAATACGCTCGGCACGGCGCGCCTAGCGGATGTCGGGCAATGCGGGCGATGCCGGAGGCACGGTGCGCTCCGCCAGCAGCTTCGTGGTAAACCGCTGGCCCTCCGAGATCCGCTCGACCTCCACGGCGATGGAGTCGATCGCCTGTTCCATCCGCTCGAGGCGAGCCGCCACCTCGGACGGGACCGTGGGCCCGACCGTCACCCGCCCGATTCGCGCCGCCAACGCGCGTGCGATCGGCAGACCGATCGCGATGATGGGAATCGACGATACGAAGATGATCGGAATCAGAATCGGATTAACCCACATTCGTCCCCCTCGAATCGAGTGCCGGCAGCTCCGCCGGAAGCAGCAGTCGCATCGTCGTTCCTTCACCCGGCGCGCTCTCCACCTCGACGAACCCGTCGTGTGCGAGCAGCGTCTGCCGCACGATGGCCAGTCCGAGTCCAGTGCCGCCGGCCTTGTGTGTCACATAGGGTTCCCAGATGCGCGCGAGCCGCGCCGCCGGAATGCCGCTGCCCTGGTCGCGCACGACCACCTCGATCATCGGCCGCCCCTTCCGCGTGGTGCACGAGACGTGCAGCGTGATCGGCGCGTCCGGTGGACTGGCCTCGACGGCATTGAACAGCACGTTGGTGAGCGCGCGACCCAGCGCGTCGACATGTCCCGGCACCATCGGCACGTCGGCGGCGACGTCGATCGTCAGCGCGCGGTCCTGCGGCACCGCGCTCCGCGACACGCTGCGCACCAACTCGCCCAGGTCCACCGGTGCGCGCGGTCCTTCGGGCAGTCGCCCGAACTGCGCGAAGCTCTTCGCCATGGTCTCGAGTCGCCGCGACTCCACCTCGAGTACGTCGATCGTCTCGCTCAACGACTCGGGTGCGTCACGCCGCAGCCGGGCGATGGCGAAGCGAATGGGGGTCAGCGGATTCTTGAGCTCGTGCGCCACCTGCCGCGCCGACTCGCGCAACGCCGTGGCGCGCTCGGCCTCAAGCGCACGTACGCGCCCCAGCCTGAGCTCCGTGGACATCTCGCGCATCCGGTTTCGCAGGACCACGAACTCTGGTGCTCCCTTGCGCGGCGGGCCCTCTGGAAGCGGCTCACCGCGCTCGATGGTTTCCGTCCACCCAACCAGCTCGCTCAACGGGCGGCTCAGGTTCCTGCTCAGATGCCCAGCCACGCGCGACGCCACCAGCGTGAGCAGCACCGACACGAGCAGCGCCACGGCCGCCGCCACCACCGGCGCACGCCGCGTCATCACGTATTCCATCTGCCTGGCGTAGAGCAGACCCTCGTCGAGCGCGCGCTGGTGCTCGTCGAGCGCCGCCTCCTGCGTTGGCGACAACGCCGCACCCTTCGCCGATTTCACCGCCGCCGACCCGGTCTGCGCAATGCGCTCCATTGCCGGAATCGTCCCGAGCACCGGAAGCACGCGCACCACCGTGAGCTCCCACGCCGCCGAGAGCACGATCGTCGGAATGAGCGCGAAGCCGAGCAGAATGAGAAAGAGACGAGCGCGAAAACCAACCTGCTTCACAGGCACTCCGTACGTGCGCGCGAGGGGGGATGTTTCTGGATTAACATACAGGGCGCCCCGGAGGGCGCATACCCTGACCCCGACCATGCGCACCGCGACTTCCTATCGCACTTTCAACACTGCGAAGCGCCAAGACATCATCGACATCACCGACGACGTCGAGCGCTGTCGTGCCGACGCCGGCATCGACGATGGGTTCGTCCTCGTCTCGGCGATGCACATCTCGGCATCGGTGTTCGTGAACGATCACGAGCCGGGCCTCTGGGCCGACATCCTCGAATGGCTCGAGACCCGCATTGCTCCATGGGACCCACAGGTCTATCGGCACAACTCCCGAACCGGCGAGGACAACGCCGCCGCACATCTGCGCTCGCTCGTGATGGGGCACGAGGTCATCGTGCCCGTCACCAACGGTGCGCTCGATCTGGGTCCATGGCAGCGTGTCTTTTACGGCGAGTGGGATGGCAAGCGTCCAAAGCGCGTGCTCTTCAAGGCGATGGGTGTGTAGGCCGAGCTCGCCTGCGACTTACGTAACTCCCAGTGCTACCTTAGATTGCCACGCTGGCCATTCAGGGAGGCGCGAGCTCGTTAGCCCGCGGCGCCAGGGGTGACCAGTCACTGACGGTGACGGCGTGATCGGTGCCGCCCTGGTTTGACTGCGCTTCCGCGCAGTGGGGCGAGCCGGTGTACGCGCGCACCGCGAACATTCGCTCCACGCTGAGACGTCCCGCCCCCGATCGATGATGATCGAGAGGAGCGACCGCCCCTGCGACGAGAGCACGGGCGCTGCCCTGCACGCCCGCTCACACGCCATGCGTCAAAGGACGCAAGGGACTGAATGAACTCACGCAACTCGCGGAATGTGCCGTCACGCTCCGGCTCCGCGCTCATCCACCGCGGTCCGCAGGCGTTCACCGCGCCGCACACCACCTCCGGCTACGCAGCGCCGATGCACGCGCCGAATGCCGCCCTCCTCATCGACTTCGACAACGTCACGATGGGGATCCGCTCCGACCTCGGCAAGGAGCTTCGCACGCTGCTCGGCTCCGACATCATCAAGGGCAAGGTCGCCGTCCAGCGTGCCTACGCAGACTGGCGCCGATACCCGCAGTACATCGTCCCGCTCGCCGAGTCCTCGATCGACATGATCATGGCGCCGGCGTACGGATCGTCGAAGAAGAACGCCACCGACATCCGTCTCGCCGTCGACGCCATGGAGCTCGTCTTCACGCGTCCCGAGATCGGCACCTACATCCTGCTGTCGGGCGACAGCGACTTCGCGTCGCTCGTCACGAAGCTCAAGGAGTACGGCAAGTACGTCATCGGCGTCGGCATCCGCGAGTCGTCGAGCGACCTGCTCGTCATGAACTGCGATGAGTACTACAGCTACAACGCGCTCGCCGGACTGGTGAGCCGCAACGAGGAAGAGCCTGCGAAGAAGTGGGACCCGTGGGAGCTCGTCACCGAGGCGGTCAGCCGCATGAAGCGCAACGGCGACGTCATGCGCTCCGACCGGCTCAAGCAGGTCATGCAGGAGATCGACAACTCGTTCGACGAGAAGGATCTCGGCATGGCGAAGTTCTCGCGGTTCGTCCAGGACGCCGTGCAGCGCGGCCTGCTCTCTGCCACGAAGCTGGAGAACGGGCAGCTCGAGATCGGCCTGCCGAGTGGCGCCAAGGGCGACGCTCGTGCGGCCGAGAACGCCGCCGCCGACGAAGCGGCGCGCGTCGAGACGCCTGCGTCGCTCGCCGCGGGCGAGAAGGCCGCCGGCACTCGCGGCCGTCGCGGCCGTCGTGGCCGTGGCCGCGATCGCGATGATCGCCCGCGCGGCGACGCACCAGGCGACGCACCAATCGAGTTGCCGCTCGACGGCGAAGCGGCATTGACGATTCCCGTGGCGAGCGAGCCCGACGCCGTGGCGGACATCCCCGCGGCTCCCGTCATTCCTGCCACGGTCGTCGCCACCGAGCCGCACGTCCCGCGTGGACGCGGACGTAACGATCGCCCGGAGCGCACGCCGCGCCCCGAGCAGCCCGCGCGCACCGAGCCGACCGAAGCAATCGGCATCACCGGCGAGCGCCTCACGCGCGACGAGGCGTTCGACCTGCTGCGCCGCACTGTCGCCGCTCTCATTCCATCGGGCGACGCCGCGGTTCGTGCGAGCGTCATTCGCGCGAAGGCGCGCGAGCTGCTGACGCGCGACAGCGAAAGCCTGAGCGACCGCAACTTTCCGCGCATCCTCAAGGACGCACACGACAACGACATCATCGACCTTCGCCGTCGCGGCGATGACTTCGAGGTCGCTCGTGTCGCTGAAGCGGAATCGGTCGCCGACCAGTTGGCGAAGAGCGCGATCAGCAACGCGCCGGCGCCGGTCACAACCGCACCTGCGCAGCGTGGAATGGGTCCGCGCGGCAGCGGTTCGCGTGGTCGCGGTGGACGTCCTGGCGGCGCACCCCCGGCCGACTTGCTGAGCATCGGCGTCGTCGGTCAGTCGTCGAGTGCCGCGAGCGCGGCGCCCGCTTCAGTTGCCGCCGCACCGGCAGCGGCATCAATCGCTGCCGCACCAATCGCCGAAGCGCCAGCTGCCAAGGCGCCTGCAGCGAAGACGGCACGCAAGGCCGCAGCGAAGAAGGCTGCGCCTGCGACGAAGACTCCCGCGATTGCGGTCGCCCAAGCGGCACCTGCGTCGAAGGCGAAGACCAAGACTGCACCCGCGGCGAAGAAGGCTGCCGCGAAGAAACCGCGAGCCAAGAAGACAGTGGCCCGCGCCGACGCATGACACGAGACGCCGCGCCCACCGCGCGGCGTTCTCGTTTGGGCTCGCCGCTACCGGTAAAAATTTACGATCGACCGACCGAGCTGGTAGCGCGCGAGCTGTTGGGCGCCGTTCTCGAGTGCACCACACCTGAAGGAGTGACACGCGCCCGCATCGTCGAGACCGAGGCATACCTCGGCCCCGATGATCCGGCGTGTCATGCTGCCGCAGGACTGACGCGTCGCACCGAGCATCTCTTCGGTCCGCCGGGTATGTCGTACGTGTACTTCATCTACGGCATGTACTGGTGCTTCAACGCGGTGACACGCGAGCGCGGTCACGGCGCGGCGGTGTTGATACGCGCCGCGCATCCGCTCGAAGGTATCGACCTCATGCGAGAGCGACGACCGCGCGCGCATCGGGACCGCGACCTCACGAACGGGCCGGGCAAGCTGTGCCTCGCGATGGGGATCGTCGGCGAGATGAACGGCACCTCGTTGCGCAACGGGCCAATCGTCATTCGCTCCGGCGAACCGGTAAGCGACGCGGACGTGATCGTGACGCCACGCATCGGCATCACCCAGGCAGCGGAGTGGCCGTTGCGATATCTCGTCCGCGACGATCCATACGTCTCGAAGACGCCGCCGCAGTTCCCGCGGTCAGCCTACGAGAGATGATCCGAAAAGAAGAAGGGCCGCCAATCGTGAGGCGGCCCTTCCGTCATCCCGTCATTCCGTCATCCCGTCTTGTCATCTCGCTCGATCGATCGAGCTGCCGACGTTGTATCGTACACCGAACTCGAGCGACAAGTTGAAGGCGCGCGAGCTGTTGGGATTCGCTAGAAAGAAGGATTGCTGCGTCGGCGATGCCGTCACCTGACCGAATGCCGACATGGGCTTGTATCGCACTTGCGCGCCGCCAATGAGGATCGGCGAGAACGCCGTCTTCTTGGATTGCACGCTGTCGAGCGCGATTTGATATCGGGTACTGTTCACCGTTCCGGTCAGTAGTGCCGCGCCGGCGATCTGGTTGAGCACCAGGCCGCCGCCGAAGTAGGGATGCACGTTGCGCGTCTGCATCGGAAACGCCATGCCGGCCATCGTGAAACGCCGCATGTTCTTCAGGCGCGCGTAGCGGACGAACGAGCTGTCCGGATCCCGATCCTGGAAGCCGCCCTGTGTGGTGAAGAACGCCTGATCCAGCGCCACGTACAGCCCACCATGCGAGCGCGTGATGAGCATCTCGGCGCCCACGAGCGGAGCGCCTCCGTTGTTTGTTGTCGCTGACGAGTATGACAGCGCACCGGCCTTCGCCCCGAAGAACCAGGCGTCCTTGAACTGTCGGTCATCCTGGGCTGCGCTCGATTGAGCGAGCAGGGCTACGAACCCGGTGGCAACCGCCAGTGCACGGAGGTATCGCATAACAAGAAACCTCGAGAAAAGAGAGCGCGGCCCAACAACCGCCAGCGGCTGCAGGCTCATGTCTGGGACGAGGATAACTCCCGTTACGTCACAGACCACTGTAGATGGTGCCGCCCTGTCGTCGAACGGCCGTGCATAACTAGCCGCCGAGGCCGCATCCGGCCCAAGCGCGCAGGGCATTGCGACAGAATGACTTGCCTGCACTCACACCCGTCAGATGATCTTCAATCGCGTTCCCACCTTCACGAACGCGCTGATCGCTTCGTCGAGATCGTCCTTCGTGTGCGCCGCAGAGACCTGGCAGCGCACGCGCGCCTGTCCCTGGGGCACGACTGGAAAGCCGAACCCGGTGACGAACACTTTCTCGGCCAGCAGCATGTCGCTCATCTGGATGGCCGTCGCCGTCTCTCCGACGATGATCGGGATGATCGGCGTCTCGCCAGCGAGTGGCTTGAACCCCGCTTCCACGATGCGCTCGCGGAAGTAGGTGGTGTTGGTACGCAGCTGCTGAACGCGCGAGGGGTTCTGCTCGATGAACTGCACCGCCGCCAGTGCGCTCGATGCCACCGTCGGCGGCAGCGCGTTCGAGAACAATTGCGGGCGTGAGCGCTGTGTGAGATAGTCGCACAGCGCCGCGGAGCCAGCGACGAACCCGCCCGCCGCGCCGCCGAGTGCCTTGCCGAGCGTCGAGGTGATGATGTCCACCTCGCCGAGGACGCCGAAGTGTTCCGCTGTTCCACGTCCGGTGGCACCGAGCACACCGGTCGCATGCGAATCGTCGAGCGCGAGGATGGCATCGTGCTCGCGGCAGATCTGGAGGAGATCCGGCAGCGGCGCGATGGAGCCTTCCATCGAGAAGATTCCGTCGCTCCAGACGATGCGGCGCTTGGCGCCCTTCGCCCCTTCGAGCTTCTCGCGCAGGTCGTCGAGATCGGCATGCCGGTAGACGGCGGTCTGGCACTTGGTGATTGCCTTGGCCAGCCGGATCGAATCGATGATCGATGCGTGGTTGAGCGCATCGGAGCAGACGAAGTCGCCGGGTTCGACTACCGTCGCGGTGAGTCCTTCATTGGCGTTCCATGCCGACACGAACGTCATCGACGCATCGGTGCCGACGAAGCGCGCCAGCGCCTGCTCGATCTCGCGGTGGACGGCGAAGGTGCCGCAGATGAAGCGCACACTCCCCGTTCCGGCGCCGTACGCATGCAGTCCGTCGATGCCGGCCTGCACCACCGACGGTTCCGCACAGAGGCCGAGGTAGTTGTTGGACGAGAGGATGAGCACCTCGCCGCGCCCCTCCATCGTCACGCGCGCCGCCTGCGGCGAATCGAGATAGTTGAGCTGCTTGTAGACGCGATCGTCCTTCAGCTGCTGGAGCCTGGAGTCGAGGTCGGCGGTGAATCTTGTATTGAGTGTCACGGGATGACGGGATGACGGGATGACGGGATGACGGGATGACGGGATGACGGATGGACGGGATGACGGAACCGATGGATAACAGGATGAAGCGGCTGTTGTAGTCACGGTCATCCCGTCTTCGGGTCGACCCGTCATCCTATTTCAAATACCACCTTTCCTGCAGACCCACCCTTGATGGCGGCGATCGCATCGTCGAATTGCTCGAGCGGAAAGCGGTGCGTGATCACCGGCGTGGGGTCGAACTGGCCGGAGCGGAGGAATTGCGTCATCTGGATCCAGGTGTCGTACATGCGGCGACCCACCACGCCATAGACCGTGATGCCTTTGAAGATGATCTCCGTGGCGAAGTCGACCTCCATCGGCTTGGCGGGGATGCCGAGCATCTGCACGCGTCCACCGACGCGCACCAGCGCGAAGGCCTGATGAATCGCCGACGGCACGCCGGACATCTCGAGCACCACGTCCACACCGAGCCCGCCGGTTGCCTTCCTGACGGCGGCTTCCGCCTCGTGCGGCGTCACCACGTCGTGGGCGCCCATCGTGCGCGCGAGCGCCAACCGCGTGGGGTTCACGTCGCTGGCGATGATGCGCGACGCGCCGGCCGCCTTGCAGATGCCCACGGCGAAAATGCCGATCGGCCCGCAGCCGGTGACGAGCACCGTCTTGCCCGACATCTCCGTGCCCACGAGCGCGGTGTGAAACGCGTTGCCCATCGGATCGTGAATGCCGCCGACCTCGTAGGTGACCGCATCGTCGAGGTGCCAGACGTTCGACGCCGGCATCGCGATGAAGTCGGCGAAGCATCCGTCGCGGTCCACGCCGATGATCTTCGTGTTGGGGCACACGTGCGCGTTGCCCGTGCGACAGAGGTGGCAGCGCCCGCAGACGATGTGGCCTTCCGCCGTGACGCGATCACCTTCCTTCACGTCCGCGACGAGGCTGCCGACCTGCACGACGTCGCCGGCGAACTCGTGGCCGACCGTGAACGGCGGACGGCAGCGGCCCTGCGCCCAGGCGTCCCAGTCGTAAATGTGCACGTCCGTGCCGCAGACGCCGGCGCGGCGCACCTTGATCAGCACTTCGTCATCGCGAATGACCGGCTGCGGCACGTCGCGCAGTACGAAACCGGGACCAGCTGTCTCCTTCACCAGCGCTCTCACGTGCGCCTCGCATGAATCTCAGAGTGAATCCTGCTGCCGCGCGTATCGCTCGGCGTGATCAAAAGTCGCTGGACATTGCGAGTGAGGGAAGTGCATCGCGCGATGCACGGTGATCGAAGGTGAGCCGCATCACGGCACGTGATGTTCGATTCGACGAGCGTTGCGACGTGCAGTGCGACGCGCGATTCACTATTGCGTGTGATTTCACGGGTTCCTATATTCGCGCAAGTTGCATTTATTACTCGTGAGTCGTCACCTGATCACGCATCGTAGTTCAATCAAGCTCAAGGTATTGCGTGGGTTCTTTCCGCAGAGAGTCGTTCGGGACATCATCTGCATCCGCCGCCGCGATCACGGAAATCGCCGCGGTTCCATCCACCGCCCGCGCCGTCGATCAGTCGACCGCCGCGTCGCCGACCTTCGGCGACACCGTTACCACCGAGCGTTCACATCGCGATGCGGCTCCGGCGCGCCCGTTCCGTCCCCATGCAATCCCGCTGCGGCGTGGGGAAATGACCAGCGCGGTAACGTTCTTGCTGTTCACGACCTCACCGCAGATGGTGAGCGACACACATATCCAACGCTTCAGCGGCGCCCTGTAGCACGGCGACGCACGACGTCACGAGTCTCGCCATGAGAGTCGTGCCGCGGTGGAGAAGACGCTCCGGCGTCCAACCACTGGCTCGTACGAACCACCGGGGGTTCGATCGGGCGCTTCACTCCATCACTGGAGACTACCATGGCCGCAAAGAAGGGTGCAAAGAAGGCTGCCAAGAAGACTGGCGCAAAGAAGGCCGCGAAGAAGGCGGGCGCCAAGAAGGGCGGAGCCAAGAAGGCTGCAAAGAAGGGCGGCGCTCGGAAGAAGGCTGCAAAGAAGGGCAAGAAGTAAGCTTTCAGTCGAGCACAACGGAGAAGCCGGCGCCTTGGCGCCGGCTTCTTTCGTTGTGTCACCTCGTATATCGCCCCTGCGCCAGCTCGATGATTCGCGCGAGCAACGCATCGTGCGCAATTCCCGATTCCGCCGCCGCGCGCGAGAACTCGCCCGACTGCTCCAGGTAGCAATTCGGATTCACCTCGATCACGTAGATCTCCTCCGCGGGAGTCACACGCAGGTCGACGCGCCCATAGTCGCGCAGCCGCAGCGCATTGAACGACTCCACCGCCACCTTCTGCATTCGCTCGAGCAGCTCCGCCGGTACATCTGTCGGGAAGATCGACTTCGTGCCCGCGAACTCCGCACCGGTCTCCGTCGTATCGCCCGTGCCGCCTTCACCCCACTTCGCCTCGTAGCTCGCCACCTTCGGCCGATCGGCAGGAAACGCGCTGAAATCGAGCTCGATGACGGGAAGCGCAACTGGCGTCACGTTCCCCAGCACGCCGACGTAGAACTCCCGCCCTTCGACGAACTCCTCCACGAGCACGGGCGACTGGAACTCCCGCTGCAGCGAATCCATCGTGCCCAGCAGCTCGCGAATGTCGCGCACCACGCTCTTCGACGTGATACCGAGCGACGCATCCTCCTGCGGCGGCTTCACGATCAGCGGAAAGGCGAGATCGCCGACATGATCGAGCGCGCCGCGATAGACGGTTGCGAACTGCGGCGTGAGGATATCGTGGAATCGCAGCACCTTCTTCGTCAGGCTCTTGTCGCCTGCCATCAACAGCGCGGCGGGACTCGATCCGGTGTAGCGAAGGCCGAGCAGGTTCAACAGCGCTGCCACGTTGGACTCGAGCGCGCTCTTTCCGTCGAACGACTCCGCGAGGTTGAACACGATGGCGGGACTCGCGGCGCGCAGCGCCGCAATCACCGGCTCGACTTCCGCTGCGACAGACACACGAGAAGGGACATGGCCGAGCGCACGCAGCGCCGCCTCGATCTGGCCGAGCACCGGATCTTCCGGCGGCTCCGCGGCATCAGCGCCGTGCAGGAGAGTGACGTTCATTGGTCCGTCGCATGAGGAGGCGCGTCGACGACGCGCGTGTACCGCCAATGCAGGAGTACGGCCGTTCCAAACGCCGTGAGCTCGATCAGCACGGCCGCATCGAGCCCAGCGACCCGCAGCTCGAGCGCCGACGCCCGCTGAGCGAGCGCGCGAACGAGCGAGCGCACGGCCGCTGGACCGACCCCCGCCCAATATGAGATGCGTGCGACCAACTCGCCCTCATGACGCTCGATGAACTCGCGCGCTACCTCGCCCGCCGGTGCATCGGCAGCGCGTGCGAAGACGCGTCGAAGGTCGCCGTCGAACTGGCGTCCATCGCCGACGCGCAACTCCTCGTCGCTCTCGTAGTGCTCGGCCACCGTCCAGTGCATGGCCTCGACCGGCACGTCATCGTCGGTGAGCTCGGGAATGCCCGGCTCCTGTGAGCCCACCTCGCGCATCACCGCATCCACCCACTCGAGCTTCTCGAGCGCACTCCAGCTGGCGTATTCCGTTCGCCAATCCAGGCTCGGGGTCATCCACACGGCGAATGTCTCTGCAAAATCCTCGTCGGGATGTTTTTGCGCGTACCACCCGAGGATGTGTCGCACGTGCGCCCGCGACAGGGGATCGGCGGCGTAATGTTCGCGGTACGGAAGCGCGTAGTCGCCGAAGATCGCGTTGAACTCGGGACGGTCGTGAAGACGGAAGGCGTAGTTCACCGCGTGCCCCGCTTCATGGCGGAGGTAGCGCATCGCCTCGTCGTCACTCTCGATGGCGCCGGCATGCTCAGCCTCGATGCGCTCGAGCCGATCGTCGGCGAGATAGAACGGAACGCCGATGATCGGTGAACCGTCGGGACAGCCCCACTGGTCACTCAGATAGACGGGGGGACGGAAGGCGACGCCGAGTGCCGCAAGCTCGCCGTGTAGTCGCGATGTCAGCTGCTCGACGCGCGATCCCCGTATCGCGAGGCCGAGCTCCGAGATCCGCCGTCCGAGCAATTGCGTGCGCTCGCTCTCCCACTCTTCAGGTCTCTGCACGGCAACGCGGGGGGCAAGGCGCGTACCGAGCACATCGAAAAGCAAAAAAGCGCCGCGGATCATTCCGCGGCGCTTCCTTCCCAAAGAGGCCAGCTCAGGCGGCCTGAGCGTCCAATTCTGATTCGTCCTCGAGATCTGGGGCCCACATATACATGTAGGCGCTGAAGCGAGGCGTCGTCTCCGGCTCCCACCCGCGGGAGATCACTATTCCCGCGGGCTCGTCGAACTTCGTCTGCGTGTCCTGCTGCATCATATAGATAGCTGCTTCGTTGCTGAGGAATGCCCCCGGAACGGGCGGGGGCAAACTCCCACTAAGGCAGCTTGAATGCCAGCAGTTGAATTAGCGGTAAGCGGTTGGTGGTAAAGACTTTGCGCAAACCTGCTGATGTCGCCCCGACCTGTGTGGTGTCTTTTTGATACGCTCGAATCGACCGGTTGTGTGTCGATGAGATACACACAGATCCAGTTCCCGCCGTCAGGCCATTCCCTTTCGGGCCATGAAGCTGTTCGGCGCGCCGTCCTCGATGGTGACGTCCCAACCACGATATCGACGGCGAAGCTCGTCGATCGAGACGGATGTCCGCTTGCCGGCAGCGATCGTCTGCACCAGATGCACCCCACCATCCGCCGTGGCGCTCTGGAGTACCTGGATCACACGCGCGCGCTCGGCCGCGCTCAGGCCGATGAATGCCGCGTGGGTGTAGATGACCGCCGTGAGCGGTTCGGCGGGGGTGAACGACTCGAGGGTGGACGCGCTGGCGTGCACTCGCTCGCCAAGGCCCGCCTGTTCCGCCGCATCCATCACTCGCTGGACTGCATCAGGTCCGGCAAACGCCGTGACGTCGCAACCGTTCGCGGCGAGATACAGCGCCGGCGTCTCCACCTGCGCGCCGGCCACGAGCACGCGGGAATCACCGCCAACGGCGTGGACAGCACGAACGACCGGATCGTCGCGTGTCAGTCCCCAGTGCTCGGGGCGGCGCAACTCGGCGAGCAGCTTGATGCGATTCTTCCGCCAGAGGGTGTAGCTCTCGAGGCGGAGGCGCTTGAAGATGATCTTGTCGACTTCGTCGCAGAGCAGCAACTCGGTCAGCGCGAACTGCTGCTGGCCGGCGAGCGCTCGCACCGCGTCGTCTCCAATGGAGAGCAGGACGCTCCGCGGCACCGATTCCTTGTAGTTCTCGATCTCCCGCTCGAGATAGAGCGCATACTCGTACTTGAGCGATCGGGACGGCCTGAGGGCCATTCAGCAAGGGGTCTGGGGACGGATCTAAGCTAGAACATTCACCCAATCACGCAAGTGTCTGTCGTCACTAATCTTACACCAGATGTTTTAAAGTCTGTTTATCCAGGGACCCACCTACGCCGGTTCCACGTGCACGATCGCTTCCGCAGTGCCCAGCTCACGCGCGATCGCGCGCTCCACTTCATCCGTGAAATCGTGCGCATCGGTGACGGACGTTGCGCCGTCCACGAGGATCGTCACCTCGGCAAAGAGGTGACCGGACGACGTGCGCCGGGAACGCGCTGCGCGCACGCCCTTCACGCCGGGAATGGTCGCCACGATTGCCGCGAGGCGATCCGCCTCCACGGCCCTCGCATCTACAAGAATCGGAATGGAGCGACGAAGGATCTGATACCCACTCCACGCGATGACCAGCGCGACGATGCTGCCAAGCGCCGCGTCGGCATAGAGATAGCCGAGTCGCGACAAACCGAGCGACGCCATCGCCAGTGCGGTGACGAGGATGTCACTCGCCGTATGCGATGCGTCCGCGAGCAGCAACGTGCTCGAGAGCGAACGTCCCCGGCGCCGCTCATACACGACGACGAACAGGTTCACGACGAGCGAGGCAACGAGCAGCGCGCCATCGGCCGTGGTCGCCCGCGGCGCGACGTGTCCGCCGAACAATCCTCCCACGCTCCGGCGCAACAGCTCGAAGCACGTGATCGAGAGGAAGCACACGATGCCGAGTGTGCCAAGTGTCTCGAACTTCTCGTGTCCGTAGGGATGATCGTCATCCGGTGCGCGCGCTGCGACCGACACCGCAAGGATCGCCACCGTGTTGCTCATCATGTCGAGCACGGACTCGAGCGCCGCGCCAAGCACGGTCACCGCGCCGGTTCGCGCGCCAACGCCGCCCTTGAGCACCGCGGCAACCGTGTTGAGCGCCAACACCACCAGCAGCGCCCGACGCACACTGTGCGAGCGCATCGGCGACGGAAGGACAGCGATGGCGCTGGAATATTGCGGCGTGAGCATCCGCTGGATTCTGCGTAGCTTACACGAACGAAGTCAACGTGTGCGCGCCGCGGATCCACGTCTCTCGTCCCTGAACGCCATGCCCGAGCTTCCCGAAGTCGAAGCAGCCATGATCGTGTTGCGCCGCCGGGCAAAGGGGCGCACGATCGCGCGTCTCAAGTTGCTCCATCCGGCGTTCCAGCGACGTCTTTCGCCGGCGCGACTTCGCACGCTCGCCGGAGCGCGCGTCGATCGCGTCGAGCGCCGAGGAAAGCATCAGCTGCTCCATCTCGACGATGGACGAATCCTGCACGCGCACTTCCGAATGAATGGCGACTGGGAATTCGGCAAGGTGGGCGACGAGCTCCCGCGCTTTGCGCGCGCGGTTCTCGACTTCACCGACGGCACGAGGATTGTCTTCGTCGATGCGCGCGCGCTCGGCACCATCGAGTTGCACAACGCGGGTACGGCGCTCGACCTCGGCCTCGGTCCCGACGCGGCGGATTCCGCGTGGACCGCCGAGCAGCTCGGTGTGGCGTTAGCGGTGCGGAAGGGACCCATCAAGCCCGTGCTCCTCGACCAGAAGCTCATCGCGGGGCTCGGCAACATCTATGCTGCCGAGGCGCTCTGGCGCGCGAAGATCGATCCGCGCACGCCGGGCAATGCACTCACGGCGGCGCGCGTGAAGACGTTGCGCAAGGCGATTGCGTTCGTGCTGAAGCGTGCAACCGGCTCGCGATACACCGACGACAGCACGGTGGATCTCGACGTGTATGATCGCGAGGGCTTGGCCTGTCGCCGCGACGGGACGTCGATCGAGCGGATCACGCAGGCGGGTCGCTCGACGTATTTCTGTCCGAGGTGCCAGGTGTGAGGATCAGTCCAGCGCCTCGAGCAGCGCGCCCTTGATATAGCCCGTTTCCGGGACCGTGAGCAGCTCTGGGTGGTCGAGTGGTTGGCCGCGCAGCTCGCGGAGCACCATGCGCCGGCCACTGTCGGCGGCGGCGTCCACGAGCATCTCGAGAAAGAGCGCCTTGGTGAGATGGAACGAACAGCTCGCGGTGAACAGCAGTCCGCCCGGTGAGAGCAGCCGCATCGCGCGGAGATTGATCTCCTTGTAGCCGCGGATGGCGGCGGGCAGCGCAGCGCGCGTCTTGGCGAAGGCGGGTGGGTCGAGCACGATCGTGTCGAAGCGGGTGCGTTCACGCTCCTGCGCCTTCAGGTATTCGAACGCGTTCGCCTCGATGAACGCACCGTTGGTGAGTCCATTCCGCGCGAAGTTCTCCTGCGCGCGGGTGAGCGCGTGCTCGGAGGCGTCGAGTGCGGTGACGTGATCCGCATTGCGGGCGAGGTGGAGCGCGAAGGAGCCGTGATAGCTGAAGCAGTCGAGGGCGCGTCCGCGTGCGATGCGACCCACGAGCGCGCGATTCTCGCGCTGATCGAGAAAGGCGCCGGTCTTCTGACCCTTCCATGGTGCGGCCAGGTAGCGCACGCCGTGCTCTCGCACTTCGATCTCGTCGGGGACATCGCCGTGCAGGAGTTCGACGTTCTTGTCGAGCCCTTCCTTCACGCGGAGGGAGACGTCGTTCCGGGCGAGGATGCCGGCGGGATTGACGATGGTCCGCAGTGCGTCGACGATGTCGGCGCGAAAGCATTCGAGGCCTGCGCTCATGAGCTGGACGACGAGCCACTGGTCGTAGCGGTCGACGACGAGCGAGGGGAGGAGGTCGCCTTCGCCGTGGACGAGGCGATACGCGTTGGTGTCGCTGGCGAGTGCTGCTCGGCGGGCGATGGTGCGCGTGAGGGCGGTGTGCCACCAGCCCGCGTCGATGGCTGCGTCGGGCAGGCGGTCGAGGAGGCGGAGCGAGATTTCGGACAGAGGGCTCCAGAGGGCGACACCGATGGGCTTGCCGCGCTGGTCTGTGACGCGGACGGCGCCTGCGTTGCCGGTGGGGCGTACGAGGACGTCACTGCGGTAGATCCAGGGATGTCCCTCGGCCCAACGTCGTGCGCCTTTGGTGGAGACAGTGGCGGTGAGCATTGGCGGAAGGTAAATGCGGGGCGAACTGAGGGCCGCTTGAATTCCCTACAGGAATCGGGTACCATTACGACCCTTCACCGACGTGCATTTTTCGTGGTGTCGGAGGGGGTGCTGCGGCGGGTGAAAAACGATGTGTGGATAGGACTTGCACACGTTCTCGTCGCGATTTACAATGCAAGGCTCACCGCGAGAGTTTTTGATCGCGGGCCGCTGTTTGAAAAGTGAAGGACAGAGGATGGGTCGTCGGCCTTTTGTATGGTCTTTTTGGCTGGCGGCAAATCGTGGGAAATGGAATCTTTACCGAGTCCTACTGTGCTATCGGGCTGGCCGCAGTGCGCCAGTGCGACAGACTGGTAGGAATTGGTAAGAGGTAGATTGCGATAGCAACGCGCGTATTTCTGCTTGAGCCATTTTGTGGTCAAGCGAAGGAAGGCATGTGGGGGATGCCTGGGCACACAGAGGCGATGAAGGCCGTGGTAAGCTGCGAGAAGCTCCGGGGAGTGGCACACACGCGGTGATCCGGAGATGGCCGAATGGGGCAACCCGGCGGAC
>JBBQDT010000046.1:0-28332 GCA_038319955.1 Gemmatimonadales bacterium | reverse complement strand
CGGCAGGTTTGCACGTTGTCGTACCGCGCGTTGCGTGGGACCTGCTCTTCATCTTCGAGGCGAATATCGTGTTTGCTCGCGTCTCTCGTTTCAGCCTCTGTGTCGCGCTCCTCGCGACCGGTTTTTCTTCGCTCGCCATGGCACAGGCGGTCGACCCCTCCGCCGGCATGCATTGGCGGTCCATCGGCCCGATGCGCGCCGGTCGTGGACGGTCGGTGGCCGGTGTGCCCAGCCAGCCGAATGTCTTCTACATCGGCTTCGACAACGGCGGCGTGTGGCGGTCCACCGACTACGGCTCCACATGGCTGCCGCTGTTCGACGACCAGCCGACCGGCTCCATCGGTGCGATTGCCGTGGCGCCGAGCGATCCCAACGTGATCTATGTGGGCTCGGGTGCGGGAATCATTCGTCCCGACCTCGCCACGGGCGACGGGATGTACAAGTCCACGGACGCGGGAAAGACGTGGACCCACCTCGGCCTGCGTGAGAGCCAGATGATCGCGTACATCGACGTGGATCCGAAGGACCCGAATCGACTGTTCGTCGCGGTGCTCGGCCATCCATACGGACCCAGTGCGGAGCGTGGGATCTTTCGGTCGACTGATGGTGGACGGTCTTTCGAGAAGGTCCTGTACAAGGACGAATACACGAGCGGCAACGACGTGCGCATCGATCCGAGCAACCCGAACATCGTGTATGCCGCGATGTGGCAGCAGCAGCAGAGCTTCATCGAAGGACAGGGGTTCGGTGCGGGCGGCAACGGCATCTTCAAGTCCACCGATGGCGGCAGCACGTGGAAGCCGCTCACGGCAGGGCTGCCCTCGGTGATCCAGGCGAACCTCGCGATTTCGCCGAGCAATCCGCAGGTGCTGTATGCCTCGGTGGCCGGTGCGACGCAGCAGAACAGCGTCACGGGATCTGTGAACCTCTTCAAGTCCACCGACGGCGGCGAGCACTGGTTCCTCGCGCTGAACGATCCGACTTCGTCCGCCCCGATGCCGCGCGTGATGGATAATCGGCCGCTCGGTCGCATCGGTGGGGGTGACTTGCCAACGATCACGGTTGACCCAAAGGACGACAAGGTCGTGTACAGCGTCTCCACCGTGATGTGGCGAACGGAAGACGGTGGCGTCACCTGGACCGCCGTACGCGGCGCACCAGGTGGTGACGACTATCAGCGCGTCTGGATCAACCCCAACAATACGAACATCATCCTCGCGGTCGCGGATCAGGGCGGTGTCGTCTCCGGCAATCGCGGGCTGTCGTGGAGCAACTGGTACACGCAGTCCACCGCGGCGATGTATCACGTCAGCACCGACATGGCGTTTCCATATCGCGTGTGCGGCGGCCAGCAGGACTCAGGCTCGGCGTGCGTCAACAGCATGTCGGCGGACGGCGAGATCACCTTCCGTGACTGGGCGCCGGTGAACATCCAGGAGTACGGCATCGCCGCGTCGGACCCGAAGGATCCGGACATGGTCTACGGCAGCGCGCGCAACAACGTGTCGCTGTTCAACCGCCGGACGCGCCAGACGACCAACGTCGGCCCCGACATGACGGCGAAGGGACCGAACGGCGAGAGCTACAATCGCAACGTGCGGACGATGCCGATCGACTGGTCGCCACTCGATCCGAACACGCTGTACTACGTCTCGAACGCGGTGTGGAAGACGACCGATCGCGCGCACAGCTGGACGCGCGTGAGTCCTGACCTCGCGCGGCAGACGTGGGCCGTTCCCGCCAACACCGGCAAGTACGCCAGCACGGTGACTCCCGCCCCACTCGGCACCATCACCGCCTTCTCGCCGTCGCCGAAGAGCGTCAGCGTGCTGTGGGCCGGCACCGATGACGGCAACATCCAGGTGACCACCGACGGCGGAAGGAAGTGGACGAACGTCACCCCGCCGGCGATCAAGCCGTGGACGCGCATCTTCAACATCGACGCAGGTCACTTCGACGCAGGCACCGCATACGCCGCGGCGAACACCATGCGCATCGACGACTTCAATCCGTACTTCTGGCGCACGCACGACGGCGGCCGGACGTGGACCGAGATCAACACCGGCGTCGCGCCTGGCGTAGTAGTGAACTCCATTCGCGAAGATCCGCGCCAGCGTGGATTGCTCTACGGCGCGTCCGACACGCAGGTGTGGGTGTCGTTCGACGACGGCGACCACTGGCAGTCGCTTCGGCTCAACATGCCGGCGATCTCCGTGCGCGACCTGCAGGTGAAGGACGACAGCAGCTGTCTCTGCTCCGACCTCATCGCCGGCACACATGGTCGCGGCTTCTGGATCCTCGACAACGTGACGCCGCTGCGACAGGCGGCCGCACTGCGTTCGGCAGCGACGTCACGCGCCGCGTATCTCGTGAAGCCGGCGACAGCCGTTCGCGTGCGGTTCGCGACGAATGAGCCCACGCCGTGGCCACCTGAGCTTCCGGCCGGTGAGAACCCGATGCCCGGCAGCGTGATCGACTACTACCTGGCCGGAGCGGCGGGCACGGTGAAGCTCGAGATTCTCGACAGGGGTGGCAAGGTCGTCCGGTCGTACACGAGCGACGACAAGGCGCCGACGCCCGATGCGGGAGTCGATCCCGTGGCGTACAACAAGGTCTGCCAGCAGTCGCCGAATGCACCGCACTGCGCGTTCCCACTGTACTGGGCGGCACCGACGCAGACGCTCTCCAACGCCGCGGGCATGCATCGCTTCTCGTGGGACATGCACTTCGATCCCATCGTCGTCGAAGGTGTTCCGCCGGGTGAGCCGGCTCAGGGTGCTGTACCGCATCGCACGTATCCTTCCGTGAACTCACCGTGGGCGCCACCGGGCTCGTACACGGTTCGGTTGAGCGTGGACGGCAGGACGTACACGCAGCCGCTCGAGCTCAAGCTCGATCCACGCGTGAAAACATCGGCGTCGGGGCTGGCGCAGCTCGCGTCGCTCTCGAAGGAGATGTATGACGGCGCCGTCGTGGCGCACGCCGCGCAGGTGCAGGCGCGCGCGATGTCCGATGGTCTCTCCGGCAACCTGACGCTCAAGGCGCAGATCGATTCACTCGCACCGGCACAGGTGCGCGGCGGGCGCGGTGGTCGCGGCGGGGGTGGTGGCGGATTCGGAGCCGCGGCTCCGGCCGGTCCGCCCACGCTCGAAGGCGTGAGCAACGAACTGCTCGCCGCGGCAATGGCCATGCAGGGTGCGGACGTCACACCGACGGCACGCCAGATCGACGCGGTGAACAAGGCACGTGCGCAGTACAAGGTCGTGATGGCGCAGTGGAAGAAGCTCGCGGCATCACGACCGCGGTAGGATCGCCAGATGCGCATCATCGCCGTGATCGTGGGCATCGTGCTCGCTCGCGCGGCGAGCGCAGGACGTCATCACAGAAGTTCGGAAAGCCACCTGAGGCGACCATGCGCACCACACCATTCCTGATTCTTGCCCTCGCGATCGCTGCGAACACTCGACTCGACGGGCAGGCGCCCAAGCGCTCCGACAAGACCGACGCCATCCTCACCTCCATCGACGCGCACTCGGCACACTACGCCGACGTCGCCAAGCAGATCTGGGGATTCGCCGAGCTTGGTTATCAGGAGACGAAGAGCAGCGCGCTGCTGCAGTTCGAGTTGTCGGGCGCCGGCTTCAAGGTGAATGCGGGTATCGCCGGCATGCCCACCGCGTTCACTGCAGAATACGGCAACGGAAAGCCCGTCATCGCCATCATCGGTGAGTTCGATGCACTGCCCGGTCTCTCGCAGGACGCGACGCCGGAGCAGAAGGCGCTCGTCGCCGGCGGCGCGGGACATGGATGCGGACACCACCTGTTCGGCACTGCGGCGGCTGCGTCAGCCATCGCGGTGAAAGAGTGGATGATCGCCAACAAGGTGAACGGAACTCTCCGCTTCTATGGAACACCGGCGGAGGAAGGCGGCTCGGGGAAGGTCTACATGGTGCGCGACGGGCTGTTCGACGACGTCGATGTCGCCGTCACCTGGCATCCAGGCGATCGCAACGAGATCACGGGAACGAGCTCGCTCGCGAACATCTCCGGCAAGTTCAAGTTCCATGGTGTCAGCGCGCACGCCGCGGCCGCACCGGAACAGGGCCGCTCAGCGCTCGATGCTGTCGAGATCATGGACGTGATGACGAACTACCTGCGCGAGCACATCCCGCAGGAGTCGCGCATTCACTACGTGATCACGAACGGCGGCCGCGCACCGAATGTCGTGCCGGATCTGGCCGAGGTGTACTACACGGTCCGGCATCCGGACATGAAGGTCGTCGACGACATCTGGGCGCGCGTCATCAATAGTGCGAAAGGTGCTGCACTCGGCACCGGAACGACGTATGAGCTCGCGATCATCAGCTCGGTGTACGAGCTGCTCATCAACGAGACACTCGCGAAGGTGCAGCAGCGTGCGCTCGAGCGTGTGGGCGGCTTCACGTACAACGCGGAAGAGAAGGCATTCGCCGAGCAGCTGCAGAAGACGCTGTTCAAGTCGGCGGTGCCGCTGGAGACCACGGCAAAGGTGTATCCGCTCGACCTGACGAGTCCTGTCGGTGGTGGATCGACCGACGTCGGCGACGTGAGCTGGCGTGTGCCGACGGTGCAGCTCAATGCGGCGACGTGGGTGCCTGGCACGCCCGCGCACTCGTGGCAGGCGGTAGCCGCGGGAGGGATGTCGATCGGCACGAAGGGAATGGTCGTCGCCGCGAAGACGATGGCGTTGACGGCGGCGGAGCTGTTCACTGCGCCGGCGACGATCGCGGCGGCGAAGGCGGAGTTCGATCGCCAGCGCGGGCCGAACTTCAAGTACTTCACTCGCCTCGGCATGCAGAAGCCGGCGCTCGACTACAGGAAATAGCCCAACGGTACCCTTCTCACCGCCGGCCTGCGAGTCTATGCCGCAGACGCTGCTGCAGCTGGCTGGTAGCTGCCCACTTCTGCGCCGAGGGCGATCGCCAGCCGATTCCACATGTTGATGGCGATCACGGCGGTCGTGAGTTGGGCGATCTCTTCGTCGGTGAAGTGCGATTGCACCTCCTCGAAGAGCGCGTCGGAAACGCCTTCGCGACCGAGCTCGGTCACCGCTTCCGTCCATGACAGCGCCGCCCGTTCTCGGGCCGAGTAGTAGGGCGTCTCGCGCCAGACGGGAACGGAGTAGACCCGCTGCTCGGTCTCGCCCGCGATGCGTGCGTCCTTGCTGTGCATGTCCACGCAGTACGCGCAGCCATTGAGATACGAGGCCCGCAGCTTCGCCAGGTGGATCAACGTCTCGTCGAGACCGGACTGCCGCACCCATGATTCGACGCTCATGATTGCCCGGAATCCGCCGGGCGCCAGCTTCGCGTAGTCGATGCGCTGTGTCATATACTTCTGGCCCCAGTGGTCTGTGAGTTATTGCCTTCGACAGCGTAGACGGAGTGGCCGTCTCGGTGTGACAGGTCGTCACAGGCGGCATGTTCGTACGTCTTCACTCCATGACAGAAAGAACCCCAGGACAGGATATTACCGATGAACGCGCGCTGATCTTCGAGCGCTATCGTTCGCGGCTGTTTGGCATCGCGTACCGGATGCTCGGCTCCGTCGAGGATGCCAAGGACCTGACGCAGGAGGCGTATCTGCGGTGGCATCAGGCCGATGTGGCCGCCATCCGCGCGCCGGAAGGCTGGCTCGTGGCGGTCATCACGCGGCTCTCGATCGACCGTCTGCGCAGCGCTTCGTACGAGCGCGAGAGCTATGTCGGCGACTGGCTTCCCGAACCGATCGCCACGGACGCTCCGTCCGCACCGGACCATCACGTGGAGATGGCATCCGATCTGTCGATGGCGTTTCTGGTGCTGCTCGAGCGACTCGCGCCCGAGGAGCGCGCTGCCCTCCTGCTGCGCGACGTCTTCGACGCCGAGTATGGCGAGATCGCGCGCGTGCTCGAGAAGAGTGAAGCGGCGTCGCGGCAGATGGTGCATCGTGCGCGCACGCGTGTGCGCACCGACAAGGCGCGCTTCGACGTCGCGCCCGAAGCGAAAGAGCAGCTCGTGGCGCGCTTCCTCAGTGCGCTCCAGGCGGATGACAAGGAGACGCTGCTCGCGCTCGTCGGTGCTGATGCCTCGTTCACCTCCGACGGCGGCGGGCGCGTCTCGGCGGCGCGCAACGTCCTGCGCGGCGCCGATCGCATCGTGCGCTTCGTGCTGGGCCTCGAGAGGAAGTACAGCAGAGTCCTGCGGCACGAAATCGCCTGGATCAATGGCGAGCCCGCGATCGCCTCGTACTCGAGCGAGGGGCTATTCTGCACGACGTCGATCGAGAGCGACGGCGAGCACATCGTGGGCTTCTATCGCGTGCTCAACCCGGACAAACTGAGGAATGCGGTTCAATGACGGCGAAGCAAGTGGCAGTCATGCTGGTGCTCGCCGGTCGGTCTTCGTATCGCTGGACGTCGTCCACGTGAGCTGCGCGACAATGTCGTGCCGCTGCTCGTCGTCGGTGCGGTCAACGGCGCGATCCCGTTCGGGCTGATCGCCAGCGGAGATACATCTCACGGCCTCGCTCGCGGCCGTGCTTGGCGCCACCGTGCCCCTCACCACCGAGACGATGTTCGGCGCGGGCGCATTGCTGCTCGCCGCGGCGAGCTATGCCTTTTCCGGTCTCTTCACGAAGGCAAAGCTCGCGCATGTGCCGTCCACGACGCTCGCCGAGATAGGTGCGCTGCGCACGCAGACGGTGACGTATCTCATTCCCGTGTTCGGTATGGCGTGGGGGTCACTGTTTCTGCACGAGCCGATCACGCGAGGCATGCTCGTCGGACTTGGGGTCATCCTGGCGAGCGTCCTACTCGTGAACGGCGCGCCGCGCACATCCCTGGCGAGTGGCTCGGCGACATCCATGACTTGATTGGCTATCGACGAGAGCGGCGCAGCATCCGCAGCATCGCGATGTTCAACTGGATCAGCGTCACGATGACGGAATGTGCCTGGGCGCATGTGACGGTGAAGTCGGGTCCTTACGCGAGTACCGTCCCAGCCGCCAAGTTGCACGATCGTCGACGACTGCGTCGACTCGGCGTGCCACCATTACGGACGGTATCATGCAGACTCTCATTCACATTTTCTGTCAAGCTGGCCCCAGCCTGCGCGACAAGATCGCGAAGGACGAGAGGCGCCTCGAGAAGTTCGAGCTGTACGTCGAGAGCCAGAAGACCCAGGCCCGCTCGCGCGGATGGACCAAGATCAAGAGCCTCGGCGCCAAAAATGGCGCGATCAACCTCGATTGGGATCGGGACGCCATGGTCCTCGTTTGTCGAGTCGTTACGCGAGGAAGCGGCGATCCGGCGCCGATCGTCGGTGCCTTGGTCAGCTACCTTCTCTCGCACCACTTTGCGCGCTTTCGCATGTTGACGATCGTTCCTGAAGCGGGCAAGTAGCGATGATTACGCTCGCGCTTCTCCTCGGCTTTACGTCGACGACCGCTCTTCCATCCGCGCCTCGCTTCACTCGCGTCGAGCTCACGTGCGAAACTGGCTGCGTCTCGGCAGACTCCACCCAGGTCGCCGAGGCGCTTCGGGCGGGATTAGCGCAGTATGGCATCGCTGTCGTCGTACGACGCACCGCGCGCGAGGACTTGCCCCTCGTTGTTGTTGGGCGCATCACCGTCGTGGATGGGAAGTTGCGAGTCGCCGCGGAATTCCAGGAAGCTGAGCATGCGATCTCGCAGTACACGCTCCTGGAGGAGCGCGCCGAGTTGACGACGCAAGTCCGGCGCATGGGTGAGCGCTTCGGTCGCGCTCTGGCAAATCGCTGACACAAGGCCCGGGTCGATCGAGGACGGCAGGTGAAGTGTCTTCGTGGTCCTGCCTCCGCAATGTCAGTCTTGTGCACACGAATGCCGAGATCGACGATAGTACGAGCATCCACCGTCGCAGCAAACGATGACCTTCCGGCTCATGTCTCTCCGGTCCCGGTCCGGCGACAGCGCGCCCACGGTCGCGGCTCGATCCGACTGGGATAACGCCAAGATCGCGGTGGTCATCCGCGACATGTGGAATGCCATGCAGTGTTTGTCGGCTGCCCGCCGTGTCATCGAGTTGGCCCCGCGAGTCAACGCGGTTGTTGCCCGGCTGCGGGAGGACGGTGCGCTGATCGTTCACGCACCTGCCGGCTGCATGGAGTACTACGAAGGCACTCCGGCGAGGGAGCGCGCCCAACGGGCCCCTCGGATCGAGTCACTTGTGCCAGTCGATTGGCAGGACTGGGATGCATCCCGCGAGTCACCGTTGCCTCCGGCGCTGGCAGACAACGCTCCCTGCTCCTGCGAGCCTGGTCGGCCGTGCACTGCAAGTGGGCTGCCGAATCCGTGGACGCATCAGATTGAGTCAATCGAGATTGCGGCTGTCGATGCGGTTACGGACGACGGCAACGAACTTCCGACGGAATGGCACCAGAACAGCGCACGCGGACGAGCGCGGATCTGAACGGCGCGGATTGACGCGGCGACGACGGGAACGAACCAGAGCAATCATGCTGTGCGCTTGACGTTGCCGTTGTGCCTGCAGAGTCGCCACCGTAGCAGTCGCAGCCAACTCACAGGACAACGGCAACGAGAGTCAACTGCCTTGTTTCCGCGTTGCCGGGCGCGAGTGACGCACTGCCACTATTGTTTTTTGTTGTCCGCTGGTGATCCCGCCGCGTCAGTCCACGTGTTCGCTGCACGTGTGAGCCCGACATCCGAACATGCAAGAGGAAATCATGAGCAAGGTATTCGTCAACATTGGACTCAGCCTCGATGGCTACATGGCGCCCGAAGGAATGACCTTGGAGCATTGGGACGAGCCTGGGTACAGGAACTGGGGCGCCAAGTGGGGCTCGCTGATGTCCTGGCTCGTCACCCAGCAGTACTTCCGCGAGAACCTCAACTTCGGACAAGGAGGAGAGACCGGTCCGGTCAATGACCTGGTTCGCAGCACCATGGAGCGCATCGGTGCCAACATCATGGGCAAGCGCATGTTCGAACAGGGCGAGCGCTCCTGGCCAGCGGAGGCCCCGTTTCACACGCCGGTCTACGTGCTTACCCATGAGACACGCGAGCCCTGGGTGCGCCCCGGTGGGACGACCTTCCACTTCATCAATGACGGGCCGGAGCGTGCCCTGGAGCTGGCTCGCGAATCTGCGGGCAGTCGTGATATTCGGATCGCGGGTGGCGCGAATCTGATCCAGCAGTACTTGAACATGGGTGTCGTCGACGAGATGGAAATCGCCTTGGCACCGGTGTTGTTGGGCGCCGGTCGGCGTCTCTTCGAGAACCTGCGCGAGCCGGGTCCGCAGTTTCGCATTGACAGGGTTCTCGATGGTCCAGCCGCCACACACTTCCGCTACGTGCGTCAGTAAGGGCGAGCACGTACCAGCATTCGAGATACGCCGCATTCGTACTACTTCTTTTTTTACGAGCGCTCCCGAAAGCCGCGCGCCCGGGGAGCGGCGGGGGCGAACCAGCGATCGAGCGCGTCCACCAACCCCTCGACTTCTCCCGCGTCGCCGACCCACGCAATGCACCCGTCGGGGCGGATCAGCATCGACGGACCTGCCTCGCCTCGCAAGCACCGCACGCGCGCGAAGCCGACCGCGAAACCAGCCGCGCACCCGTCTTTTTCACGTCGGAGGATACAGTCATTGTCCGGTGCGCTCTTATCTCGATGGTCAGGCCGGAACGCAGATCAACCTTGTCGCATCCTCCCCGATGCGATCCACAGCAACCAACGTGAGCGGCGGCCGGGCGCCGGCGAAGTAGGGCTTGCCGCCGCCGAGGACGAAGGGGCGGAAGTACAGACGGTACTCGTCCATGAGGCCAAGGCCGGTCAGAACGTGCGCCAGCTCGGGGCCTGCGACGTCGATCTCGCCTGCCACGTCCGCCTTGAGCCGACGCACGAACGTCCCAATATCTTCGGCCACGAGCGTTGCGTTTGCGCCGACGTGCTTGAGCGTTCGTGATGCGACCCATTTCGGCTGGGCTCTCCATGCCATTGCAAAGTCGCGCTCGATCTCGTCCCATTCGGGCTGATCTTCATCCCAATAGCGCATCACTTCGTACATGCGACGACCGTAGAGGCTACCTGCGGCGAATCGGATTTGCTCGTTGAAGTGGCGATGCAACTCAGGGCCGGGCGGCGGTATCGCCGGACCGCCGGGAGATCCAGCGACATAGCCGTCCAGCGACTGCATCATTCCAAATACGAGCTTAGCCATATGCTCGACCGCCCTCTGGGTGGACTCGCCATTCTGATTGCGATCTGCAATCTGCTCTAGCTTTACCGCACTGATTTCAAGCCTTTCCCGCGAGTCCGGCGACGCGATTGCCGAGCTCCGTCGACGCGGTGGCAAAGACTCGCCGAAGAGCCGCGACGCCCAACGGAATTTCAGGGCACCATGTGCGTAAATGGCGGCACGTACGCCTGCAACATCACGAGGAGCCCGACGAGCACTGCCAGCACGAGGCTGTGCACGAACACGAAGCGGAGGATCTTGCCCTCGTGCCCATACCATCGCGTCGCCGCACTTGCCACGACGATCGACTGCATATCGATCATCTTCCCCATCACACCACCAGAGCTGTTCGCCGCCGCCATGAGGACCGGCGACAGGCCGAGCTGCGTGGCCGTGATCTTCTGCAGGCTGCCGAACAACACGTTCGAGGACGTATCCGAACCGGTGAGCGCGACGCCGAGCCAGCCGAGTAGCGTGCCGAAGAGCGGATAGAAGAAGCCCGACCGCGCGAACGCGAGACCGAGGATCGCGTCGAGGCCGGAATAGCGTGTGAGATAGCCCAGGGCGAGCATGGCCGAAATGGTGAGGAGCGACGGCCACGCGATGCGAAGCGTACGGGCGAAGACGCGTCCGATTTGACCAAGACTGCATCCCATCGCAAGTCCACCGAGCAACGCCGCGATGAGGATGCTCGTACCGGTGGCGGACAGGATGTTGAAGGTGAAGATGGCCGCTTCGGGCTGCGCTGCGGCGACGACCGGCGGCATGCGCTGCACGACGCCGTCGAGATACGGGATGTGAAACTGCGGTGCGTAGATGCCATTGAGGAACTTCTTCACTGGTACCAGGCCCCACAGAAGCACGAGCGCGCAGAGAAGGAGCCAAGGCACCCAGGCGCGCACCGCACTCCGAGACTCCAATGGGGACACGGACGCAACGTCGACCGGCGATCTCCCGCCGCGCAGCTTGATGAACGCCGTCACCGCGGCGATCGACGTCGCCCCTGAAACGACGTCCACGAGGTACGGGCCCTGAAAGTTCGACATCAGGAATTGGGGGATCGCGAAGCTCAGGCCGGCCACGAGCAGCACGGGCCATGTCTCACGAAGGCCTCGCTTGCCGTCGTACGCGGCGATGAGCCAGAAGGGGACGATGAGCGAAAAGAATGGCAGCTGCCGTCCCACCATTTTGCTCAGCGTCAGCGCGTCGATGCCCGTGACGCCCTGAAGCGCGATGATCGGCGTGCCCATCGCGCCGAAGGCGACGGGGGCGGTGTTCGCGATGAGCGAAAGCCCCGACGCCTGCAGTGGCGTGAAGCCCAGTCCGATGAGCAGCGCTCCGGTGATGGCGACCGGAGTGCCGAAGCCCGCGGCGCCCTCGAAGAACGCACCGAGCGAGAAGGCGATGAGCACGAGCTGCACCCGTCGATCGGAGCTGACCGTCGCGATGTTGGCCTGCATCTGATCGAAGGCGCCCTGCTCTTTCGTGAGCTGGTAGAGAAAGAGGATATTGAGGACGATCCAGCCGATCGGCAGGAGGCCGTATGCGGCGCCGGCGGCCGATGCCGCGAGGGCTGCGCTCACCGGCATGTGGAGGACGCCAGTGGCGATGAGCAGCGCGGCGGCGAGTCCGGCCAGCGCGGCGACATGCGCCTTGACCTTGCCGGTGGCGATGCAGCCGAGGAGGACGGCAATGGGCAACGCGGCGATGAGCGTCGACGCGAATGCGTTTCCCAGCGGGTTGTAGTTCTGGGGCCAGTGCATGTCTACATTCATCCACGCTCAGGAGTTTCGGCAACCGAAGGAGGGATGCTCATGCTGCGCAGACCGATTCTGTTCGCCCTGCTGGCGGGGCTGGTGATCACCGCATGTTCGCACCCCGCATCGCAGCGTGCTGCCGTTCCGTCGAACTCGGAAGTATACGCGCTGCGATACGGAACGCTGCGCAACTTTCCCGTGGCCAGCCTCGTCGCCGGCGCGGACACCTCGCGACGGATGGACATCGCGCTGATGATCTGGCTCATCAGGCGGAGCGACGGACGCAATGTGCTGATGGATGCAGGCTTCTATAGGGACAAGTTCATGACGCGGTGGAAGCCGGCCGACTACATCAAGCCGTCGGACGCGGTGCGCCTCGTTGGGCTCAGGCCCGAGGACATCACGGACATCATCGTCTCGCACGTGCATTGGGATCACCTCGACGGCGCCGACCTCTTCCCCAATGCGCGCGTCTGGCTTCAGCGCGACGAGTACACGCATCACGTGAACGGCACCGGCCGTCCACTCGACCGCGCCATCGACTCCCTGGACGCCGCGATGCTGCTCGGCATCAACCGCGCTGGACGCGTGCGGCTCGCCGAGGGCGACGATCAGGAGATCATGCCCGGCATCAGGGTCTATACGGGTGGCAAGCACACCTTCGCGTCGCAGTTCGCCACCGTGCAGACCGCGAAGGGCACGGTGGTGCTCGCGTCCGACAACATGTACCTGTACGAGAATTTCACCAAGCACGCGGCGATTGCGCAGACGCTGGACCCCGCGTCGAACCTTCGTGCGCAGGCGCGCATGGGCCAGCTGGCATCGAGCCCGCGACTGATCGTGCCGGGACATGACCCGTTGGTGTTCGTGCGCTTTCCATCGCCGGGAAGGGGAGTGGCGAAGATCGAATGACGGAGCTCATCGAGCGCCCTGGTTCGTGGAATCTCAAGCGCGCCCTCGCCGCGATCGCCGGAGTGGCGACACTCGTCGCCGCGGCGGTGGTCTCGCTGGGCCTGGCGCTGCTCGCACCGGTGGGAATGATCGTGGCGCGCTCGCTGGCTCGGCGAGAGAAGACGCCGCTCACCTTCTTCACGAGCTGGCTCGGCGCTGCCTTCGGTGTCTGCGCAGCGCTGATCGTCGTTGCACTGGTCGTCATCGCGACCTTGCCGAGTGGCACGATAGCCAGCATCACGAAGACGGCGGATTCGGTGAGCACGGCGTCGAACAAGCAGCCTCCGCCAGCGTGGATCGACAGAATCTCGCCAGGTGCGTCGGCGCGAGCGCGATCGAGCCAGAGCAACGCGAACCCTCGTCTGCTCCGCGGGTTTACCATCGCGTCGACGGTGTTCGGCATCGTGTTCCTGTATTCGCTGCTGGCGATGGTGATCGGCACAGCGGGCTGGGTGCCCAGCCTCCTCCTCACCTACGCCTTCAGCGGCCGCTGGATTCCTCCGTCGTGAAGTGCGACGACGTACCGTACAGGGTACGTCAGGTCGTCATTGCTTCAATCGTGGATCGAGTGCGTAGGCCTTGTCCAGATACTCCCGACCACGGACACGATCGCCTTCTGCGCCGTACGCAGTGCCCAGCAGGTAGCTCGCGCCGGCATCGTTCGGATCGATCGCGACCGCCTTCTGGAATGCGGCGATCGCACTCGCATGGTCCTTCATGCTCACGAAGGTATTGCCAAGATAGATGTAGCCTGCCCCGAACCGCGGATTGCGGGCCACGATGTCCGTGTACCACCGCACCGCCGAGGGGTAGTCCTTCCTGTAGGTGAATGCGTCGCCGATTCCCATGTGCGGCTCCGCGTACGCCGGATACAGCGCGATCGCCCTGCGGTATTCGGCCAGCGCGATGGTGTAATACGTCTCCTGCTCATTCGGCGGTACCTTGCCCTGCTTCAGCTCCTGGAGCATGTGGTTGCCGTAGAGAAAGTGTATCCGGGCGCTGTTCGGAGAATGGCGTGAGTCGGCTGCGAAGAGCGACGTGTCGTTTTTCCAGTCCGGATTGCGCGCCCAGGTCAGTGCGGTGGACGCCACGACCAACAGGCTCACCACCGCCGCGAACGCCGGATTGACCGACCATGCCGTCGCCGCGCTCGGCGACGTCACATCCTGCCGCAACAGCTTCGCCAGCAGGACCACGAGCACGATGCAGAAGCCCAGTGATGGCGCGTAGAGGAACCGATCCGCCATCGTCGAGTGGGTGAGGAACAACACGTTGGCCACGAGCGTGATCGTGCCCAGGTAGAACAGAATTCCGTAGGCGACCGCACTGCGTTTCCGCAGCGTGATGACCGCGTACACGAAGAGACCGACGTACACCAGCAGCGACGCGAGGGCCACCGGGTTGTCGAAGCCCACGATGGGGATCTGCCGGAACGAATAGTCCGACGACATCGGATGCGGATAGAGCAGCAGGCGCAGGTACATCGCGCCCACATAGAATGCCGTCGCCTGCCGATGGATGAAGTCCGGCGCTGCCACGAGCGAGTTGTCGATCAGCGAGATCGACGGACCGGCGAGCTGGCTGGTGAGCACGGCGCCACGAATGGCCATGTACATTGCTGCCGCTGCCCACATGGGCACTACCGCGCGCAGCATCGTTCTGCTGTTCGGCCGTCGGAAGACGAACAGCGTCATCGGCACGATGAGCAGCAGCGTGATCGGGCTCTCCTTCGACAGCAGCGCCAGAAGGAAGTACGTCCCCGACAACAGCAGGTGCCGCCTCCGTGCGACGGTCACGTACTTCACGCATTGCCACATCGTCAGCAGCGAGAACAGGAAGGCCAGCAACTCGTCCCTGCTCTTGATGTTCGCCACGACCTCCGTGTGAATCGGATGCGCGATCCAGAGTACGGCGATGGCCATCGGTACGGCCACGTTGTAGCCGTCGAACAGGTCGCGCAGAAGGCGGAACAGCACGACGGCGGTCGCCGCATAGAGCAGGACGTTGACCACATGGCCCAGCGCCGGTCGTCCCGGAGCGATCTGCCATTCGATGGCGAACATCACCAGCGACAGTGGCCGATACAGCCAATCGTTCAACCCGTCCAATCCGTACCAGTATGCGGTGTGCAGCAGCGTGGGGATGCCCCGCACGCCAGCCATCGTCACCCGGTTGCCGTAGATCGTCGGATAGTCGTCCAGCGCGTAGCCATGACCGAGCGTGTTGACGTACAGCAGCACCGCGAGGCACGCGCAGGCAGCGCCCAGCCACTTGTCCCGAACTCTCATGACCATCCTTTGCGGGCACGTGACGATCCCCATCACACGCGCCCATGTTGGAGCGGCGACCGGGGCGTCGCAAGCTTCGCGCATTACATTTCCCGCATGACTCCCACCTCACGGATTGCCCTCGTCGCGTTGCTTGCCGCCACACCACTCGCGGCGCAACTGCCCATCCCCGCCGCGAACGCACGCGTCATGGCCGCCATCGCTGGACTCAAGGCGGACAACGCGTGGACGGTCGACAACCAGATCTCCATCTGCGAGATCGCGGCGCCACCGTTCAAGGAGAAAACCCGCGGACTGGAATATCGCCGCCGACTCCAGGCACTCGGCCTCACCAATGTGCGCATCGATACCGCCGGCAACGTCATCGCCGAACGGAAGGGCAGCGGCACCGGGCCCACGGTGGTGCTGGCCGGTCATCTCGACACCGTGTTCCCCGAGGGCACGGACGTGAAAGTCAAGCGCACTCCCACGCGCTTCACCTCGCCCGGCATTGGCGACGACTGTCGAGGACTCGCCGTGGTGCTCGCCGTCGCGCGGGCGTTCGAAAAGCAGAAGATTCAGACGCTGGGCACGGTGTACTTCATCGGCAACGTGGGCGAGGAAGGGCCCGGCAATCTCCGCGGCGTGCGCAACCTCTTCCAGAACGAGCTGAAGGGAAAGGTCGACTACTTCATCTCCATCGATGGGACGGGACTCGACATCACGAGCCGCGCAGTGGGGAGCAATCGCTACAAGGTCACGTACAAGGGTCCAGGCGGGCACAGTTACGGGGCGTTCGGAAGAGTGAATCCGATTCATGCGCTGGGCCGGGCGATCGCGCAGATTGGCGACCTGCAGGTGCCGTCGTCTCCGCGCACGACGTTCAACGTCGGTGTCATCAAGGGTGGCACGTCCGTGAACTCCATTCCGTTCGAGGCCAGCTTCGAGCTGGACATGCGCTCCGAGTCGGCGGAGGAAGTCGCGACGCTCGACGCGCAGGTCCAGAAGATTCTCGTCAATGCGCTCGACGCCGAGAATGCGCGCTGGGGCGGCGGCATGAACGGCAAGGCGAAGCTCACGATGACCATCGACACCATCGGCATCCGTCCCGCCAATGGCTCGCAGACCGAGGCGATGGCAATCGTCGCCACGGCCATCGCCGCCGGCAAGGCACTCGGCTTCACACCAGCCACGGGCGCGTCGAGCACCGACGCCAACCTGCCGATGAGCATGGGTATTCCCGCGGTCACCATCGACGGCGGCGGCCGTGGCGGCGATGCGCATGCGCTCACGGAGTGGTACGAGGACACGGCCACGGGGTACAAGGGTCCGCAATGGGCACTGATGCTCGCGGCCGCACTCGCCGGCGTGCGCTAGGACGCCGAGCGGCAACGGAGATCGCGATGTTCCATTCGTCAAAGCGCAATCGCTGCTTCGCATTCGGTGTCGCGGCGATCGTTCTTCTCGTCGCATCCACTCCAGCCTCCGGATCGACGCTCGCTCGTGCGCTCGCGGCGCCATCGCCGCGAGACTTCATGCGCGTGCTCGATGCACAGATCCAGAGCGCAAGGCCGAGAGAGGTCTTCAGGCGCACGGTCGTATTCAACGATGTTCGCGCCGGAGCGCCGGAGGGCACCGTTTTTCCGTTCACCGCAACGGTGTCGATCCACGACTACAATCCGGGCTTTCCGCCGGCTCACTACTACGGCAAGACCTGCATCACGCGGATCGGGACCACGCGGTACGACATGCACCGCGACCGCATCGGCGAATGGGTCGTGGACACCCGGACGATTCCCGAGCCCGTGTGCACGCAGAATCCCGTCGAGGGCAAGAGCGCATTTCCGCTCGACAGCCTGCGCGGCACACGCGTCGGTACTTCGAATCCGCTGCCCGAGCTCATGACGAAGAAGAAGGTGAACGTGAATCTCCGGCTGGGCGAATACGCCTGCACGCGGCCCGGTGGACGGATCGCAGCGCAGATGGGGTTCCGCCTCAATCGCGACAAGACGTACACCGACGTCGATGGTGCACGAGGCGGGACGTACACCTTCGAATTGTTGGCGGGCACGCTCATGTTTCAAGGCGGATTTCTCGACAAGATGGGCGGAAAGAGCGTGAACAACGAGAGCGTGTTCAATCTGTCGGCGGACCTGACCTGCGCGCCGTGGTGATGACCCTGCGACGCGCCATTGCTGCCTGCGCCATCGTTGCACTCGCTGGCTGTACCGGTGGGTCGTCGGCCACGGCGCCAGCGCCGCAGCCCACGCCGGTCGACAGCGGACCGCCGGCGATCCAGCGCGAGATGCGCGGACTGTGGATCGCCACCGTCGCGAACATCGACTGGCCGTCGCGCACGACGTTGACTGCGGACCAGCAGAAGGCGGAGCTCGTCGATATCATGGACCGCGCGGCGACGAGTGGCTTCAATGCCGTGGTGTTCCACGTCCGCCCTGCCGCCGATGCCGTGTACGCGTCAGCCATCGAGCCGTGGGGCGCAATGCTCACCGGCACGCAGGGCAAGGACCCCGGCTACGATCCCCTCGCCTTCGCGGTGACGGAGGCGCACGCGCGCGGCCTCGAGATCCACGCGTGGATCAACCCGTTTCGCGGCGGCAACTCCAGGGACACGCTCAAGCTTGCCTCGACGCACCTCTTCACCACGCGGCGCGACCTGCTGCGCGTCTACGGCTCGCAGCTCTGGCTCGATCCGGGCGAGCCGGCCATTCACGATCACGTCATGCGCGTCGTCAGTGACATCGTGCAGCGCTACGACATCGACGGCGTGCATGCGGACGACTACTTCTATCCGTACCAGGAGAACGACTCCGCCGGGAAACTCATCGACTTTCCGGACAGTGCGTCGTATGCGAGGAGCGGCTCGACACTCTCGCGCGCCGACTGGCGCCGCGCCAACGTCGACCGGTTCGTCGAGCGGATGTATCGCGAAGTGCACGCGATCAAGCCGACCATCAAGGTGGGCCTCTCGCCCTTCGGCATCTGGCGCCCCGGCAATCCCGCGAGCGTCGCCGGACTGGACGCCTATGCGACCCTCTATGCCGACTCGCGAAAGTGGTTGCAGCAGGGTTGGGTGGACTATCTCGCGCCGCAGCTCTACTGGGCGATCGCCGCGCCGCAGCAGAGCTACCCCGCCCTGCTCGACTGGTGGATCGCACAGAACACGATGAACCGGCACGTCTGGCCCGGACTCGCCGCCTACCGCGTGAGCGACGGCACGTCGAGCGCCTTCACCACCAGCGAGATTCCCAACCAGATCGGCGCCACGCGCGTCCGGCCAGCCGCTGCGGGCCACATTCTCTACAACACGAATTCGACGCTCAGGAAATCCGGAGGTGCCGTGGCTGCATCACTCGCCGCGCTGTACGCGAACCGGGCACTCGTGCCGGCATCGTCGTGGCTGGATGCGACGCCACCGCCAACACCCGCCGTGAGCGTCAGTGGTCGCACGGTGCAGATGACGCCCGGCGCCGGCGAGCTTCCACGCTGGTGGGTCGTGCGATTCCGCTCGACTGGAACCTGGTCGACGCGTGTCCTCTTCGGCACGCTGCGCTCGTTCACACTCGATCTCGCGGCAGATCGCGTGTTGCTCACCGCGGTCGATCAGGCGGGCAACACGAGCGGTTCCGCAACGTGGCAGGCACCCTGATGGAGTCGCTGTTCGCACGCGCGGCGAGCGTCGACGTCACCGAGCATGCCCTTCCGTCGGGCCGCACGGCGATCATCCGGCGACTGTCCGTGCGCTTTGGTGACGCCAGCCCCAACCGGCTCAAGCCAGGCTCGCTTCCGGCGAGTTACATCAACAAGCCGCTCGTGACGTTCAGCGGCGCGGCCATGTTCGGTGAGCTCGCCGTCCTACGCTGGCTCGAGGTGGACGGCTGGGATGGCGTGTGGCTCGACACCGAGCACGATCGCACGAATTGGCGGCACATGCCGACGCGCAGCTCGCCGGTGACGCTGCCGCCAGAACAACAGGCGCTTTACGACCGCATCGTCGAAGCGAGCGGCGGTCGCGCGAGCGGCTCATTCGATGTCATGGCGTGGCGCGGCACTCACACCATCTTCGTCGAGTACGCGGGACCGGACGAGAAGCCGCACAGAAACCAGCGACATTGGATCGACGCAGCGCTCACCGCTGGCGTCTCGATGAATGATCTTCTCATCGTGGCTGCCGAGTAGTCTTCGCAAAACGCTGCTTGCCTGAAAATTGCCTGCGATGAGGTGACCAGTTCGCGTCTCTTTCAATCGGTCTCAAGTGTTCATCGACAAGCGCTTACCGGCCTGCGTCCTGCTCGCCGCTGCAATCTCGGCGTGTGGCAGTACAGCAAGCCTTCCCGTCGACGCGGGAATGGGGGCCAAGCCCGCACTTCCACAGCCAAAGACGTCGCCCATTCCCACCGTGAACATCGCCGAGGCGCGGGGTTGGCCAAGCGGCGGCAAACCGGTGGCCGCTCCGGGCCTGTCCGTCGCCGTATTCGCTCGCGAGCTCGACCACCCGCGGTGGCTCTATGTCCTCCCCAACGGCGACGTGCTCGTCGCGGAGACGAACGGGCCGGAGCGTCCCGAGGACAACACGGGCATCAAAGGCTGGTTCTTCAAGCATTTCCAAAAGAAGGCCGGTGCCGGCGTGCCGAGCGCGAACCGCATCACGCTGCTTCGCGACGCGGACGGCGATGGCATCGCCGAGACGCGCTCCGCGCTACTCACTGGACTGATGTCGCCATTCGGGATGGCGCTCGTCGGCAGCGAACTCTATGTCGCCAACGCCGACGGTATCGTCCACGTCCCGTACGTCACCGGCGAGACGCGGATCACCGCGACCCCGGTGAAGCTCACCGATCTCCCCGGTGGGCCCATCAATCACCACTGGACGAAGAACATCATCGCCTCCGCCGATGGCTCGAAGCTCTACGCGTCAGTGGGATCGAACAGCAACGTCGCCGAGAACGGCATCGAGGCGGAGAAGGATCGCGCGGCCATCTGGGAAGTGGACATCAGGACCGGGGCGCATCGCGTGTTCGCGTCCGGCCTGCGCAATCCTGTAGGCATGGCGTGGGAGCCCGAGACCAACATGCTCTGGGCGTCGGTGAATGAGCGCGATGAGCTCGGAAGCGACCTGGTGCCGGACTACATGACGTCCGTGCGCGACGGCGGCTTCTATGGCTGGCCCTACAGCTACTACGGCCAGCACGTCGATGAGCGTGTGCAGCCACAGCGGCCCGAGCTCGTCGCCAGCGCCATCTGGCCCGACTACGCACTCGGTCCGCACACCGCATCGCTCGGCCTCGCGTCATCGGTGGGCGCCGCGTTGCCCGCTCCGCTCGACCATGGGATGTTCGTGGGACAGCACGGCTCGTGGAACCGCGATCCGCACAGCGGCTACAAGGTGATCTTTGTTCCGTTTGCCGGCGGAAAGCCGTCCGGTGCATCCGTCGACGTGCTCACCGGCTTCTTGAGCCGGGACGGCGACGCCTACGGGCGACCTGTCGGCGTCGCCGTGGACAAGAGGGGCGCGCTGCTCGTCGCGGACGACGTGGGCAACACGATCTGGCGCGTCACGGCCGCAGCACAGCGGCCGTAGCGCCTAGCGGGGCCATCACCCCCGCGACTATCGGCTAACCACAACTCCCGTCAGCATCGCAATTGCACCGAGCGTCGTCTGTGCCGCGTTGAAGCCAAGGCGGAAGTCCTTGTCGGTGAAGGAGGAGTACATGTCCGTCACCTGGTGCCAGTGCGGGTCCCAGCCCGCACCGATCTCACGGCCGCGCTCGTTCTCGCGCAGGCTGATCGACGGCACGATGTCCTGGAACGGCGCGCTGTCCGTGTTCGTCATGTGCGGGCCGACCGCTGCCGGATAGTCCGTCGCGTACTTCTCGTTCGCCGCGTGGAAGAACCAGGCGAGCTTCTGTGATTCCGCGGCCATCTTCGAGTTCGACTGGAACTCGACGTTCACGTCGGCCTCGGGGCGCTGCTCCGGGCTGAGCGTTCCGTCGGCGCGCGGCATCCCATGGTCGAACAGCATCATGTCGTGCTGGATCATGCCGAGCCACCTGGGCTCCGGATACTTGCCGGATCCGGTCGGTGACTCCTTGCCCTGGAGCGCCTCGCGTTGCGCCACGTACGCGCGAGCTCCGTTGAGGCCCGTCTCCTCGTTGTTCCAGAGCGCAAATCGGATCGATCGATCGGTCTTCACGTCCGGCATGCTGAAGATGCGCGCTAGCTCCATCACGATCGCTGTCCCCGAGCCGTCGTCATTCGCCGCCTCACCCCATCCGTGCCCGTCCATGTGCGCGCCGACGATGTACATCTCGTTCGGATGCGTGCTGCCCACCTTGGTGCAGTAGACCTCTTCGCGCTTGCCGGGTGTCGTCGGCTGCGAGTTGAGCGCCCGGAGCTTCAGGTCCTTCTGCGCCAGCGAGTCCGTGTTCACCCCCGTGCGCGCGCGTATCCCGCGCGTTCGCCCGCCCCCCTGTGCCGCCCCGCTCGCGACCGTCGCCGCACGTTGCGCGGCCGCTGCCGCCCGCGACGCGCTGTCGCCCGCGGGCCGCGGCGGCTGGGGCGTCGGCTGGTAGTCATACACGATGCGCTCCACGTCCGTACAGCCGTAGCTCTTGAGCTTCGACTCGATCCACGTCACCGCGTTGGCATTTCGATCCGTCCCCTGCCGGCGGTCACCGAATTGCGTCAGCCCCTTGATCGTCTCCTTGTACCGCTCGAGATCCAGGCGTGACGCCAGTGCCTTGATCGGGTCATTCGCTGTGTCGGCCCGTGTCGAGCCAGGAGCCTGCGCAGATGCCGTCGTGGAGAGAAGCGCGATGAGTCCGCAGATCGCGGCAATGGGCGGTGTCGCTCGCATGAACTATCCCTGGGGTCAAACGGTTGGTCTCACGAGTCCATCCTCGTGAATGCGGGAATCCGCGGGGCCGAGCCGCGTCCCCGGGCTCGGGAATCATACGTCGCATCGAGGGTGGGCGTTGCGGTCAGGTGCCCTCCCACGTCTCCAGAGGAGCCGTTGCGCCCATCACGCAATCGACCCGACACTCTTGGAGGAGGAGGATGACCGGAACGAAGCCCGACAAAGTCGTCACCGGACCCACTATCGCACGGAGTTCGAAGGCATCACCTTCGGCGTGGAGGCAGTGGCTCGCTCCTTCCCTTCTCGAAGACGACTTCCGGGTGACCACCGCGATCTTCCAGGCTCCCCACCACGACACTCGGCCCAAACGCTCTTTATTCGGGGTAGCCTGTCGCCCCGGCGCCTGGGCTGGCCGATGACGCCGGAATCCTTCCTCAACGGCTTCGCACAGGCGGTCGTCGATCAGTCGTTCGATCGCGCCGAGAAGATGCTGGCGCCCTGGATCAGGAGTCAGCTGCCCGTCGGTGGACTCAAGCGGGTCGTCCGCGAGGTTCGTGGGGACAATCCGCCCGCCGCCGAGTTCGAGCTCGAGGAGCTGCCGGACGATGACGTGGCCTCGATCTCCGAAGCATCGTCGCTTCCTGTTCCCGCCGAGCTCACCGATGACAACTTCCGTGGCTGCTGGCAGATCGAGTTCCAGCCCGACGAGGATGCGGATGCGGACGTCGACTACTCGTTCGCCTTCTATCTCGCGCTGGTGGCTGACGGAAAGGACCTTCTGATCGGGTACCTCGAGCCGGTGGACTGAGCCCGCGCTTCCCGCTGATTCGATGCATCTTGCATCCTGCACTCTTGCCTGCAGCGGCGACGCGGCGTGCGAGTGCAACCTGGCGCAACTGCTTCACGGTAGCGAGACGAATCCGACCCACAGCAGGTTCGCCTGCGGACCTGTCTCGACGTCGTATTTACGCGCAAAGACGGGAAGTCCGTTGTCCCCGATGCGAAACAGCACGATGCTGGCTGGCAGAGTGCGAACGCCGGCACCGTCGCGCACCGTGAGTGCCGACTGGTTCCCCACGACGAGCAGACGACCGTGCGCATCGAGCCCGAAGGCGCGCACGGATGAACCGAGCGTCGGTACGTTTGCGACGCGCGTGGGCTTCCCGGATGCGTCGTCGATCGCGAACACGGCCACGCTGTTGCTACCGCCAGCCGAGACGCGCACGCCGTCCTGCACGAGCTGGCCCGACGCACGGTTCACGGCGTAGAGGAACCTGCCGCCGGGATGCATGGCGATCGCGCCTGCTGACTGCGTCACTCCCGCGGCGGTGGGGGCGTCGAGCAGCGACGCGGTAGAGCGCGGCATGTCGGACAACCTGTGGTCGCGATCCCGTTCGAACATCAGCAGGGCGTTCTGGTTCTCGAGTACCAGATAGACCCACGGCCGCGTGGGATGAAAGTCCAGGTTGCGCGCCTGGAACCCGAAGCCGCCGGCTGGCGCAACGCTTCGGAGGTTCGTCAGAACGCCGTTCGCGAAACGAAGCTCCTTCACCGCGCCGGGCCGCTCCGCCGCGGCGGCCGTGGGCGCAACTCCCCTCGTCACGAGAAAGACGACACTGTCCGTGGCCGGATCGGTGAGCACCTGATGCGCGAAGATGCCGACATCTACCGGTGCGGGTTGCACGACGTCGCGGTCGAGCTCACCGTTCGACCGCAGCGCGATGACCGTGACGCCGCTGGGATCATTGTGCGCCAGCAGAACATGTGTGCCGGATGCGGTCCCACTCAGATGAAGAGGCCGAGAGGGCAGGCGAACGTCGGTGCCGAATGGTGTGAGCGCTCCCGATGCGCCATCGATCGTGAATGCAGAGACGCCGTGCCGAGTGCCCGGCAGGCCGGGACCGCCATCGCTCCACGCGACGACCAGCGAGCGCCGCGATGGATGCGGCCAGACGTTCTGTACGTTCGCCGGGAGAATCACGGAGCCACGCCGGACGAGCGACGCGTCATCGGTGTCCACGCCGTACCACGTGAGTTCGCGTCCAAGCCCTGCGTACAACACGTCGCGGCCACTGCCGCCACCACGGTAGCTACTCATGCACGCGGTCGAGAGTGTGAACGAAAGCGTGAGCGCGACGAACGCCACATGGCGCCATCGGGCGAGATCGTCTTCGACCTTCACGCCCACCGGTCTGCCGCGATGTACGCGTCGATCACCGCCCGCTCGCCATCCTTGCCGGGCTTCGAGTTGCCGTGCTCCATGCCGAGTACGCCCTTGTATCCCTTGCCGTGGACGAACTTGAACACGTTCTGCCAGTTCACTTCACCCGTGCCGGGTTCCTTCCGTCCCGGGTTGTCACCAATCTGGATGTAGGCGATCTCGCTCCACGCCCTGTCGATGTTCGGAATGAGGTTGCCCTCCGAGATCTGCGCGTGATACGCGTCGAACAGGATCTTGCACGCCGGACTTCCGACACCCTTGCAGATCGCATACGCCTGCGGCGCGTTGTACAGGAACATGCCGGGATGATCGCGTTGCCGGTTCAGCGGCTCGAGCACCATCACCAATCCGTGCGGCTCGAGGATGGCCGACGCGCGCTTGAGTGCCTCGATCACGTTCCCCGTCTGGTAGCCCATGTCGAGACGCATGTCGATGTGTCCCGGCACGACGGTGATCCACGTCGCACCCACGCGCTTCGCCACATCCACCGATTCGGCAACCTGCTTCAGGAACACCTCACGTTTGGCCAGATTGCCCGTCGTGAGATTCGCTTCCGTCCACGAGATGTCGTGCGCGACGAACACGCCCATCTGCATGCCGAGTCGCTGGAGCGTCCTGCCGATCAACTCCTGATCCTCCACCGGCCGCCCCTTCATGCCGTTGTCCTCGAGCGCGGTGAATCCCTCGGAGCGCATGAACTCGAGCTGCGCGACGAGGTCATTGCCGGTGTGCTCCTTGAACATGCCGAAGTGCGGCGCGTACTTCAGATGGAATGCGCGGGGTGCAGCGGCGGAGGTGACACGGTTCGCCGTCGCTGCACCGAGAATCGGCGTGGCGCCCGCCAGGGCGACTCCCGACGCGAGCGTGGACCGCATGAAGTCTCGACGGTCCATGGTCAGCTTCCGCCCCACGTGCGATCGAGCTTCGTCTGCCCCGGCATCGCCACGCTGGGCACGGACAGGTTTCCGAGCGCGACGGTGGTCGGCATCAGACTCTGTGGACTCTTCAGCAGCTCATCCCACGAAATGCTCTGACCCGTGTACGCCGCCTCACGGCCAATGATCGCCGACAGCGTCGTCTCGGCCACCTGCTTCCCTTCGTTGATCGGCTTGCCCGCGCGGATGCTCGCGTGCAGGTCGGCGTGCTCCTGCACGTACGGATTCGGCGCCGCTCCCGCGTACTTGAACGGCTTCGACCCCAGGATCGTCCCCTTCGCGTCCGTGCTTCCCTTCGATCCAATGAAGTTCTCGGCCACGAGGTTCGCCGATCCGTCGATCTGGCGACACATGCTCATGATGTGCACGCCGTTGGGATACTCGTAGTCGATGGCGAAGTGATCATAGATGTGGCCGTACGCCGGATCGGTGCGCCACTGCCGACCACCGACACCCGTGGCCTTGATCGGATGCGAGCCGAGTACCCAGTTGGCGACGTCGATGTTGTGCAGGTGCTGCTCGACGATGTGATCGCCAGAGAGCCAGGTGAAGTACAGCCAGTTGCGCAGCTGCCATTCGGTGTCGCTCCACTCCGGCTTGCGCGCGTTCATCCACAGGCCGCCCTGATTCCAGTAGACCTGTCCACCGAGCACTTCGCCGATGGCGCCGCCTTTCACCCGATCGATCACGGCGCGATAGCCCAGGTCGTGGCGACGCTGTGTTCCGGCGACGATCGCAAGCCCCTTCTGCTTCGCGAGCTCCGCGGACTCGAGCACCGAGCGCACGCCGGTCGGATCGACGCCTGCGGGCTTCTCGATGAAGACATGTTTCCCCGCGGCGACGGCTGCCGCGAGGTGGAGCGGACGGAAGCCGGGCGGCGTCGCGAACATCACGAGGTCCACCCTGCTGTCGATCACCTTCTTGTATGCGTCGAAGCCGGTGAAGCACCTGTCGTCCGTGACCGCATACTTCGATGCGAGCGCCGGCGTGTCGGCCACGACCTTCGAGAGGTTCGCTTTGCACTGCGCGAGGCGATCCGGAAACAGGTCACCGAGGGCGACGATCTGGATGCCGTCGGAGGCGCGCATGCAGTCGCGCGCGGCGCCCGTGCCGCGGCCGCCGCAGCCGACGAGTCCAATACGGATGACGTCCGAGTACGCGGCGCCAGCGGGCCTCGCCGAAAGGTTCTTCGGCAGCATCAGGCCCGCCGTCACCACTGCGGTCGCCTGCACGAATGCACGGCGCGAGAGCGAATCGTTCGTCGAGTCTGCCATGTGAGTGTACCTGTGCGAAGATTACGGCTCCCGCACGATACGGAAGCCGATGAACGGACCATCCGAAAGCCACCACCGGCTCTTGGGAATCTGCGGATCGCGTTCCTGCCAGCTGTCGTCCTGTTCGGCGCGCGCCTGCGGACCGACGCCCTGCCGCGTGTCGCGGAACGAGCCGCCGCGCACCACGTTCTTTCCATCGTCACTCACCACCCACTCCGCCGCGTTGCCGAAGAGATCATGCAAGCCGAGCAGGTCTGCCTGCCGCGTTCCTGACGCGTGCGTCGTGCCCTTTGCGTTGCCCCCGTGCCAGGCGAGTGCGTCCATGCGCGCAGCGGTGATCGGTTTTGCCCCACTGGCGAGTGCCGCGACGCGCACCCATTCGGCCTCGGTGGGAAGGCGATATTTCCTGCCTGTCCGCGTCGAGAGCCACGCGCAGAATGCCTCCGCCGCGCCGCGTGCGATGCTGATGGCGGGAAATCCACGATGACCCCAGCCGTAGTCGGGTGCGCCGTAGGGACGCGACGGACGCGACACGGCATCAGCGCCGGTGACGGGCTTCTCGGCAGCGTCCGGCCTCGAGAGCATGTAGGCGTCGTACGCATCCCACGAGAGCTCCGTGCGTCCGATGAGAAATGCTGGCACCTGCACAGCCTTGCCGGCGACGGTCGTCGTCCCAGCCGGAACCGCGATCATCTCGAAGGTCACGAGGGTGCCCGGAATGGAATCGCGCCATGCGCTCTGTGCCGCGCACACGTGGGTTGCGAGGACTATGGCCGTCACCCCGAGCTTCAATGACCTCGAAGGGTCACGCAATCGCGCTCCTCGTCATGCTTCTGGTGTCGCTGTCACGCGTGGACGCGCAAGAAAGCAGGTCCCTCGACTTCGCTCGGGACGACAGCAAGGTGCGATCGGAGTTCAGCGAGCTGCACATGGGCGTCGAGGTTCGCATCGTGTTGTACGCGCGGAACGAGAAACATGCGCGCGAGGCGTCGCGGGCGGCGTTCGATCGATTTGCCGTCCTCGAAGACATTATGAGTGATTACCGCCCAAAGAGCGAGATACGCTCGCTCGACCGTCGGCCCGGCAAATGGGTCACGGTAAGTGAACCGCTGTTCACGGTGCTCGCGCGCGCGCGAGAGATCGCCCGCGCGACGGACGGCGCCTTCGATCCGACGGTCGGTCCTCTCGTGGCAGTGTGGCGCGAGGCGCGCCGCATGCACCGTCTGCCTGGCGACGCCGAGCTCGACTCGGCGCGCGCGCGTGTCGGGTGGCGGCATCTGGCGCTCGACAGTGCGCGATGTCGCGTTCGTCTCTCACTTCGGCGAATGCGTCTGGATCTCGGCGGTATTGCCAAGGGGTATGCCGTACAGCAGGCGGCCGACGTGCTCCGTGCGCGCGGCGTCGTGAGCGCGCTCGTGGAAGCCGGGGGCGACATCGCAGTCACAAATGCGCCGCCGGGTGCTGCCGGGTGGCGTGTCACGGTACCCGGCGCCGACTCGTCCGTGCGCGTCCGCGCCTCCGCGCTCACGAACGCCGCCATCTCCACGTCCGGGCCGAGCGAACAGTTCGTCGAGATCGGCGGAGTGCGCTACTCGCACGTGGTGGATCCGCGGACGGGAGTCGGCCTCACGTCCGGAGCGCAGGTCACGGTGATCGCCACCGATGGCGCGCTCGCTGACGCGCTGTCCACCGCACTCGCGATGCTGCCGCCTGAATCGGCAGCCGCGTTGTTGGCGCGCTACCCGGGCGTGGTGGCGAGCATCGCGCGCGTACGGCGGTGAGCGCGCGCCGAATCCCGAT
>JBBQDT010000045.1:0-29243 GCA_038319955.1 Gemmatimonadales bacterium | reverse complement strand
AATGATGCACGAAGCAATCCTTCTCGCCGTTCGCGGGGGTGATGAAGCCAAAGCCCTTCGTGTCGTTGAACCACTTCACGGTGCCGGTCGTACGCATAGCTGAACTCCTCAATGATGTTTGTAGTCGGGGACACGACTTCTGTCGCACTACCCGGCTACATGTTGAACGTGAACGGCACCCTCACGCGGGGGCTCGCCCTACAGACACGGCACTGTGCCGTATAAGCAGCGACGCGGGCGAAAAAAAAGAGACCCGCGAAGAGCAGGCCCCAAATCCGTCGGAACTGAGTCCCCGAACCGAAGCACGGGGTGCGTCGCTGAAACCAATAGTAACACGGCCTTGGGATTAGAGCAACAGACAGAGTCAAGAATGCCTGGCGATAGGGTGATTCGTATCGGTACGGAATCGAACGAAGCTAAACGCCGCGCTCAGAAGGAGCGCGGCGTTTGCCGAACATCGTCGGCACCACCCTAGATGCTGGCTGCGGCAGCCTCTGCCACTTCCATGATGGTGGGCTTCGCGGGCGACACGCCATTCGGTGCCGGCAATAGCGCGATCGCGAATGCCTCGTCGAGCGTGCTGACCGGGTGGAAGGTGAGCTGGTTGCGCACCTCTTCCGGAATGTCTTCCATGTCCGCCTCGTTGTCCTTTGGCAGGATGATGGTGGTGATGCCCGCGCGATGGGCCCCCAGCACCTTTTCCTTCAATCCGCCGATCGGCAACACTCGGCCACGCAGCGTGGATTCGCCGGTCATCGCGACCTCCTTGCGCACCGGGCGCCCGGACATCGCACTCACGAGCGCCGTCGAGATTGCGACACCCGCGCTGGGCCCGTCCTTGGGAATCGCACCCGCTGGAACGTGCACGTGCACCTCGATCGATCCGAGACGATCCTCGGGGATCTTGAGCGCCGATGCATGCGTCGCCGCGTAGGTGAGCGCTGCGCGGGCGCTCTCCTTCATGACGTCACCCAGCTGGCCGGTGAGAATGAGTGAAACATTGCCCCACCCGCTCACCTGCACCTTCTGGTCGTCGCTGTCCGAGGAGCGCTGTGCGCCGTGCAGACGGCGAATGGCCGCTTCCACGAACATGATGTCTCCCCCCATGGGCGTGTAATACATGCCCGCGGCCACGCCGACCTCGTTCTCTTCGTTTGCCTGCTCCGGATGCACGCGCGGGCGGCCAAGCAGCTCGCGCACGTCCTCGGGGGTGATGGTGAGGTCGGCCGTCTCGCCTGATGCGAGCTTGCGCGCGACCTTGCGTGCCACCGCGCCTACCTGACGCTCGAGCTGGCGCACGCCGCTCTCGCGCGTGTACTTGCTCACGATGGTCATCACCGCGTCATCGGTGAACACGATGTTCTTGCTCTTGAGACCGGAGTCTTCGAGCTGTCGCGGAATGAGGTACTTTTTCGCGATCTCTGCCTTCTCGCGCTCGGTGTAACCGGCGAACTCCACCGCCTCCATGCGGTCGAAGAGCGGTCCGGGAATGTTCTGGACGAAGTTCGCCGTCGCGATGAACAGCACTTCGCTCAAGTCGAACGGAATGCCGAGATAGTGATCGGTGAACGTGTCGTTCTGCGCGGGGTCGAGCACTTCGAGCAGCGCGCTCGCCGGATCGCCCTGGAAGCCCTGGCCGAGCTTGTCCACCTCGTCGAGCAGGAAGACCGGATTGCGCGTCTTCGCCTGCTTGAGCCCCTGGATGATACGACCCGGCATCGCGCCCACGTAGGTGCGACGGTGGCCGCGGATGTCCGCTTCATCGCGCACGCCGCCGAGCGACACGCGCACGTACTCGCGGCCGAGTGAGCGAGCGATGGACTTGGCGATGGAGGTCTTGCCGACGCCGGGCGGTCCCGAGAAGAGCAGGATCGGGCCCTTCGCCATGGCGCGGGCCTTCGCTTCCTTCTTGTCCGTCACGGCGCGATGCTCGTCCGTCACCTGCAGGTTCGGCGTGGCATCGTTGCGATCGATGTGAAATGCCGCGACAGGAATCTCGCCGACCTGCTCGACTTCATTCGCCATCTCCTGTGCGCGAAGTTGTCGAACGGCGAGGAACTCCAGCACGCGATCCTTCACGTCGGGGAGACCGTAGTGGTCTTCGTCGAGCACCTGCTGTGCACGCGTGAGATCGAGGCTGTCGTCGGAGCGCGTGTTCCATGGCAGCTCGGCAATCCACTCCAGGTACGTGCGAATGACCTGTGCTTCCATTGACTCGCGTCCAGCACGCTCGAGACGTCCGAGCTCGCGTTCCACTTCGGTCTTGGCGGTCGGCGGTAGCTCGAGCTTCTCCAGCTTCTCGCGCAGCTCGGAGATCTCCTTGCTCTGGTCGTCGTCGCCGAGCTCCTTCTGGATCGCCTTCATCTGCTCGCGGAGGTACATCTCGCGCTGGCGCTCGCCCAGCTCTTCCTGCACCTGCGACTTGATCTCTTCCTGCATCTCGATCATGCCGATCTGGCGCTGGACGTGGACGAGGACGCGGCGGAGCCGGTCTTCGACGTTCAGATTTTCCAGCAAGCCCTGACGTTCGGCGACGGGCAGCTCGATGTAGCCGGCGACGAGGTCGGCAAAGCGGCCGGCGTCAGTGACGGCATCGAGCACTTGGTGCACCACCTCTTCAGGCAGGCCGCGACGCTCGCCGAGCTCGGCGGCACGCTCGCGGATCTCCTTATAGAGCGCGACGAAGGCCGGGTCGTTCTCGTCGAGCGGCTTCTGTTCGTCGACCGGTGTGACGACCGCGCTGAGGTAGTTGTCGGCGGGGTTGGTGGCGTATTGAATGGCCGTGGCGCGCTGCTCACCCTGGAGCAGGAGCTGCACCCCGCCAAGGCCGCGCTGGATCTGCCCGATGCGCGCGATGACGCCCATCGAGTAGAGGATGTCGGGCGTAGGCTCGTCCGTGTTGTCGCGCTGGGCGACAGCAAATACAAGCCGATCTCCCTTGAGCGCCGCCTCGATCGCGCGGAGGGTGCCCGGCCGGCCAGCGGCGATCGGCGCCGTGAGCCCTGGAAAGATCACCGTCCCCCGGAGGGGGAGAACGGGGAGCGTTTGACGCTGACCCATTATTCGTTCCTGTAAATGAGGAGTGGCTGCCGAAACTGGATATTGCGTGCCGCAACGTTCCCGCAACCAAGGCCAGGCTGAAAGGCACACTCCATTCCAGCGTGAATGCGACAGCGCGGCAGCGTTTGACACTTCTCACGGTCATCATGACGTAGTGTCCCTGCCGCTGTGGCGGTTCTCCTTTCCACCGCCCGTTCGCTGTGCTACAATGTCCTCTGCCAGCCTCACCCTGCCTACCCGTCGTCGCTTGCCCGACCCGCTCGCCACTGCTGCGGATGACGAGCTTCGTGCTCATGTTGAGCGCGCGCTTACCGCCCATTACGAGCTCGACTGCGAGATCGGACGGGGAGGCATGGGCATTGTGTACCGTGCGAAGGACCGGCGCCTCAAGCGCCAAGTCGCGATCAAGCTGCTCCCGCCTGAGCTCGCGTTCCGCAGCGAGATCAAGTCGCGATTCCTGCGCGAGGCGGAAACTGCCGCGCAGCTCTCGCATCCTAATATCGTTCCCATCTATACCGTCGACGAGCAGGCCGGCCTGGTCTTCTTCGTCATGGCCTACATCAGCGGCGACAACCTCGCCAAGCGGCTGCACGAACGCGGTGTCCTGACCGTCGACGAAACGCGGAGGATCCTGCGTGAAGTCGCCGGGGCGCTGGCCTATGCGCACGACCGCGGCGTGGTGCATCGTGACATCAAGCCGGACAACATCCTGCTCGACGCCGTCACGGGCCGCCCGATGGTCACCGACTTCGGTATCGCGCGCGCGATGGACTCGGGCGGCGACAGCCGGCTGACAGCCACCGGCATGGCGATCGGCACGCCCGCGTATATGTCGCCGGAACAGGCGGCAGGCGAACGCGAGCTCGACGGACGCAGCGACCTGTACTCCCTCGGCATCCTCGGCTACCAGATGCTCACCGGTGAGCCGCCGTTCACCGCGGGCAGCACGCCGGCGATGCTCGTGAAACACATCTCCGAGCGTCCCATTCCGGTGCAGCAGCGCCGTAATGACGTGCCGACCGACCTTGCCCGGTCGGTGATGATGCTACTCGAGAAGGATCCGGCGAACCGCTTCCTCACAGCATCTGCATTGGTCGCAGCGCTCGATGCGCGCGAGGCGCCACCGGCGCGCGCGCCGGAGCCCGCGTCCGCTCCCATGGAGCTGCCGGGCGGTTCCCGCTCGAGTTATCCCCCCGCGCTCGACCGGCCATCGTACGGTGGATCGGAGCGGTCATCGTACAGCGGACCCGATCGTCCGTCGTATCCGGTCGCGGACCGGCCGTCGTACCCGCCAGCGGGGTTCTCGCAAGGCGACCGCTCACTCCAGCACCAGCACCAGCACCCAACGCCGGACGAGCTACGCCGGTGGGAAGCTCCGCCCGTTCAGGCATTTCGGGCGAAGATCGCGCCGTACCTGTTCGTCAACGGGGTGATTCTCGTCTTCGCCATCTTCGGCCAGAGCGTCCTGCCGGTGACGGTGCTCTGGAGTATCTACATCGCGTTCAAGTACGCGAAGCTCTGGTCGGAGGGATATGACTGGCGCGACGTGTTTCGTCAGCCGCGCGATCGCGAGGTGATGGAAGTGATCGAGGAGGCGGGCGAGTGGCTGCGCGCCGTGTTCGATCCAGGTGCGCGCGCGCGCCTTCGTGCGAATCGCGAGCAGCGAAAGATGGCGGCGCGCCTGTCGCCGTCGCTCGTCGGCAGCGGATTCGACGCATCGCCGCGCGGCGGCGGTGCCGTGTATCCTGCCGCGCTGATGGACAATGCGCTCGCCGAGCGTGTACGTCAGGCGTTCTCCGATCGCGACGAGATCTTTCGCCGCATGGAATCGCTGGGCGGCGCACTGCCCAGCTCACAGCGCGAGGAAGTCTCGCGGTCCGCGATGGCCCTGGCTGACAAGGTGCAGTCGCTCGCGCTGGCAATGGACGAGTCGTCGCGGATGGACATCTCGTCGGCGCGCGAACAGCTCGAGAGCGAGATCAGCACCCTCGAGAATGCGGCGAATCCGCTGGAGCGCGGCAGTGAAGATCGCGTGCGGCGTCTCGCGTATCTCAAGCGGCAGCGGCGCGCGCTCGTGGATGCGGATACACGGCGCAAGTCGCTGGCATCGAAGCTCGAGACCTGTGCGCTCGCGCTGCAGAACATGCGCTTCGACCTGATGCGCCTGGGTGCGAGCCCCCAGATGCACCAGCACATCACCGGCCTCGCGAACCAGGCGATGAGTCTCGCCGAAAACGTGGATGAGGCGTTGTACGTCGCCGACCAGATGGGACGCATCGGCGTACGCACCACGCCCGATTCCCGACGGTCGTCGGAGCGAGGGTGAACGATCCACTGCTCGACCGCCTCGTCGTTGCGGTCGGGACTCAGTATCTCGTCGACGCGGAGATCGGACGGGGCGGAATGGCGGTCGTCTATCGGGCAACCGACCTGCGTCTGCATCGCCGCGTAGCCATCAAGGTTCTGCCGCCGGAACTGGCCTTCAACGCCGACGTGCGCGAGCGATTCCTGCGGGAAGCGCAGACGTCCGCGCGCCTTGCGCATCCGAGCATCGTGCCGATCTACACGGTGGACGAGCGTGAGGGCATGGTCTACTTCGTCATGGCGCTGGTCGACGGCGAAAGCCTTGCGCAACGCCTCGTGCGCGAGCCGCGACTGCCCATCACGGAGGCGCGCGCGCTGCTCGCGGGAGTCGCCGATGCGCTCGCGTATGCGCACTCGCAAGGCGTCGTGCATCGCGACGTGAAGCCGGACAACATCATGCTCGACATGACGACCGGCCGGCCGATGGTCACCGATTTCGGCATCGCGCGCGCTGCACAGGGTGACACGAGACTCACGGTCACAGGGGTGGCCATCGGAACGCCGGCCTACATGTCGCCGGAACAGGCGCTCGGCGAGCGGGAGCTCGATGGGCGCAGCGACATCTACTCGCTCGGCATCATCGGGTATCAGTTGCTCGCCGGCGAAACGCCATTCAAGGCGTCGAACACGCCGGCGATGTTGGTGAAGCACGTGTCGGAGTCACCGCGGCCGATCGCTCAGCTTCGGCCCGACGTGCCACCGGTTCTCGGACACGCCATTGCCCGCGCGCTCGCGAAGAAGCCGGAGGACAGGTGGGCCGATGCCGCTGCGTTCCGCGATGCGATTCTCGACACGCGCGACCTTCCGCAGCAGGCGCCGGCGTGGCCGACGTCGCAGCCACTGGAGCATCGCTTCCACGAGCCCGCGCCGATGCCGCCGAGGCTGATGCCCGACCCGCGATTCATCGATGCGCGCCAGGTGCCGGGCATGAACTGGAATCCGCGCGAACCCCTCATGCCGCCGATGCCTGTGGCGCCGGTGTGGGGCAGCAAGTCGGATTGGCGCGAATGGAAGCGGGCGAGAAAGCGCTGGGAGCTGGAACAAAGGCGTCGAAGCCGCGGTGCCGGAAGGGTCGACGAGGACCAGGAGTACGCCGGACTGTCCGTCGACGAGCAACTCGTGCGCTTTCGACGCAAGGCGATCGGCAGCGTCGCGACGATCGGATCATTGGCGGCCGTGAACTTCCTGACGTCGCCGCACTTTCTGTGGTTTCTCTTCCCCACCGCGGCCATTTCGCTGGGCATCCTGTCGCGCGCCGGCAAGCTGTGGGCGGACGGCGTGCCGCTGCGGAAGATGTTCACGCGGGGCACCAGTGTCGTGAGCGGCGAGCCGCAGCGCAGCCTGCCGAGGATGTCGGTGTCCGAGGCGGCGCAGCGGCTGGCGCCGATGGAGATTCTCGATGGGCACTATGGTGAGACCGTGCGCCGCGCGGCGGCGGATCACATCGCCGTGCGCGACACGCTCGCTCGACTGCCGGACTCCGAGCGCGACATGATTCCTGACGTCGCGCCCACGGTCGATGCGCTGGCCGAGCGTGTCGGTGCGCTGGCGACCACGCTGCATCGCCTGGATGCCGACGTGGGCGGCTCGTCGCCGCAGATGCTCGATGCGCGGCTCTCCACACTTCGCGCCGAGACGTCGGGCTCGCCGACGCCGGAGCAGGAGCGTCGCATCGCGCTGCTTGAACGCCAGCGGGCGTCGATCGGCGAGCTGTCCGAACGACGCGCCGTGTTGTCGTCGCAACTCGAGAGCGCAGCGCTTGCACTCCAGAACCTCCGCCTCGACCTGTTGAAGCTAGGTTCGTCGGGATTGGAGAGCGCTATGTCGGACGTCGCGAGCGCGACGCAGGAAGCGCGTGCGCTGTCGAGGGAGATCGGCAACGCGGTGGATGCGGTGCGGGAAGTGCGGCGGCTGTGACATGGACGGCAGTGGCAGCCCGATCGCGTCGTTGAGGAAGAGGGTCCCTCTCCTCTGGCTCGGCATGACAGCAGTGTTGTTCGCCATGGCGCTGCGGGCGCCACGCGCAAACGCCCAGCGAACACCGATGGAGCGCCCGGACGTCGTTCGCGGTCTCTATGTAAATCGATGGGCGGTGCTCGACCAACGCATGTGGGAGCTGATCGCCGTGGCACGGCACACCGAGGTCAACGCGCTCGTGCTCGACGTGAAGGATGATCGCGGCTACGTGCTCTATCGGTCGAGCGTACCACTGGCGCAGCAGATCGGTGCCGATACCACGATGCCGGTAGCGGCGAGCCGCATCCGTGCAATCCTCGATACGATGCGCGCTGCCGGCATCTTTCCCATCGCTCGCATCGTCGTGGCGAAGGATCCCCTGCTTGCCAGCGCCAAGCGTGAATGGGCGGTGCAGCGGCGCGCGGATGGACAGCCGTGGCTGGACAGGGATGGCGTTCCGTGGCTCGATCCGCACCAGCGCGGAGTGTGGACATACGCGGCGGACCTCGCCGCGGAAGCGGTCGCGCTGGGATTCAGCGAAGTGCAATTCGACTACGTGCGCTTTCCCGACGATCCTCGTCTCGTACGCGAGACGAGATTCCCGCTGGCCAAGGGTCGTCCTCGCGCTGACGTCATCCGTGACCAGCTCGCGTATCTCAAGGAGCGCGTCGCCCAGTTGCAGGTGCCGATGGCGATCGACGTGTTCGGGCTCACCACCACCGATTCCACTGACATGGGCATCGGACAGCAATGGGAGCGTTTCGCCGACCGGGCGGACATCGTGCTGCCGATGACGTATCCGTCGCACTACGCGCGCGGGACGTACGGCATCTCCAATCCCAACGCGTCACCGTATGCGACGATTGACCATGCGATGAAGGATGCCAGGGAGCGCAATGCCAACGTGTCGCCAGCGCCGCTCATCGTTCCGTGGTATCAGGACTTCACGATGGGAGCGCCGCGGTACGGCCTCACGCAAGTTCGCGCACAAATGCAGGCTGGCTATGACAACGGCGTGCGGAGCTGGATCCTGTGGAATCCGGGAAGCAAATACACGGTGGCAGCGCTACGCGCCGAGATTCGCCCGGAGGAGGACGAGAAGGGAGCGAGCCGGCCTAGGTAGTCATGCCCGACAGGAGATCGCCGAGGATCTGCGCGATCTCGCGCGGCGAATCTTCCGGGGTGAAGTGCCGCGCGTCGTCGATGACGTGAAAGCTCGCACCCCGAATCGCCTCGGCGAGGCGACGGCCCGACGCCAGTGGCAGATACGGGTCGTGTGCGCCCCAGATGACAGCAGTGGGCACACGCACCTCGGACAGGCGAGCGCCAAGCGCCTGTGTCTCGCTGAGGTCGAGCGCCGCGAGATGCTGGAGAAGGGCCCTTCGGCCGTCCTCGCTGTTGAACGGTCGCTGGAACTTGTCGATCGAATGTGCCGCACGCGTCGGGTCGTAGTAGCCGCGTTCGAGATCGGCGCGCACGATGGGCAGCAGCCAATTGGTCGGGAGGCGACGCACCAACGGCATCAGCGCGTTCGCCACGCGCACGTTTCGCGTTGGCCAAGCGTTGAACGCAACGCTGTCGATGAGTGCGAGGTGCGACACGCGTGCGGGCCAATCCAGCGCGAGTGCCTGCGCCACGCCGCCGCCGAGGTCGTGGCCGACAATGCATGCACTCGTGACCTGCAGGGCGTCGAGCAGACCGACGACCCGCTCCGCGTGGGCGCGCAACGTCAGCGCGCGCGAACCGGGTGGATCGCTGCGTCCGTAGCCGAGCAGGTCGGCGACGACGATACGGTGGCCGGCAGGCATCTGCGCAACGACGTCGCCCCACAGGTGTCCGGAGGTGGGGAAGCCATGAAGAAAGACGACGGGCGCTCCCGCACCGCGAGTGCCGGCGGCGTAGTAATACAGCCGAGCGCCGGCGACATCGACGAACTCACCGCGCACGAGAGCGGGGTGGGGGAGACGCTGCGTTGGCGGTCATCCGCGCAAGATGCGTTTGCGCACCGCATTGCGACAAGCGAAAGAAAAAGAGTGGCGGCGCCGAGGCGCCGCCACTCTGGTACAAACGGAACAGCGAGTCGTTAGATCGCGGGCGGCTTCGCCATCGCGTCCATGCGGGTCTTCATCTCGGCCATGTTCTTGTCGAAGATGACCTGCTGCTCCGCCGTGAGGACGCCACGGATCTCGGGCGAGATCTTCGTACGCAGCTCGTTCATCTTCTTCATGCCTTCCGCGCGATCTCCACCGCCTTGCATAGACTCGCGGAGGATCTGCATTTCCGGCGCGTACTTCTTGTTGATCTCGTCGATCTTGGCCTGCTGCTCAGCTGTGAGAGTGATGTCCTTCAGCTGCTGGTTGGGGCGAGCGCCTCCACGACCCTGCTGCTGCGGAGCGGCCTGCGCGCTGGCGACGGTTGCGCTTCCGGCAACGAGCGCTAGGCCGAGCATCGCGATGCGAAATGCCTTCATGACTCCTACCCCTGTAATAAATGATGGACGTGCAGTGCTTTCTAAGTCGTTAAGGGCCTGCTACTTGCATTTTCCCCTCTAGCGGGAGCGAGCGAATCTGCTATGCTTACCCGCCATTCCCCGGGGCGTTCCGCCCGGCGTCGCCATGCCACTCTGGTCTGACTGCTAGCTCCGCGAGCCACACGTGACCCTGCCGTCGCCATCCAGCAGTACCCCGCCTGCAACACCTGCTCCTTCGTCGCCGCCAGCCGCCGCGGCGCCTGCCGCGCCAGCGGTCTTCGTCCCGGCATCGAGCCCGGTCCGCTTTCCTCTGGATTGGCTCATGGCCCATGCGGCCGCACCGATTCGCTTTCGCGCCCTGACGGAAGTGGCGCGACTCAATGCGACGGATGCGGAGAAGGTGGCTGCACTACCTCTTACGCATCGACCCGCCTTGCTGTTGGCTACGCTCCAGCAGCCCGACGGTACATGGGGTGGCGGAATGCTCACGGTACCGTCTCCGCGCGCCGAGCATTTCGAGGGCATCGGGACGATCCCCGCCGTTCGCCGGATGATGGAGTACGGATGGCACAGGGACACACCGCCACTCGTACACGCGCGTCGCGTGCTCTTTCGACTTCTGGCCGAGGACGACGATCCGTCGTTTCTCTTCGAGCTGGGTGGCAAGCACGCGCCCGATGAAGAGGCGGTAAAGCGCGGGCGTTCGCTCTTGCGGGAAGCGGCCGCCGCGACACTGGCCCAGGCTGGCTACGAGGGCGATCCACGGCTTCGCGGCGCGGCGCGCCGCATTCTCGTCCGGATGGCGGACTACCTGCGTTCGCCGTTGGCGCAGAAGCCGTTCATTCGGCAAGGCAATCAGCACATGCTGGCGGCGGAGGCGTGTCCGCCGTCAGTGTACGCGGTGACGATGCTCGCGTACATGCCGCTGTTCCGCGCCGAGCATCACCGCGAGATGGATGCCCTGTACACACACCTCACGCAGCCGCAGCCTCGGCAGGAAGCGGTTCAGCTCAGCGGCAAGCAGGTATTGCCCGTGCCGCACCTCGTGCTGGGCGACTACCTGCCCCATCGCAACGCTGCCGATGCCGACGTGCCATTTGCACTGTATTGGCTCGAGTTGATGGCGCGGCTGGGTTTCCTCAAGCGAAACGAGAACTGGTGCAAGTTGTTCGAGCGCTTCCTCGAGGACCGTGATCGCGAAGGCGTCTGGCATCCGCACAAGGGCATGGCCGCGGCCAAGAGCACCAACTCGTATGTGTGGCCGACATATCCGCTCGAGGCACAGCTGGATGGTGAGGAGCGGTGGACGGACATCACGTTCCGCCTCGGGCTGATCGCGCGCCTCATTGGGCGTCCGATCGAGATCCTCTGACGGAGCCGAACGGCAGCGACCGAGGGCGACTCGCGGGACGACTCAACCCGGCGGAGATGTTTCCCGCCGGCTCCCGCGACATACGCGTCCGCGACGTCACGCTCGGGAGTGGGTTAGTGCTTCGCCTGGCGGAGTCGGGGAAGGCGAACGATCCGCCCGTGCTGCTCATCCATGGATGGGGTGCCTCGATCTTCATGTGGCGTGACTGGTTCGCGCCGTTGGCCGCGGCGGGGCGGCGCGTCATCGCGGTCGATCTGCCCGGGCATGGCCTGTCCGAAAAGCCGGATGACGAGGCGCTCTACCGCGTGGCGGCGCTCGCGGAAGCCGTGCGTGAGGTGATTGCGCTCGAAGGGCTCGCGCCCGTCGATGTCGTGGCGCAGTCCATGGGCGGCACGATTGCCCTAGAGCTCGCGACAGCCGCGGACAGCCCCGTGCACCGGTTGGTGCTGGTGAATCCTGCGGCCTTCGGCCGAGTGCGGCTGCAACGACTGGCGCGTCTTGTCAGCCCACCGGTCGTCGCTCGCGTGTTGCCGCGATTGGTGCCGCGATGGATCGTGGCGCGAGCGCATCGAATGGTCTATGGCGACGCCACGCGCATCACGCGTCGCGATGAGGATGAGTACTGGGCACCGTCACAGTTTCCGGAATTCTCGCGCGCGATGCGCCAGTTGGTGCATCACTTCAACTGGGAGCGGATGCCGGCGCCGGCGATGGCCGAGCGGATCCGCATCCTCGGGGAGGAGGTGCTGGTGGTGCTGGGAACTCGCGATCGGCTGGTGCGCGACGCGGGGCCGTATGTCGAGGCCCTGCGCGCTGCCGGTGCGCCGTTGGAGGTCCACATGATCACCGGCGGAGGTCATGCGGTGAACGAGGAGCGCGCGGAGGAAGTGCTGGATCTCACGATTGTCTTCCTCAATCGACAGCTGGGCGACACGTAGCCGCCAGCGGCTTGACCGGTTACACTTCATGCTGTTAGAACGAACCGGTGAAGGTCGCGCGCATCCGGCGCGCGAGGCTGCGGAAACCTTCACGACCGCTCGGCATCCGGCCGGACGACACATTCTGTGCGCGATCGCCCTTCGCGGTCGCACTCCTTTCTTCACCGCATCGGTCGACGCCGCGGCACGAGGCCGCGCAACTGTCCGATGCATGCGCCGGTCCCGGAAGTTCCGGGATCGCGGCCCCGGCGCGCCGCATCAGGACGCATGACCGACGATCAGCAGACATCCGCGACCATCGCGCCGGCCGACGAGCCAGGCGCGGAGAGCACGCTCACCTTCGCCGACTTGAATCTCCATCCGGAGATCCTGTCCGCGATCCACGACGCGGGCTACACCACACCGACCCCGATCCAGCGCGACGCGATTCCTCTCGCGCTCAAGGGGCGCGACATCATGGGCCTGGCGCAGACCGGCACAGGCAAGACTGCCGCCTTCACGCTACCGATCATCGATCGCCTCATCGATGGCCCTCGGCGCACACGCGCGCTCATTCTCACGCCGACGCGTGAGTTGTGCGTGCAGGTGGAGGAAAGCTTCAGGAAGTACGCTTCACACGCCGAAATCGCGGTGGTGGCGGTGTATGGTGGCGTGCCACTCGACCCGCAGGAGAAGAAGCTGCGTGCCGGCGTCGATGTCGTGGTTGCGACGCCAGGCCGTCTCATCGATCACCTCGAGCGGCAGAACGTCGTCTTCGACGACCTCGAGGTGCTGGTACTCGACGAAGCGGACCGCATGCTGGACATGGGCTTCGCGCCGCAGATCAACAAGATCGTCGACCAGATCCCGGCGTATCGCCAGACGCTGCTCTTCAGCGCCACGATGCCGCCCGAGGTCGAAGCACTGGCGCGCAAGTACCTTCGCAAGCCAATCGTGGTGCAGGTGGGTGTCCGCTCGGCGGCCGCCAGCACGGTGACGCACGCGGTGTATCCCGTGCCGCGCGAAAAGAAGAACGCGTTGCTCGTCGAGCTGCTCACCGGCAAGGTGCACGACTCCGTCCTCATCTTTTCGCGGACCAAGCATGGCGCCGACCGCATCGTCCGCGATCTGGAGAAGGCGGGCGTGACGGCGACGGCAATGCATGCCGACAAGACGCAGGCACAGCGCACGCGGGCCCTCCAGGATTTCAAGGACGGAACGACGAGCGTGCTCGTGGCCACCGACATCGCACAGCGCGGGCTCGACATCTCCGGCATCACGCACGTCATCAACTACGACGTGCCACAGCAAGCCGAGGACTACGTGCACCGCATCGGCCGCACGGGCCGGGCGGCGAAGGAAGGCGATGCCTACACGTTCATGTCGCCCGACGAGATTGGAATGGTGCGCACGATCGAGCGGATGATCGGCAAGCCGATTCCGCGCGTGTCGGTGCCGGGCTACGACTTCGGGACGGTCGCGGCGGACTGACGCCGCGGTCGTCGTCGCACCACACGCCACCGGGAGCTTCCATGATGCCTTCTGCGGTCAGGGCTTGGCACATTCTTTCGCTCGTCTTCATCGCCGCGGCGCCGCTGGCAGCGCAGGAAAGGGTCAGCGCCGTCGCGATGGAGCGAATTCGCCAGGAGGGACTCTACAGGTCCCAGGTGATGGAGGTCGCCAGCTACCTGACTGACGTCTACGGTGCTCGGCTCACCGGGTCGCCCGCGACGAAGGCGGCGGGGCAGTGGGCCGGTGCCTGGCTGACGAAAAACGGCGCGCAGAACGTGACGCTCGAAAGCTGGGGACCCTTCGGCCGTGGATGGACGAACGATCGGTTCTCGGCGAACGTCGTGTCGCCGACGCGGTACCCGATCATCGCGTATCCGGGGGCTTGGTCAGTTGGCACGAATGGGCCATTGACGGGCGACGTTGTGATGGCGGCGCTCGACAGCGAGTCCGACATGGCGAAGGTGAAGGGCACGCTGCGCGGAAAGTGGGTGATGACGACGCCGGCGCGCGACCTTCCAGCCAACTTTACGGCATTCGCGAGCCGCTATTCGGACGCGACGCTGGATTCGCTCGCTGCACCATGGCCCTCGGCGCCGGCTTCACCGGCCGGGCAGTTCAGCAACGCCACACGCATCACTGCGCAGGTGCTGGCCGCAAAGCGTGCGCAGTTCCTCGTGGATGAAGGCGTGGCCGGCGTGCTGCAGTACGGCCGCGGCGATGGCGGAACAGTGTTTGCGGCCAGCACGGGATTTCGCGACGTCGATGCGCCGCCGAGCGTTCCAACCATCGTGGTGGCGGCGGAACATTACGGACGAATGGCGCGCACGATCGCCAAGGGTGTCCCGGTGAGGCTCGAGGTCGACGCGAAGAACACGTTCTACGACGAGGACCTCAATTCGTTCAACATCGTCGGTGAGCTCCCGGGGACTGACAAGAAGGACGAGGTGGTGATGCTGGGTGCGCACTTCGATTCATGGCAGACCGGCACTGGGGCGACGGATAACGCGGCGGGCTCCGCAGTGATGATGGAAGCGTTGCGCATCCTCAAGGCCAGTGGTTTGCCGCTGCGGCGTACGGTTCGCATCGCGCTCTGGACCGGTGAAGAGCAAGGCCTGCTGGGCTCGCGCGCGTACGTGAGGCAGCACTTCGGCGATGCTGCCACGACGCAGATCAAGGCGGAGCAGGCCAAGGTGTCGGTGTATTTCAACCTGGACAACGGCACCGGCGCCATCCGCGGCATCTACCAGCAGGGCAATACCGGCGTGGGCCCGATTTTCCAGCAGTGGATGGAGCCGTTCGTCGATCTCGGAATGCATGCGTTGACGATCCGCAACACCACGGGGACCGATCACCTGTCGTTCGATGCCGTTGGGATTCCGGCGTTCCAGTTCATCCAGGATCCCATCGAATACGGCACGCGCACGCACCACAGCAACCAGGACGTCTACGAGCGCATCCAGGCCAACGACATGATGAAGAACGCCGTCATCGTCGCCGCGTTCGTGTATGACGCAGCCAACCGCGACGCGCTACTACCGCGCAAGGAAATGACGAAGGCGCGCCAAGCCGGGTTCTAATATCGAACACGGCCGAGGCGCGAGACGACCAGCGTGTCGGTCGCGCGGCCTCGCCGCGCTACCAAGGTGAGATTCGCGGCGCCGTAGCCGAGTCCGCGGACGTCGAACGTGATGGAATCGCGCGTGGTGGAGAGGGCGACGCCATGGATGTCGCCCAGCGGTGTCTTGCCCAGCGTCAAGCCGCGTGCGAGGAGCTCGATCGTGGCGGCCGATGTGTCGATCTTCACGCTGACCGGCGTGTGCAGGGCAACCGCTTCGTCGCGAGCGCGTTCGACGACGTTGCCCGCAGCGCGCACCGCATCTCGCGTGGCGATGCGGTCCAGATACAGGCGCAGCTGGCCAACGCCGAGGAGCAGCGTGAGGCCGATGATTACCATGACGACGATGAGTTCGGCGAGCGTGAGCCCCGCACGATTGAAGGGAGTGCGCATGGGCGAATACTGCGGGCGCCCACGGAGCGAGCGTCATCCGACTATTGCACGTCGAACCGCCAAATTGCCATGTGCCTTCTGGCCGACAGCGGATCGAAAGGCCATCTTGTCGGGCATGGCGGTGAACTCTTTTCCATTCTCGCTCATCGTGCGCATGCGTCCATTGCCACTTCGCCGAATCGCCATGGGGTGGGCCCTCGTCCTCGCGGCCAGTTGTCGCAACCCGCAGGCGGACGCGCTGATCGCTGAGCAGATGCGCGAGATGGGGGATGAGCTGAACGGTGCACGTCAGGAGACGGCGATGATGCACGACCAGATCGACTCGCTGCGGACGGCGATCGCGCGTCAGGACACGCTGCTTCGGCAACTGGCCGGGATGGCGGGCGTCCCCGTTCCGCAGCGCTGATCGAGGCCGCCACCATCCGACGTCACTGGTGAGCAACATGCGACGAAATCAGACCGTACTGTACTCAGGCCTCATGGCGGTTCTCGCGTTGCCTGCGCTGGGGAGTGCGTCATCGGCGCAAGGGGTTGCACGCGTTGGCCCATTCGATCCGCGGGCCGGCCGATTCAGCACCGTGATCTCATCCGATGCGGCGCGCGCACCCGACACGCTCGCCGTGTCGAGCGACAAGGTGTGGGCCGCGTTGATCCAGGTGTACGCCGACCTCGGCATCCCGCTGACGGTCGCGGATACCGAGAACCACGTGCTCGGCGCGCTACGAGTGGTGCAGCGCAAGCCGGTAGGAGGTGTCCGGCTGTCACGCCTGCTCGAGTGCGGTGAAAGTGCGTATGGTCCCAATGCGGAGCGGTACACGGTGCAGTTCACCGCGCTCACCGCGATGCAGTCGGTGGGCGAGAAGCGGACCGCTATCGACACGCGCGTTGTGGGAACGGCGACGGCGACCGGCAGCAGCGCCGGCGTGGCGTGCGCGTCCAGCGGAGTGCTCGAAGAGAAGCTGACGGCGATGCTGCGGAGCGTGCTTGGAGTCTGATGGGGGGACTCCGCGATGAATTCGACGCACTATATTGCACGAAGCCTCCAGCAAACCGCGCCAATGACGATCACGATCGAATACTGCACCGTTTGAAACTACGAGCCGCGGGCCGCCAGTCTGGCGGCCGAGATTTCCCGGGAGTTCCCAGCGGCGCAAGTCGCGCTGAAACCCAGCTCGGGCGGCCGTTTCGAGGTGCTCAAGGATGGGGTACCCGTCTTCGAGAAGTCGAAACTCGGCCGGCACGCCGCCAAGGGCGAAGTCATGGCACTGTTGCATTCGTCTTCCTGAAGTCACCGCGCGGTGACGCCGCCTGGGCCGGTGCGTCTTTCGAGCGCGCCGGCCCAGAGTGCGTCGGTCCTTTCACCTCTGTTTCCGGCAGCTGAACTCGATGCGCATCGCCATCTCGACGGGCGGCGGCGACGCCCCTGGTCTGAACGCAGTCATCCGCGCCGCCGTGCTCACCGCAATCAACCGTGGTTGGGACGTGGTGGGTATCAAGCGCGGATTCGCCGGCTTGCTCGGCGAAGATGAGGTCATACCGCTCACCAAGCAGTCCGTGCGCGGCATTGCGCACCTTGGGGGGACGATTCTTCGTGCGACCAATCGCGGCAATCCGTTCTGCTATCCACGAAAGCAGCCCGATGGGAGCTACATCCCGGAGGATCGTTCTGGGGAGCTGCTCGAGAATGCGAAGAAGATGGGCATCGACGCGGTGATCTCCATCGGCGGCGACGGCTCGCTCGAGATTGCGCTGCAACTGTGCCAGAAGGGAATGCGCGTCATCGGCGTGCCGAAGACGATCGACAACGACGTGAGCGGCACGGTCACGACATTCGGCTTCGACACGGCGGTGAACACGGCGATCGAGGCGATCGACAAGCTGCATACCACAGCCGAGAGTCACGATCGGGTGATCGTCATGGAAGTGATGGGACGCGACGCGGGATTCATCGCGCTGCACTCCGGGGTGGCGGGCACGGCGGACGTCATTCTGATCCCGGAGATTCCGTACGACATCACCCGGGTGTGCGACAAGATCACGGCGCGCGATGCGGCGGGACGGCACTTCTCGATCGTGGTCGTGGCGGAGGGCGCGTTTCCGCTCGGCGGCGAGGCGCACACGCTGGGCGAGTCCATGCCCGGTCAGGCTCGTCGAGTTGGAGGCGTGGCCGACCTCGTCGCGCGCGAGATCCAGGTCATCACCGGCAAGGAGACGCGTTCGCTCGTGCTCGGTCACCTGCAGCGTGGTGGAATGCCCACCGGCTACGACCGCTTGCTCGCGACGCGGTTCGGTGGCGCGGCGGTTCGCGCGGTGGCGGACGAGAAGTGGGGGCACATGGTGGCGCTGCAGACGCCGCACATCGTGACGATCCCGATCGAGGAAGCGCTGAGTGAGCGGAAACGCGTGGATATCACGCACGACCTGGTTCAGACGGCGCGCGCATCGGGGATCAGCTTCGGGGACTAGGGGTAAGAGTATTCGATCCTTGCGCCTTCGGTCTCGGGGAAGCGTCCCTCGTTTCGCTCGGGACGACAAGTGATTCGCGGACAGGGTGTCTCGCGAGCGGGACACAAGTGTTTGCATACACCTGGAAAGCAACGCCACAAGGGACCGATAAGTCGCGTAGGTACAAAGACTTACTCGATACCGACCAAAACCGCCGGAGCTGGCATCCGGCCTGCCTTGAGAGCAGTGACGCGCGGTGCTCGCGCGACGCTGGAGACATTCGATGACGCTGCGTTCCACCTTCCTGATGCTCGCGTGCATGGCCCTTCCGGTCGGGCTCGCGCGCGCCCAACAGCCGCAGCCGTCACGGGAGCCGGCGAAGCAGGGCACCGACGACGTGCCAAAGGCTTACCGGCCGCCGGTGGGGATGTGCCGGATCTGGCTCGACAAGGTGCCCGCGAAACAGCAGCCCGCGCCGACCGACTGTCCGACCGCGGTGAAGAACAAGCCGGCCAACGCCAAGGTGCTCTTCGGTGACGACTACGTGGAAAAAGGCAAGAAGCCCGAGGAGAACGAACTCCAGTTCCTCAAGAAGTTCACGGACGACAAGCGGAAGCCCTGATTCGGGCCGTCCGCTGACTCGCGCACGAATTTCGCTCCGCGCGTGGACATGCGCGACGTAAGAGACCAGTACCTTCCTCCCGACCACGAGGCATTCGTCGGGGCCAAGCCACCCACCGGGCGCGTGATCGTCATCGCGCCCACACGTGCGGCGTGCGAGACGATCGAACTCGCTGTGGGCCTCCACATCGAGACGTATCTCGAGAAGCACTTCGGCCAGCGTGTGCGCGAGCTTGCGCGCGCGCGACAGGGCTTCGGCATCGTCGCCGGCACGGGCTCGGGCAAGACGCTCGCGATCCGTCCGATCGCCGAAGAGCTGCTCGGCACCACGGAGCTGCGCGTCGGCGTGATCAACCGCGAGCGCGAAGCGACGCCGGATACGCCGAGCTGGAACGTCATCATCGTGACGACCGGAATCGCACGGCGGTGGTTTCAGGACGGCGACATCGTGGCTGGCGACACGCTGATCGTCGATGAGATTCACCAGACGTCGGCGGAGCTGGAGCTGTGCCTCGCGCTGGGCAAGCGCGTCGGCTGCCGGTTCATCTGGCTGTCTGCCACCGTCGATCCGACGTTCTACCGACGCTACCTCGAGAGTGCGGATGTGCTCGAGGTCTACGCCTTCGATCCGGACAAGGCGGCGAAGGTCGAAGTGGTGAGCAAGGACGTCGGCGAGTTTCTCGACGACAAGTTCCTCCAGCGCGTGTACAAGGAGAAGCGCGGCGTCGCGATCTTCGTCCCCACGCGCAAGGGCGTGGAACAGGCGGCGGAGAACGTCCGCATGCGCGCACCGCGCATCAACACGGCGCACTATCACGGCGGCGAGCCGATTCGCGTGCTGCGTCCCTTCCTCGAGGGACAGGAGCAGAAGCCGTACTTCCTCGCGATGACCGCGGCGGGGCAGAGCGCGCTCAACGTGCAAGGGCTCGATACCGTGGTGATCGACGATACGCGATTCACGTCGATCGTCGAGCGAGGGAAGAACGTGCTCACCAAGTTGCACCTCGGCGCGAACGAAATTCTCCAGATGGCGGGACGCGTCCACGGCCGCGTGGCGGGCGGGCGCGTGTTCATCCTCAGCGATCGCGACATCGACTTCGCGTCGCTGAAGCCGACGGCGCCCGAGTTCCAGCTCGCGGGCGATTCCGAGCGCGTGGCGATCACGTGCGCCGATCTCGGCGTGGCCGCGGACGAGCTCGAGCTGCCGGTGCCGCTCGACAGGGTGTCCTATCGTCGCGCCATGCAGTTTCTGGAGGGACGCGGCATCATCGAGAAGGGACGGCTCACGCGTTATGGACGCGCCGTGGAGGCGATGCCGGTCGAGCGCGAGTGGGCGGAGCTACTCGTCAATGCCGACGACACGATGATTCCATATCTCGGAGTGATGAGCGGCATCGAGTCGCTGCATCGCATGACGCGCGAGGAGCGCGATCTCGAGGGCCTCGTGCTTCCGGGCAGCGATCATCTCACGGCCTACAACGTGTACGCCGAGGCGTACAAGGTCGCGGGCTATGTCGGCGAGGTGTACGGGCTGGCGCGCCATCTCTTCAACGAGGAGGAGATCACCGAGTGGGCCGAGCGGCGCGGCGTGCTCGTGAAGTCGATCGAGGACGCAGCGTTGGGCATGGCAAGCGTGTACCGCGGGTTGAGCATGCGGTTGCCGGCCGACATGCCGATGGCCCACGAAGGCACGCGTCGCCAGTTCGCCGACCTGCTCGCGAAGTACATGCCGTTCGATCTCGTCATTGATGAAGTCACGAGCCTTGGCGAGGAAGCCAGGGTCAGCAAGACGAGCGTGTGCGGCTGTTGGGGCGCGATCGCGGGTGAGCTGCGCTACTTCGCCGACAAGTTCGGGCGCCCGCGTGCGTCGATCGAGGGGACACAGCTGCCGATGGACGTCATTCGCCGCTACGCGACGAGTGACGAGGCAGCGATCGTCTATGATGGCGAGCGCCGCAAGGCGCCATTGGTGCTGAAACGCCGAGTCGAATACTTCGGCTTCGAGCTCGAACGGGAAGTCGAGGCGATCGAAGAGTTTCCCGAAGGGCGTGAGGCCGAGGCGCGACGGGTGCTCGCCGACGCCCTCGCCCGTGGCGAAGCGAGACACTTCGCGGTGAAGGACAACCTCGGCATCATCGACGCGGTGCGCGAGGCGTGGCGCCGGTCAGGGGGCAAACTGGCGAGGCTCGGCCAAGCCGAGCTCGCGGCACTGTACGCGCGCCGGCTGGCGAACGTGAAAACGTTGACGGAGTTCAAGTCGGCCGACCTCGACCTCGCGAACGATCTCGAGGTGCTGAGCCCACGGTCCGTGCGTGCGCAGTACGACACGCTGCCCACGCGAACGAGCGTGCGCGATCGGGATGTCGAGATCGGGTATGACGTGGAGGAAGAGAACGGCACGCCGATCGGTGTGGTGCGCCTGCAACTGCCCGAGAAGGTTGCTCGCACGCTGACCGAGGGTGAAGTACCGGCGCTGGATCGTCCGGTGCGGTTCGTCGTGTATCGCGGGCAGCGCGGCCAGGTGCGCGCGAAGACGCTCGACGAATTGCAGACGTTGCTCGATGCACCGTGGACGGACGAGGAAGTGTCGCGGTTCAACCGGAAGCGGGACGAGCAGCGCGAGGCGGCGCAGCAGCATCGGCGCGATCGGAGCGGGAAGGGGCCGAAGAAGTTTCTCCGCGAAGGAAGGGGCAGCGCGAGTCGTCCGGGCAAGCGCGAGCGCGGTAGCGGGTCGTCCAATGCGGATCAGTCGCACGATGGTCGCACGGGCGGTGGGGAACGAAATAGGCCCGGCGGCTACAAGAGCGGTGGGACGCCACGTGGGAGCAAGCCCGGGGGTGGTCATCCCGGCGGCAGGCGCGGGCCGTCGCGCTGAGATCAGATTCCTGGCGAGAGGAGTCTACGCGGGAATTGTCTGGAAATACTGCTCCGTGCGCGTGATGGCAAAGCCGCGCGCGAGATAGTTCGGCAATGCCGTCGGCGCGTCGAGCGTGCACGTGTGCAGCGTGACGAGTTCGGCGCCCAGCGCAAAGGCCTCTTCGACGGCGCGCGTGAGCATCCATCCGCCGAGGCCTTGTCCCATGAAGCGCGGTGCGAGGCCGAAGTACATGATCTCGACGCTCCTGTCGGAGTACTGCTGGAGCTCGTAGAAGCCGGCCGTTTCCTCACCGACGGCGAGCACCCATACATGGACGCTGGGCGCGGCGAGGTAGGCGACGAGAGCGTCTTCCCGCATGACGAGCCGATCGCGCCAATGCCAGCGTTCTCCGACGAGGGAGTAGAGGGCGCGATAGGCGTCCGGAGTGAGCTGCTCCCGCGCGAGGCGTGCGTCGGCGCTGGGCGGGCGAGAGCGACGCAGGGTAGCCACGTCGCGCATCTCGAGGTGCGTGCGCGTGACTTCGACGAGGTTGGACATGGCGGAAAGGTAGGCGCAAGTGCTGGATTCCGATGTGACTTGCAATTAGGACCGATCGGTCCTATTATTATGCCGTGCGTCAACGAAGAACAGCCATCCTGGATGCCGCCGCGCGGCTGATCAACGAGCGCGGATTCTCGCATACCTCAGTCGAGGAGCTGATCAGCGCGGCGGGGTTGAGCGGGAAGAGCCATTTCTATCACTACTTCAAGTCGAAGGAAGCGCTGGGGTACGAGGTGCTCGAGCGCCAGTTTTCCCGCTTTGCCGAGCGTGGACTGGTGTTGCTGCGGGAGCCGATGATCGAGCCGCTCGAACGGCTGACACTGTTCATCGACACGCTGGTGGCACTCCAACACGAGCGGCAGGGGCGGAATGGTTCGCCGTTCGGCAACCTGGCGGGGGAGCTCGCGGATTCGCACGAGGGTTTTCGCAAGCGGCTCGACGAGGTGTTCGACGAGTGGGCGGGGCAGCTGCAGGCGTTGCTCGAGGAGCTGCGGCCGCAGTTGCGCGGCGGGGTTGACGCGGCGCGGCTGGCGCGATTCATCATCGCGGCGCTGGAGGGTGGGATGCTGATGACGCGTGTGAAGCGCGATGCGACGGTGATGGCGGGAATCGGCGATGATCTCAAGCAGTTCATCGCGACGCATCTGCGAGCAGGCGAGGCATGGGGCCTCGATGCCAATGGGAGGGGTGAGGAGGATGAGGACGTTGACGATCAACGAAGCGGCGCAGCGCGCGTGCTTCGAGACTGAAGCCTTGATGCACCTGGATGCCCTGTACAGCTTTGCGCTGAAGCTGTCGCGCGCGCGCGACGACGCGGAGGATCTGGTGTCGGACACGCTGTTGCGCGCGCTCGAGCGGTGGGAGCAATACCGGCTCGGCACCAACATTCGCGCGTGGCTGTTCACGATCCTCTATCACGTGTTCGTGAGCCGGAAGCGGCGGATCGACGCGCGCGAGGTGCGCGACGGCGACGATGAACGCGGCACCGGCTGGGCGACGAAGAACGCGATTGGTGAGAGCGATCCGGAGTCGCGGTTCTACGATTCGTTTCTCGACGACGAGATCATCAGCGCCATCGATGCGCTGCCAGACGAGTATCGGATGGCGGTCGTGTTGAGCGACATCCGGGAACTGCGATATGCGGAAATCGCGCAGCTGCTGGGTGTGCCGGAGGGGACGGTGAAGTCGCGGCTGTTTCGCGGACGGCGGCTGTTGCAGGGTCGCCTGCGCCAGTATGCCGAGGAGATGGGGTATATCAGGCCAGCGGCGCGTTGCGCGTAGTCGTGCGGGCGGTCCGTTCGCGGTCGTCGATCGGTCGTCGCGAGGTCGTCAGTGGGCACTCCTTCCGACGGCCACTTCGCGCTCAAACGCCTTCCTCCTCAGACGCATCAATGAGCGCGCTCAGAAGCCGTCTCCAGGAGCGCCCACTTCCTCCTCTACCGTCTCCCTGCACTGCGTGGGGTGATCGCGTGCGAAGATCTCGAGTGACGCCTCGCCGGAGGGGGGAGGGAAGCCAACGGCGTTTGAAGTCGTCGGTGTTTGCGCGCGACCGACCGCGCAATCCAGGCTCGATCAACGGAACGCACCTCCGCTCGAGGCGACAGCCCTATCGGTGGAGCTTCATCCGATGACGCGCGGCCTTCGCGCGGTTCCCGCATGTGCTCATGTCGCACCAGCGGCGACGGCCGTTCCTCGTCTCGTCCTGGAAGACCCTGCCGCATCTCGGATCGGCGCAACGGCGCACGCGAGACAGCTCGCGCACGATCAACGCATCGGCTGCGCTTTCGACGATCGGAATGAGGAGTCCGGCGAAGGCATCGCCCACCGGAACGAATGCCCGCACGAAGCTGCCATCGCTCTGGAGTTCGAGGCGCCGCGTGCCGGCGCTCCTGCCAAGCACGCGGTTGATCTCCACGAGTGCCTCGCTACGGATCTCGTGCGCCGCCTCGCCGCGCTCGGCGAGGGAGCGCAGCACTGAGCGCACGCGGCGCGCATCGCCGAGGACCGCGAGCGCACCGGAGGGCTGTTGTTGCGCACGACGACGCATCGTGGCGGCGCGCTCCGCGTCGAGGAGCTCCGCTGCCTCGAGCCAGCGTACGAAGCGCTCGAAGTCGTAAAGCGCATCGCTTCCGCGGACGGTGTTGTCCGAGTTGACGAAGTCGAGCCACATGCGCTCCGCGACGAACGCATACGCGTGGCGATCGCGCGCGTCGTGGGTGAGGATGGGTGGGGTGAGCTCGAGCGTGGATGACATTTGCCCTAGCATATCCCGCGGTGCAGAAGGGGGCAACCAGTCCTCTGCTGGACGCCCGTCGGGGCGAGTCGAGTACATTTGACGCCAACCTGATCCGGAGCGCACCAACTCATGCCAGCCGCACTTGCCGCACCAAATCGCATCGCCGTCGGCTCGATGAATCCAGTGAAGGTCGGTGCGGCACGGGCAGCGCTCGCGCACGCGGCGCCGAACGCGACCATCGAAGGAGTGGCCGTGCCGAGCGGCGTGCGCGACCAGCCGTGGGGCGACGACGAGACGATTCGGGGGGCGGTGGCGCGAGCGCATGCTGCGCGCGCGGCGCTCGATGCAGACTGGGGCGTGGGCATCGAAGGTGGCGTGATCGACGAAGGCGGTACGAAGGTGCGGACCTGCGCGTGGGCGGCAATCGTCGACCGGGAGGGCCGAGAGGGCGTGGGCGGCTCGCTGTCACTCGAGTTGCCGTCGCGCGTCGCAGTGCTCGTGCGTGGCGGGATGGAGCTCGGCCATGCGATGGATGCAGTCACCGGGGAACGAAACGTCAAGCACGGCGTGGGCGCGGTGGGCATCCTCACGGCGGGACTCGTGACGCGACAGGGCGCGTACGAGACGCTGGTGGCCTATGCGCTGGTCCCGTTTCTCGACTTCGGGGAGTGAGCGTGAAGGCGGCTCCTCCGTTCAATCACGGCATCATGGATCGCTACGGGATTACTCGCTGACGACTTCCCGCTGGAGTGAGGGCAGGCCAGGCATTCGCGCGTGGCGTTTCTGCAGGCGTTGGAGTCCGTCGTACGCGGCGTACTTGTACGCGTCGGCGAGCGACGGATAATTGAACGCGGCCTGGATGAAGAAGTCGAGCGTGCCGTCGAAGGCGATGACCGTCATGCCGATGTGGATGAGCTCACAGGCGGTCTCACCGACGATCGTGACGCCGAGCACGCGCTGGTCTTCGGGATGGAAGACGATCTTGATGAAGCCGTCGACGTCACCGATGATCTGGCCGCGCGGGTTGAGGCGGAAGCTGGCGCGGCCGATCTCGTACGGGGCGCCGCGTGCATGCAGCGAATCCTCGCTCTCGCCGACGGTGGCGATCTCGGGGATCGTCCAGACGCCGTAGGGCATCACGCTCGACACGGCACTCTTGTACTTGAGGTCGAAGGCATGACACACGGCCACGCGCGCCTGCTCCATCGAGGCCGACGCGAGCGCCGGAAAGCCGATGACGTCGCCGGCGGCGTAGATGTGCGGCACCGCCGTGCGAAAGTGCGAGTCCACGGCGATGAAGCCGCGATCGTTGACCTTCACGCCGACATTCTCGATGCCGAGCGCAGCGGAATTCCCGACGCGGCCAGTGCTCACGAGCACGGCGTCGGTGCCGAGCACGATGCCGTCGCTGAGCGTCACGTGGGCGCGGCCGTTCTCGACGATGACGTTCCGGACCTCGATGTTGCCGACGATGTTGATGTTGAGCTTCGCGGTCATCGACTGGCGGAGCGCGTCGCTGACGTCGTTGTCGAGATGGGCCAGGAGACGTCCGCGAGCGTTGATGAGCGTGACGCGCACGCCGAGCGCCGCGAAGATGCAGGCATACTCACAGCCGATGACGCCACCGCCGACGACCACCAGCGACGGCGGAATACGCTGAAGCGTGAGCAGGGAATCGCTGTCGTGGATGATCTCTCCGTCGACCTGATAGCCGACGGGGGCGAGCGGAGTAGAACCGGTAGCGACGAGAATCACGGCGCCCGTGATGCGGCGCGGCGGCTGGCCGTAGCGCGTGACCTCGATGGTGTGTTGGTCGACGAAGTGCGCCGCGCCCTGCAGTGTGATGATGCGGTGCTTCTCGATGTTCTCTTCGATGATCGACCACGCCGTCTCGATGACGGCGCGCTCGCGATGCATGAAGTCGCCGATCGTGATGTTCTTCTTGACGCTGAGATCGACGCCGTAGAGACCACGCTGGCGGAGACCGGAGAAGTAGAGGGCGGTCTCGCGGAGGGTCTTGCTGGGGATGGTGCCCGTATTCACGGCGGCACCACCAGGCTTGGGCGCACGCTCGATCAGGCAGACGCGCTTGCCGAAGTAGGCGGCTTGCGCCGCACCCTTCTCGCCGGCCGGACCTGAGCCGATGACAATCAGATCGAAGTGATCAGGAATGCTCACGGAGGGGTGGCGTGGGAAGGGACGGGTGGCAGTAGCGCGTCTTCGCGATACACGATCCAGCCCGTCGTCTCCTCGGCAACCAGTTCGACCTCGGTGCCAAGGGGCAGGGTCAAGTTAGGATTGTCGTGGCCGGCGGGAAAGTCCATGATCACGGGAACGCCAAGATCGGACACGAGATCGAGGACGAAATCCTCGAATTCGTCTTCTTCCGAGCGGTCGAGCGAGAGGTGGCCGAAGGCGATACCGCGCACCTTGGCGAGCAGGCCCGCGGCTCGGAGCTGCACGAGACGCTCGTCCACGAACGACATGGGATCGCGAACCTCCTCGAGGAACAGGATGGCGTCGGTGGTGTCGATCTCGTAGGGCGTTCCGATGGTCTGCTGCACGAGCGCGAGGTTTCCGCCAACGAGTCGGCCGGTGGCGCGGCCCGGCTTCACCGTACGCGACGCGTCCTTGCCGAGACGCGCGGTGGGACGCGCGGAGGTGAGGGCGGTGAGCAGCGAGGCGGTGGTGACGTCGCGGGCGCTGGGAATGAGGTCGTCCACCGTGGGGCCGTGAAAGGCGCGCAGCCCGGCGAGCCGCATGAGCCACAGGTGCAGCACGGTGATGTCCGAATAGCCGACGAATGCCTTGGGGTGACTCCGGAATAATGCGGGATCCAAATAGGGCAGCATGCGCACGGCGCCGTAGCCGCCAGTCCCGCCAATCACTGCCTTCACGCGCGGATCGGTCCAGATGGTGGTGAAGTTCGCCGCGCGGCGTTCGTCTTCGGCGCGCTGGTAGCGGCGCGTGGTGGAGAGCTCGGGGTCGAGCAGCACGGAGTAGCCGGCGCGTTCGAGCGCACGGACGCCGCGTGCGAGCCAGCGCGGCCGCGGCGAGTACGAGGACGCCACGACGCCAATGGTGTCGCCCTTCTGCAGTGGCGGCGGTCGCAGCAGCGGCTCGAGGTCAGCCACGCGTTGCAGGCACGCCATGGACCGGTGTATCGGCGTCGTCGTCCCGCTCGGCTTCGGGCGATGGCGTGTGACTGCGGCTGCTTTCCAGCAGGCGATCCACGGCGATGTTCGCCGCGATCGTCTGTCCGATACGGTCACCGATCTCGCGCGCGGCGTCGAGGGTGGCGGTCACCGATTCGATGGGTGCACTGCCCATCTGGAGTCGCAGGAGGTCGAGCCGAATGCTTTCGAGCGCGGAGACGGTGGCTGCCAAGCGCTCCGCCGACAGGGCACGAGCGGCGGCGAGTTGCTCGGCGAGCGTATCGCGCGCCGGATCGTGCAACGCTGCGCCGCCGCGATCGAACGCCGCGAGCTGATCGTCGAGCGCGTCGATGTTGAGGCGCAGCTTCGACGCATCGGCGCCGAGGCGGCGCACCGTTTCGGGAAGCGCCGCGAGTTCCCGCCGCGCGGCCTTGGGCAGGGCCTGAAAGAGATGGTCGGTCGCTCGACCAAGGGCGACTTCGGTGAGCACGGGCATACCGAGCATCGGGCGCTGGGCAGGCTCGAGCCCGATGCCGGCGAGTCTTGCGAGCCGCGCGCCCCATTTGCTCTTCCACAGCGAGATGCTGGCCGACGCGATGCGGCTGGACAGGCGGTGACGGATGAATTGGCCGGCGAGCGGCACGCCCGAAATCGTCAGTCCGGTGAGCGAGAAGAAAAGCGTCAGCATCGCCGCCTCCTCGACCGCGGCGAAGATCGCATACGGCGCGCTGGGCAGCCTGTACGAGACATAGCCCATGTATGCGCCCATCGCCGTCGCGGCAGCCGAGACGGCGAACAGGATCCGCAGCGCGCGTCGCACTGCCGAGGATCCCTGACGCCTCTCGTATTCGAGCTCCTCGCTGCGCACGAGCTGGTGCTCGCGCAGCGCGGCGTGAAGGTCGTCGACGTGAAAGCCATCGCGCAACACGCGGCGTAACCGCGTCAACATCGGGATGACGCTGATGCCGCCGAGAAAAACGAAGGGAACGAGGAACGACGCCGTGGTGCCGCTGACGGTGACGAGTGTGATGCCGGTCATCGTCCCAATGCCGAGCATCGCCAGTCGCGCCGGGACCTCGCGCTCACCCTGGTTGATCCACGAACGGAGTGGCGCGGGGATCTCCCTGGCATGCTCGAAGGCGAGATCGATGGCTTCGGCGAAGGTCTCGGCGCTCCGATAGCGACGCGAGGAATCCTTGTGCAGGCATCGTTCGACGGCAGCGGCCAGGCGTGGCGGCACCGCGCCGGCGACGCTGGTGATTGACGGCGGCACCGTATTCAGGTGCTGTGCGACCACCTCCGCGCTCGACTCGCCGTCGAACGGGAGGCGCCCCGTGAGCGCATAGTAGCCCACCACGCCGAGCGAGTAGAGGTCGCTGCGTGCGTCTACCGGCTCGCCGATGGCCTGCTCGGGACTCACGTAGTGCGCGTTGCCCATCACCTGTCCGCTCGCATCCAGCGCGGCGGTCTGCATCGCGCTCGCGATGCCGAAGTCCATCACGATGGCGCGCTCGGTGCCGCGCTCGAGCAGGATGTTCTCGGCGGAGACGTCACGGTGGACGATGTGTGCGCCGTGCGCATACGCGAGCGCCCACGCGACTTCGCGCAGCACACGCGCCGCCTGGCCGGGGAGCAACGGACCGCGCGTACGAATCCGGTCGCCGAGTGTGGTTCCCTCGACGTACGCCATGGCGATGTAGACGAAGCCG
>JBBQDT010000044.1:0-29268 GCA_038319955.1 Gemmatimonadales bacterium | reverse complement strand
TTCCTCGGCGACGATTGGAAGAAGCTCCAGTTGCGGCACGAGGCCAATTGGGCTCGCGGCGACGAATGGGACATCGGCTATGACCTCTCGCAGCTCGACAGCATGACGACGGCGCTCCGCGCCAGGTTCGGCAAGAAGACGACGCCCTGATCGCTACCCTGCGATCACTGTAGACCCACGATCTGCCACCGGTCCCCGGTGCGAGAAAGGCGAGCGTGCTGGTTGAGACGGAAACTGCCCAGCTGCTTCGAATCCTTGTAGAGAATCTTCAGGACGAGTGTGTAGTCCGCCTCGGCTGAATCGCCGTAGATGCGCGTCGCGCCGTACCGAATCGACGTCGTGATGTTCTCGGCACGCGCGAAGAAGCTCTTCTCCCAATTCACCTGCTGCTCGATCGTCATCGCCGGATTCGCACTCTTGAGCGATGCTGTCTCTCCGCTCTGGATCGCCTTGGCCCATCGCACCAGCGGCGCACGTACCAGATTGGTGTCGTTCATCGCCTGGCGAAACAGGCTGTCTTGCCGGTGCTGCGCCGCGAGCTTCGCGTTGCGCGCCACCGTGTCCACCATGACGAACGGCGGGACAATCGAAGCAGCCGCAGAATCCGGCGGTACGATCCCCGCGATCGCCGGCAGGCTGTCCCGGGGAACGGCGCTGATCGATTCGGCCGCCGCCGCGCCCTGTTGTGCTTTCAACTGCTCCGAGCTCACCGGATTCGGCGCCACCTGAACCGCCCACGCGACTCCGATTCCCACCAGGGCCGTGGCTGCAATGATGTACGGTGTGCGGCGGCCGGTTCGGGCGACCGGAACTTCCGTCACCTCGGTCGTCGCCTCGGTCACGCGCAGGAAGGCGACAGTGGGCGCGCTCCGCGGCGTCAGTCGGTCGTCCAGCGTGAGCTTCGCATGCTGCGATCGGCGCAGGTGCGTTCCGGCGAGCGCGTCGCGCAGCTCGGCCGCCGAGCCATACCGGTCGCCAGGCGTTCGTGCGAGCAGGCGCGCCACGATGCCGGCCACCGACTCGGGAATGCCTGGATCGATCGCGTGGACGTGCGGCGCGTCCTCGGACAGCCGCCGCTTGATCATCAGCTCGCGCGTCTTTGCATCGAACGGCGGCGCGGCGGTGAGCATCATGTGGAACATGCAGCCGAGCGCGTAGAGATCAGCGCGTGCGTCCACCGGGTCGCCGAGAAGTTGCTCCGGGCTCATGAACTCCGGCGTGCCGATGACCTGTCCGGTACGAGTGAGCCCTTCTTCCACGCTCTCGAGCATCGCCTTGGCGATGCCGAAGTCCACGACCTTGGCGACTTCCTTCCCGGCGCGCGTCCTCGTGATGAGGATGTTGTCCGGCTTGAGATCGCGATGGATGATGCCCAGCTCGTGCGCGGCGCCGAGTCCGTCGGCGATCTGCCTGGTGATCTCGATGGCGCGGTCCAGGCCCAGCGGCGCCTCGCGTGCGAGCAGCCGGGAGAGCGGCTCACCGTCGACGTACTCCATCACGAGGTAGATCAGCCCTTCGCTCTCTCCGTAGTCGAATACTGCGGCGACGTTCGGATGGATGATTCGCGCCGCGTTCGATGCCTCGCGCGCGAAACGCGCTGCCGACTCGGCGTCGTTCACCAGGGCAGGGCTCATCACCTTGATGGCGCATTGCCGATTCATCTTCACGTGCTCGCCGAGGTAGACGCGGCCCATGCCGCCCTCGCCGATGCGCTTGAGGATGTGGTACCGGTCGGCGAGGACTCGGCCGATCAGTGAGTCGGAGCCCTTGGGCCGAAGGGCAGAGCCGTCGCTGGGGCAGAAGCGCGCGGCGGTCTCGTATTCGGTTCCGCATTGCGGGCAGACCTTGAGCACCGCGACGGACTCGACGTCCGCGGGCGCCGGCTGCCGGGCGAGCAGCCCCGAGCCGAGGCCGCTTTCGGCCAAGGCGCGTGCCTCTGCATCACGCATGGCCCGCTCCTCCTCAGTAGGAGTAGCTGGCTGTGCGGAAGTCCTGGTCTCGTCTCGTGCGTCGGCTGCCATCGCCGTAGAGTATTCCTCTGACCCATCGGCACGTAAGTCCGTGGGGCTAGGGAGTCCGCGTTTCATTCCTTAATCGCGAAAAGCGCGGGTTCGGTGGGTGTATAGGCAAGGACGACGAAGTGGCGAGAGAGTGACCACGTGGGGCCAATCTCCCGCCACTCCTCTTGTCGTCCCGCGCTGAAAGCGAGGGACCTGCTCTTCGGTCCGTGCCCAGCAGTGGCGGTCAGCCGCGCTTGTCGCGCCTCAGCTCACGGCGGTCCTGGCGCAGCTCGCTCTTGTCACCCTTCAGGTCGCGGCCGTCGTGACGCAGGTCCCTGCGGGCGGCACGAACCGCCGAGGTGTCATGCGTCGAGCGAGCGGTCCTGAGCTCGCGTGAGTCCTGGCGAAATTCCTTGTGATCGCCGACCAGCTCACGGCGATCGCCGCGCAATTCACGTTTGTCGCGCACGATTTCCCTGTGGTCGCCTCGCAGATCCCGCTCGTCGCTGCGGACTTCGCGACGGTCCTGCCGGATTTCTCCGGACCCCTGTGCGGATAGGGTGCTTGCGGCGGCGAACGCGACGGCGGTGCCGGCGACCAACGAGCGGATGGTGAACATGGGTGTCTCCAGTGCGGGTTCGAGTCGAGTTGGTGCAGCATCGACGCGGGGCCTCGCGCCGGCACATGGCAGACGAAGGCGCGCAGTGGTCGTTAAGCTGTTGTCGCCACTGGCCTTGGGTGTGACGCAGGTCACGCAAACCATGCAGAGGATATAGCGCTAGCCGCCCTCATTTTCACGGAGCGGATTCCTGAATCCTTATATTCAGCGGATCCTGGTCGTCGGTTCGCTTTCGTATGGCGAACAACAACTGCTGGCTCGGATTTACGGATCAAGAAGGAAAGGATCGATCCCAGCTGCGGCACACCATTCGTTCGCCAACGAGCCAGGGCTGGTTCAAATCGCGCTGCGGCGCACGACGATGTCTCGCGTCAGTGTAAGGCGCATCGGACTGCCCTCGGCAAGGCACGCGTCTGAGCTCTGGCTTCGCTTCGCAGCGACAGTACCCGCCGCGGCGCCGGCTGCCGCGCCGATCACGGTGGCCTTGGTGCTCTTGCCGAAGATCCTGCCCAACACCGCACCCGCCACGGCACCGCCGATGACCTTGTTGCGATCGTTGCCGGAGGAAGTGTTCACCGCGGTCATGGTACCGAGGCTCGCGACGTCGCCTGTGGCCGACACGGGGTCGCCATTCACTTCCACGGAGCGAACGCGGAACTCGATGTGACTCGACTCGATGGGATCGGCGCGATCGATGGACGCCACTTCGAGCACGACGATGGCGCCTGATGGGATGGACGCGCCGTTGCTGCCGACGGTTCCACTCGTGACCGTTGCCGTGAACTTGTCGCCCACGAGGAGCGCTGCCGCGCAGACCTTCCCGTTGGTGGACATACCCACGCGGCTGCCACTGCCGATCACGCCAGCCGCCGGTGCGGGAGCGGCTGCGGGCGCCTCGGCGGGCGCCGTGGCGACGGGCTGCGGAGGAGTGCGCTCAGGCGTGCGCGCAACCTGCGCCGGCGGCTGCTGTTTTCTCGGTACAGGCTGCGGCGTGGGCTTGTTGGCCCGCGGCGGCTGCGGCTTGGGCGCCGGTGCGTTCGGGACGCGCTCGGCCTGCACACTGCCGCCGAGGGGTGCGTCGTTGAACACCGTGGGCGTCACGGCGTTGCGCTGCGCCATCGCAAGATCCTGCGCGAGCGACGAGTCGGTGGCAGCGGCCGGCGCCTTTTCCCGGCAAGCCGAGGAGAGCGCGACGATTGCGAGAAACGCGATGGGGCGGAGCGACTGACGAGAGGACGTGAACATGGTGGCTCCGAGGCGCGGAAGGACGGACACGGCTTGATACACTGTCTGGGTCGCCAGGTTGCCGCACCGAAGGTGCGGCCACGGCGTCGGCTAGGCGCTGAGAGCTGAGAAGTTGCTGATTCTCAGTTCACCGTGCCAAGGTCGCCCCTCGCGACAATGCGTCCGGGAAGAGATCCGTCTGGGGAAGCTCGGGTTCGATCCTCTGCCGTACGCGCGCCGCAATTTCCTCGATGGCGAGCGGATCGGCCACTAAATCGTAGCCGCGGACGTCGAGGCTGAGCACAGGACAGGCGCGAAAGCCCACAATCCACCGCTCGTACCGCGCATGGAGCGTGGCCCAATAGCTCTCCGCCGTGTCCTTCTCCTTGGGGCGTCCACGAGTGCGAATGCGGTCGACGATGGTCTCGAGCGGCGCATGCAGGTAGACGAGCAGCAGAGGTGGGCGTGCGGCCGGTGAGTAGAGAAGCTCGCGGTAGAGTCGCTGATAGAGCTCCCACTCCAAGGCGGGCATCAGCCCTTCCTCGAAATGCCCTCGCGCGAAGATCTCGGCGTCTTCGTACCAGGTGCGGTCGAGCACCCAGCTGCCGCCGGCGCCGCGCATGCGACGCATGCTCTCGAAGCGGGTGGCGAGGAAGTGTAGCTGAAGCGGGAGCGCATTGGCGCGCATCTCCGCCTCGCCACCCGCATAGAACTTCTCGAGCCACGGGTTCTCGTCATCCACACTTTCGAGCGCATGCTGAAGCCCGAAGCGCGCTGCGAGCGCCCGGGTGAGGGTGCTCTTTCCCGAGCCCACCATGCCGGCGATTCCAATGAGCATCAGTGAAGATAGACGCCAACCGAGCGGCTGCCGGGAGACGCGGCTGGTGGTATCGAATTACGCATACTCCTTGAGGACCACGCCCGCGAGCGTCGTCAACAGCCACAGGGCCGCACTCATGATTGCGATCGCCCGCATCCGGCTCCACAGCGCATCGCTCTGCGGGTCTGCGGCGAGCGACTTTTCGGTGCGCGTCATGATCAGTCCGTTCACGAGCAACAGGGCCACGAACGCGAGCTTGATCCACAGGAAGACAGATCCGACGAACGTCTCCACATCGCTCAGGAACATGAGGATGCCGCTGATGAACGAGAGCGTGAGCCCGAACAGCACCACCCGATGGATGGATGCCAGCTCCGTGATCTGCCGCGATCGCTCGTCGGCGGCCGCCCGCGCAACGCGAAGGGTGTCGCGATCAGCCATGAACGCCGCGCCGGCGGCGATGATGAGCGGAACGAGATGAAGAAAGAGCACTCCTGCCGATACTGACTTGTAGTCACCGTACATTTTCGCCCAAGGCTCGGCGACCTTGGCAAGCGCGCCAGTCAGGCCACTCGCTTCCACACGTGCCAGCATTACTGTGCTACTCCTTCCGCCCCAAGGCGCCCTGTCGGGCGCGTTGTACGGATCATTGAAGAGTTGGTTGCCGGCGACGGCCTGTGCGGCGACACAGGGAATATCGCGCATGCTCCGAAGCCGTATTGCGTCAATCATGCGCATGAGCACACATCGATGAAAGACTCCATGGCAACCTCATTCGCCGCCCCGAAACCGTTCACCCCGGAATCATTCACCGCCGACCTGCTGTCCCCTTTGGCGGCGAATCACAAGGTGACTGCGGATGGCTGAAGACGGCGAATGGGCACTGCTGCTCGAGGACTTGCTGCGCGGTCTCGTGCACGCCATGAACAATCGCATCACCGCGCTGAGTGCCTTTGCCGAGCTGGCCGCGCAGGATTCCATCGCGCCCGAACTGGAGTTGCTGCGCCATGAAATCCAGCGCCTGTACGAGGTAAGCGCACTCGTGGGCGTGCTGGCGTCTCGTAGTGACAGCGTGGATGCCCTCGAGGTGGGCACCGTGCTCGACGCGGCGCTCGAGATTCACAGTCACCATCCCCGAATCCGCACGGCAACGTGCACGGTGGAGAAGTCGGGGACCATCCTGCCGGTACGCGTGCCCCGCTGGGCATTGTTGCGTCTCTTTCTGCTGATGGTCGACCTGGCCAAGCGTACCGGCGCCGATGTGAACGCCAAATCAGTGGCAATCTGGCTGTCCGGCGACGACGCCGAGGTTCGCCTGCACCTGACCAGCCGAGTGCCTCTCGGGAGCGATGCCGAGGAACTGGCAGCGTGCTGCGGCGGCGTTCTGTCACACGCCAATGCCGAGGCGATGCTCGTGCTACCCTCGCTGCTGGAGTTGCGACGTCGGGCGAAAGGCACGGAGGGCAGGTGACAATCGAAATGGTCGCAGCGCCAGAGGCGCCACGACCATTTCGTCCTACAGTCCGACAACGAGTCGACCCCCCCGGGTCCCGCTGCCAGACCTCCTGCCTAGTGTTTCACGCCGATGCGCGCATCGGTCGCATAATGAATCGGAGCTGCGACAACGCCTTGGAGCGGATCTGCGAGACGCGCGACTCGCTGATTCCCAGCACCTCCGCGATTTCGCGAGCGTTCAACTCCTCGAAGTAGTAGAGCGACAGTACCGTGCGCTGCTGATCCTTGAGCTGGAGGATCGCGCTGCGGAGGAACTCAACCTGCTCTTCCCGCTGAAGCCGTTCGTCGGGTGATTCACCCGAGGCGCGGAGGAAGTCGACGGGCGACGGGCCGGAGTCGTCGCGATCGCCTTCCGTTGAGCTGAGGGAGACCTGGACGTTGCGCTCCATATCGGCCTGCCAGCGCCACAGCGTCACCAGATCGATGCCGAGATGACCTGCAACCTCACCGTCGCGCGGAGCTCGGCCCAGCGTGCGCATCAGTGCTTCACGGGCCTGTGCGACCTCGCGGGTCTTGCGACGAATGGAGCGGGGCACGTGATCCTGACGGCGAAGCTCGTCGAGGATGGCGCCGCGGATGCGCGGCACGGCGTAGGTGCTGAAGGCCAGCCCACGCGTTGGATCGAATGACTCGAGCGCCGAGATCAGCCCCAAGGTGCCGACATTCACCATCTCATCGGGATCGGCATCAGCGGACAGCGAGCGGTTCAGCTGCTTGGCCACGTAATGCACGAGGCTCAGGTTATCCTGAATCAAGACATCACGGGAGCCAGCGGGTCCGGATGTGCTTGCTGCCAGGTGCATCGTATCGTGCATGACCAACTCCCGAATCGAGGAACATTCCCTACTGCCGCCGTCGGACCACAGAGACCTCGGCCAAGAAGGGCATCGTCTCTGGAGACGTGGTATGGCATGTCGGGGGCCGCTCTCAACCGGACTTTGCGCAGGGCAAAACTCGTCCGAATTCAGGTCATGTATTTCGTTATGTGACTTGTAGTTAGAGGAGTGATGATCTCCCAGCAGCCGCCAAAAAAGGGGCTGGAAAAATGCTGCCGAGCGGCGGTAATTCGGCACAGACGGCAAGTTTTGCCGGGCAATTATTGCCGCTATGGGCGGGAAGCTCTACACGTCCACTGTTTTAGTGCTAGACGACCTCTTTCGTCCCGTTCAGCTTGTTCCTCAGCGTGCGGACACTCATGCCGAGCAGCACTGCGGCTCTCGTCCGGTTGCCGTCACTCACCTCCAGCGCTCGGCCGATGAGTGTCGCCTCGGCCTCGTCGACATCGAGTGATGTGAGGACCACGGCGCCGTCGGGCACGCGCACGCGCGTGTCTGTTTCGCCGTCGAGCACCGCGGAGAGCGAAGGGAGCGAGCGCTGCGGCGTTGGACCACTCCAACTGTCAGTCAGGCCAAAACGGTGACCGTCGAACGCGTCGGGCATGAGGATAGGGTCGGGCGAAAGAATCACGGCGCGCTCGATGGAGTGCTGAAGCTCGCGGACGTTGCCCGGCCAACTGTACGCTTGCAGCAACGCCATCGCCTCCGGCGCGATGCCCTTCATGGACTTGCCCATTTCGGCCGCGATTCGCGTGGCGAAGCGTGCAGCGAGCAAGGGAATGTCGCCCGGTCGGTCGCGCAGTGGCGGGATGGAAACGGGAATGACGCTCAGGCGAAAGTAGAGATCCTTGCGAAAATGGCCGGCGGCAGAGAAGGCGGCGAGATCGCGGTTGGTCGTCGCAATGATGCGAACGTCCACCTTGATCGGTGTCGTTCCACCGACGCGTTCGAACTCCTGTTCCTGGAGCACACGCAGGAGCTTGGCCTGAAGGTCGACACGCATTTCGCTGATCTCGTCGAGCAGCAGCGAACCGCCGTGCGCCCGCTCGAACGCGCCTTCCACGCGCTTGATGGCGCCGGTGAACGCTCCCTTCTCGTGACCGAACAGGGCGCTCTCGATCAGGCCCTCGGGCAGCGCGGCGCAATTCAGCTTGATGAACGGCCGGTCGCGCCGGTCGCTCGCGTCGTGAATCGCGCGGGCGAACAACTCCTTGCCGGTGCCGGACTCTCCCTGGAGCAGCACCGTGGCGCGAGTGGGCGCCGCGGTATTTACCGTCTGCATCAGTCGCCGCATGATCGCGCTCTCGCCAATGATCTGGCGCTCGCTGCGGAACTCCATCACCTGTCGCCGCAGCGACTCGTTCTCACGACGCAGACGGACGAATTCCAGCGCCTGGTTCACCGCCAGCTCGAGATTCTCCGCCTGCACCGGTTTGGTGATGTAGTCGATCGCACCCGCCTTGATCGACGCGACCGCATGCTCGATGGTGGCGTGGCCGGTGAGCATGATGAGCGGAACGTCGTATCCCTCCTGCTGGAGCAGCTGGAGGAACTCGAGGCCGCTGAGCCCCGGCATGCGGTAGTCGGAGATGATGAGGTCGACGCTGCCCTTCTGCAACGCCTGCAGCGCCTGAGGAACGCTGCGCGCGCCGATCGCCGTATGACCCGCTCGCTCGAGCGTGTCCTCCAGAATCATTCCGACGGCAAGCTCGTCGTCGACGTACAGAATCGTTGCCATGTGGCGCCGGACTACGGGAAGATTACTGCCGCGGCAGATACCAGCCGACAATAGAGACATGTGACGACGCCACCGTTCGCTCGGCCTTTCTGCCGGCCGATCGATGCGAGGTCACTGTCGGACCACGAATAATACGAACTACGCAACTCTGTGCCCCGAAGAAGCTCCTCGATCTGCGGCAGCGGACGCTTCAGTCCGAGCTGTAGCAAATGCAGACACACGTCGACCGGTCGAAATGGCCGTGCGCTCTCGGACGCCGAGGGCGGGCGGCCTGGAGCGGGACATTCTGGCGAAAGCACGGTTTTCGCTCAAGTCGGAGCTTCAGATGCCGATATACGAATGCATGAGGGACAATCGCATGAATCTCGATTCGTACAACCCGCACTCCGGCGGCCGCAGGAATCTGGATGCGGTGGTGGCGCCAGTTGGCAACGTCGACGAGCCAGCTGAAGCCGAGACCAGGACACTCGCGCATCGAAGCCACGACGCCGACATCGCGGGTGCTGGCCGGCCGCGCGCCGCCCGATCGAGCCGTACCGAAGCGCTGACCCCGGAACGCTCTGCGGAGATCCGACAGCGCCTCATGCAGGGTGCCTATGACTCACCAACGATCATCGAGCACATCGCGCGCGGGATTTCCATCAGCGGTGATCTGGGATACATGTGCCCCCCCACCGGCAGAAACGCGCGTGCGGCTTCGACAGGAAACGAGGGGCGATCGATGCGTGCGCAGGTCATCTCACGACCGTTCAACCTTTCGCCATGAGCCCGCCTGTCACGTCGTAAGCTCCACGAATCGATCGCGCTGACGCATACTTAGGGATGCCAAGTTCAAATAGCGATCACGCGACGTCCATCATTGCGATCTCCGGCGCCACGGGGTTGATCGGTTCCGCGCTCGTGACTCGGCTCCGCACCAAGGGTCATACGGTGCGCCGTCTCGTCCGGTCCACGCGTGACTCGCAGCCTGGCGACGTGCAGTGGTCTGCTGGAGAGGGCGTCCTCGACAAGCGCGCCCTCGATGGGTGCGATGCCATCATCCACCTCGCCGGCGAGCCAATCGCCCAGCGATGGTCCGACGAGCGAAAGCGCGACATTCGCGAGAGCCGGGTGAGCGGCACGTCGCTGATCGCGAACACCGTCGCCGCGATGGCGGTCAAGCCAAAGGTCGTACTGAGCGGATCGGCGGTGGGATACTACGGCGACCGTGGCGACGAACTGCTCGACGAGCAGAGCGCATCGGGCACCGATTTCCTCTCGCGCGTGGCGCGCGAGTGGGAAGGTGCAGCCGCACCGATCGCCAACACGGGCGTGCGACTCGTCCTGTTACGCACCGGCATCGTGTTGTCATCGCTCGGCGGCGCGCTGGCGAAGATGCTCCCGCCCTTCAAGCTCGGGTTGGGCGGGCCGATGGGAAACGGACGACAGTGGATGAGCTGGATCTCGCTCGAGGATCACCTTCGAGCCATGGAGCACGCACTTTTCACCGATGCACTCCACGGACCTGTGAATCTCGTCGCGCCCAATCCCGTGACCAACGCCGATTTCGCAGCGACGCTTGGGAAGGTGCTCTCGCGTCCCGCAGTCATCCCCGTACCGCGTTTCGCACTCGAACTAGCCTTCGGCGAGATGGCCGATGCGACGATCCTCGCCAGCCAACGTGCGGTGCCGCGGGCGTTGGCCGATGCGCATTTCGTCTTCGAACATTCGCAGCTCGAGGCCGCGCTTCGGGCCTCGATCTGAGAATCGGCTGAGGCAACCGCGGCGTCATGAAATCCAGAACGACGCAGTGTCGAACAGTGCGTGGTTCTGCATTTCGTCTGCTCTGGTTCACTGCAGGTAGTTGTACAGCTGGCACGCCAGCGCCGCGACACCGACACCAGCGATCCAACCGCCGATCACATCCGTCCCCCAATGCCAGCCGAGTGCCACTCGGCTGGCACCAGTGACGACTGCCACCACTACCGCCCCCACCAGCGCCACGGACAGCGACAACACACCTTCCTGCACGAGGATGAACGCACTCGCGGCGATCACCGAGGTCGCATTCGTCGTATGGCCGCTGGGGAAAGCCGCCTCCGTCTTGTCACGCCGGAGCGCACCCTCAGGCCGATGTCGATGGTATACGAACTTCACCAGGTGGTGCACGATGATTCCGCCGAGCGACGCGGACGCAAGGGGGAGGAGGACGCGCGCCGGCGGGCCGCCGCGCAGCGAGAGCACGACAGCCGCCGTGATCGCCGCGATGACGGGATGCACGAACTTCTCTCCGGGCAGCGTCCCGATGCTGGCGACGACGTGCACGCGGCCGCGATGCGTGATCATCCAGGCCTCGAGTTGATCATCCAGCCGCTGCACGCCGCTTATGCGCGTGACGAAGGCGAGCGTGACGAGACTCGTGAGCGCGACGACTGCAACCGAGACGAGAATGGTCAGCGCACGGTGGACGGAATGAACCGATGTAGCACGTCGCTCACCTGCTCCTTGCTGAGCGGCTTGTCCAGCACGGCGGCGGCACCCATGAGCACATGTCGTGACTCGCTGCCCACGATGCTCGCAATCACCACCGGAGTGCGCTTCAGCACCTCGTCGCTCTGGAGGATGCGAAACACGTCGAAGCCGCTGATCTTGGGAAGGCGCAGCTCCAGAAAGATCATCGCCGGAAGGAGCTCACGCGCCATGCGCAACGCCTCCACTCCCGTGGATGCGTCCACCACCCGGCAACCCGCCTCCTCGAGGAGTTGGCCGAGGAGCAAACGCGCGTCCGGGTCGTCGTCGACGACGAGGATGATCGGCGGTGCGGCATCGTCACTCGAGCGACGTGCGTCGGCGGGCGGCTCGATGGCAGCCATGCCGAGTGGCGTATTGCGGCGTGTCGTCCGTGGTGGTTCGCCGAGCCGGATGACCATCGTCGTACCCTGCCCCTGCGTGCTGGACACCGTGAGCTGGTGACCCATCAGGTCGCAGAGCGACCGCGAGATGGCGAGGCCCAGCCCGGTGCCGCCGAACCGCCGCGCCGTCATCGATTCTGCCTACTCGAACACGTTGAAGATGGCGTCGAGCCGATCCTGCGGAATCCCGATGCCGGTATCGCGGACTGTCAACACGCTCGGTCGCCCATTCTCATCCACCTCGATACTCACGACGACCTCACCCACCTCTGTGAACTTGAGTGAGTTGCCGATGAGGTTGATGAGCACCTGCTTCAAGCGCGCCGCGTCGGTCTCCATCGACCGCATCTCGTCCGGGACCTCGGCACGAAGGAGCGCGTGCTTGTCGCTGACTTGGCCCTCCAGCTCGGCGATCGTCTCGCGTACCAGCGTGTCGAGCATCACGGTGGACAGTTCCAGCGTCATGCGACCAGCCTCGATCTTCGAGAGATCGAGGATGTCGTTGATGAGGCCGAGGAGATGCAGGCCGTTCGTCGCGATGCGGTTAGCGTAGGAGATCTCTTCATCGGTCATCGCGCCCTGCCTGTTCTTTCGCAGCACGTTGGCAAAGCCGATGATGGAGTTGAGCGGCGTGCGCAGCTCGTGGCTCATGCGCGCCAGGAAGTCGCTCTTGGCGCGGCTGGCCGCTTCGGCCGCGTCGCGAGCGACGATGAGCTCCAGCTTCGCACGTTTGCGCAGCGTGATGTCGCGCACGTTCACCACGGCGCCCGAGAGTTGCCCGTGCTCGCGGATGGGCGCCGCCGCGTACTCCACCTCGAGCGCGGTACCATCCTTTTTCCACAGCACCTCATCGGCCACCACACAGGGCACGCCCTTCGTGGCGGAACGGTAGATGGGACTCTCTTCCACCGGATACGGCGTGCCGTCCTCGCGCGAGTGGTGCGTGAGTTCGTGCATGGGCTGCCCGATCAGGTCCGACTGCTCGAAGCCAAGCATCTCGTAAGCGCGGCGGTTCACGAACGTGATGACCCCGCGCGCGTCCAGTCCGTAGATGCCCTCGCCGGATGCGTCGAGCAGCTGGCGGATGTTGGTGGCGAGACGCTGCCGCTCTTCGTTCGCGGCGCGTCGCTCGGTCACGTCGCGCAGCGTGCCCATCGTGCCGGTAAGCTGGTCGCCTCCGTCACGCACCGAGTTGGTGTTCACCTCCACCCAGCGATAGCCGCCGTCGCGGTGGAAGTACCTGACTTCGGCAATCGTGCTCTCAACATCGCCATCCCACAATGGCTTGAACGCATCGAGCAGCAGGACACGGTCGGATGGATGGACGTACGACAGGTAGTGCGTGCCCAGGCTGGACTCCACCGCATTGCCGGTGAGCGTGGTCCACGCAGGGTTGAGCAAGGTCCACAGTCCGGCCGCATCAGTGCGAAAGAAGACGTCGCGCAACTGCTCGATGACCGAGCGGTATTTCTGCTCGCTCTCGGCCAGTGCTCGTACGGCGCCTTCGCGCTCGGTGACGTCATGGACGAGCACCATGCGCGCAGCGTGACCGTCGAACTCGAGCGGATACGAGCTGACCTCCACCTTCAACTGGCGTCCGGCCTTGGTGCGATGCAGCGACGTGGTGTTGTATCGTTGATTGGCCTCGAGCCCAACGAGCATCGAGTCGAGCGAAGGCTGCGACGCCGGCGGCCGGATGTCCCGAATGGACATGCTCAGGAACTCTTCCCTCGTCCAGCCATAGCTCCGCACCGCTGCCTCGTTCACCTCGAGAAAGCGCAGCGTTTCCAGGTCGTAGACCCAAGCGGGCTGCGGTGACAGCGCGAACAGCGGACGATAGCGCTCGTCGCCCGATGCGTCCGGTTCGGGAGGGGGATGGTTCGTGACGGAAATATCCGGGTCCAGCGTGGAAGGTCGATGGAACGACTCCTGACTATCTTGCAGGAGCGCGGCGTTGTACGCGAGTGGCGATGCTCGCGATTCCCGTTCCGAGACTGATCACATGCCGGTCATTCCTTTCGAGACGCTGCCCGACGCCTCGCGCGTGTGGGTGTTCGGCAGCGACAAGCTGTTGACCGAAGACGGTACCAAAGCGCTGCTCGCCGGCGTGGACAAGCACCTGGACGACTGGAAGGCGCACGGCGCTCCGCTCACGGTGGGCCGCGAGTGGCGTGACGGACGATTCCTCGTCGTGGCCGTGGACCAGAGCACCGCGGGCGCATCGGGCTGCTCCATCGACGGTCTCTTCCGCGTCCTCCAGCAGCTCGAGCGCGATGCAGGCGCCAACCTCGTGGGTGGCGGCCGCGTTTACTTCCGCGGCGACCAGGGCGCGGTTCAGTCAGCTTCGCGCGATGACGTGGCGGAACTCGCAAGGAGCGGCGTGATCACCAAGGACACGGTCGTCTTCGATCTCACGCTCACCGACCTCGGCACCTTTCGCGCGTGCTTCGAGCGGCGGGCCAAGGAGACCTGGGTGAAGGAGCTGCTGGCCTGAGCTACGCCAGCCACCGGTCGATATTCTCCGCGACGAAGGCGTCGTCACTGAGTTCCGGGTACGCGGCAGACACGCGATCAATCTCCTCGAGCTGGCCGTGCGACAGTGTTTCGTCCGCATCGAGGCACCAGGTGCCCTCGAGCAATCCCTGACGACGCAGGACTTCGTGAATGCCGGGAATGCAACCGGCGAACGCATGCGCCGCGTCGAAGATCGCGCCGTTCGCGTCGGTGAGCGCGGCACTCTCCCGCAGCCACGCAGCGTCGATCGGTGCGGAGTGTGTGCGACCGAGCAACTGAACGGCAGCACGCGTCCACACGGCCCACTGGCCGAGCAACCCGCCGACGATTCGTCGCGTGCCGGCGGCCGAGGGGAACGGTGTGAGCAAGTCGGTGATGATGCTGTCGTCGTTGCCTGTATAGAGCGCGAGGTCGTCACGTCCAGCGTCGGCCACCGCGCGCACCACGTCGAGCGTCTGGTAGCGGTTGAACGGCGCGATCTTGATCGCCCACGCGTTTTCGATCTCTGCGAACGTGCGCCAGAACCCATAGCTCAGCACGCGACCCCCCACCGCGGGTTGCAGGTAGAACCCGAAGATCGGCACTACGCTCGCGACGGCGCGACAGTGGGCGATGAGCTCGGCGTCACTCGCCGATGGCAGGGCGCCGAGCCCCAGCAGCGCCACATCATATCCGAGCGCTGCCGCAACCTCGGCTTCGGCAACGGCGGCGCGCGTGTCGCCGATCACACCCGCGACGAGCGCGAACGGCTCGGGATGTTCGGCGCGGGTGGACCGCACTGTCTCCGCGGCCAGCTCGAGCACCGGACGATAGAGTCCATGGCGACGATCGCGAATCGCGAACTGCGTCGTGTGCACACCCACCGCGATGCCGCCCGCACCGGCGTCGACATAGTAGCGAGTCAGAGCGCGCTGATGACGCTCGTCGAGCGTTCGGTTCGCGGTAAGCGCCAGCGGGTGCGCCGGAATCACCTGGCCGGCAATCAGGTGGCTGTGCACCGTCGCGCGATCAGAACTGGCCATCTCGCCGCTCGAAGTTGGTGGGCTTCCCGAGCAGCCGACCGCCGTGCTGCACCCATTCGGCCACCCAGTCCAGCAGCGTGTCCAGAGGCAGCAGGGGATCGTCGAGCAGCTCGCGCATGCGCGCCGAGTTGCTGAGCAGCGAATCCGCGGCCACCTGTCCGGTGAAGACAGGCGTCCTCCCGAGTCGCGTGCCAAGTGCGATGGCGAGGTCCTCGATGCACGGCGTCTCCCTGCCGGCGATGTTCACTACATACGGCTCGGGCGCGCTCGCACGCGTGAGCGCCGCGAGCGCGAGGGCATTCGCATCGCCCTGCCAGATGACGTTGACGCAGCTCATGCGCAGGTCGATGGGCTCTCCGTTGACGATGCGCACGGCGAGATCCGTGAGCACGCCGTAGCGGAGGTCGTGCGCATAGTTGAGTCGCACGATGGCGACGGGCGTCCCCAAACGTGCCGCCGCGTCGGTGAACAGTCGCTCGCGCGCGAGGCACGAGAACGCGTATTCGCCAATCGGCGCGAGGGCATCGTCTTCGCGCGAGCCGCCGCTTTCCGGCGTCGTGAGGGCGTACACGTTGCCTGTGCTGAACACCACCGTGCGCGCGCCGGCATACCGCTCGGCGACGTGCGCCGGTACGCCGGCGTTCATCGCCCACGTAATGGACGGATTGCCCTGCGTGCCGAACTTCTGGCCCGCCATGAAAACGAGATTCGGCGCGTCGGGAAGTGCGGCGCGCGACGCCGCGTCGAGCAGGTCCACGCGAACTGTCTCGACGTCGGAACGTTGCAGCGTCGCTTCGGCGGTGTGATCGGTCCAGCGAGAGACAGCGATGATCCGGCGCGCCGGATCCGCGCGCTTGGCCATGCGCGCGAGGGACGGTCCCATCTTGCCACCCGCGCCGACGATGACGATGTCGCCCTCGAGGCGCGCGAGCGTGGCGGCGAGCGATGGTGCGGGCCGAGAGAGACGTTCCTCCAGCGCCACCTCGTCGCGTGGGGCATGGGTGTCGGGCGTCACCCGGCCCGTGCGTCCTCGGCGAGCTCGCGTTGCAGTTGCTTGCATGCTGCATCGATGACGTCGCGCGTGTGGTCACGGAGGCTGGCCACGTCGGCCTTCGTCATCCCTGTCGTGGAAATCGGTGCGAGCACACGCGCCTTTGCGCGAGCGCGCCGGAAGGCGAAGGTGCCCGCCGCCATGCAATGGCGAGTCCCCGACACAGCGATGGGGAGAATCGGCACACCGGCCTCGATGGCCAACTTGAAGGCGCCGTCCTTGAAGGGCAGCAGCTCTTCCGTCTTCGACCGCGTGCCTTCGGGAAAGATCATCACGCTGGTGCGTTTGCCCAGCCGATCACGACAGCCGGCCAGGGCGCTCACGACGCTCTCCTTCTTGCCGCGCAGGATCGGGATGTCGCCCGCCATGCGCATCATCCAGCCCATGACGGGAATCTTGAAGATCGTGTCCTTCGACAGCCACTTCATCTCCCACGGGAAATGGGAGATGAGGAAGATGTCGGCGTACGACTCGTGATTCGACACGGCGACGTATGGCAGCCGTGGATTGTCCGGCGCCGTGCCCTCGGTCTCGAAGTGCCAGAGGGGATTGAGCGTGACCTGCGCGACCGCGAGCTGCCGGAAGGCGCGTCCCGCGTGGTAGCGGCCGCGATCGAAGGGCGCCGTGAACATCCAGACGACGGTGACGTAGATGAAACCGAAGAGGACGATGAGGATGGTGAGCACCCACGCGTAGGCGCTGAGGATTCGTTGCATCCGGGTGTTCGAGAAATGTCAGGCGCGAATGAAGTCGGGCCGCCAATCGCGAACGGCGCGCTTCACGGCATCCGTGGTCGCGAGCTCGCCAGTGAGGCAGCGCCCGACGAGCTCGGGCAGCTCGGCGTCGCCGGCGAAGCGCAGGCCGATGAGGTGGCGAAGGTGCAGTTCCGGAATGCAGCTGCGCAGCTCGGGTGTGAGCGAGGTTGCGAGCCGGAGCCGCATCTCGAGCGCGATGAGCCGGTTCTGCACGTAGAGGGTGGAGGCGCGGCTCGCGAGCCGCGCGGCCACGAGTCCGAGCGACAGCACGACCAGCCACGCGTTGAACGGGGTCGGCCGCTGGATGGCGTGCGATACCGCGACGACCACGTTCGCAAGGAAGATCGGCAGCGCGACATAGTGGTACAGCGGGAAGTAGCGCCGGTGGTTGGCGTACGTCTGGACGGTGCGGGCCGGGGGCATGGTTCTAGGGTCAGGCGAGGGCGCGCTGCGCGTGGCGCTTGACGCGCGCGAGCATGGCGTTCAATCCCACCTCGCGGCCGGCGAGGCCGATCCCCTCCATCATCTGCCGCACAAAATCATTGGGAATCGCAAGCGCCGTCTCGGGAGGATGCCCGTTGACCGCCGAAAAGAGAATGGCGAGAAACGCGGCGATGGTGGGGGATTGCCGGCTGTCCAGATCGACGTAGAAGAAGAGATTTCCGTCGCGCATCTCGGGAAACAGGTCGACGCGCGTCTGGCATTCAGGCACCGTGAACTCGGCCCGGTCGAGTGCCTGGAATCGCTCGGGCAGAGGCTCCAGCTGTTTGGCATAGTGAAGTAGCGCCTGCATCTTTTCCTCACGCCCGAGGGCGCGAAACGTGCGCAGCACTCGCGCCACGGACGGCGGGAGCGGCGACTCGGCCGGTTCCGTCATGGCAGGAGATAAAGCCTATTGGTCACGACGCGTCAAGCGCGCGGTGGCGCTGGCGCAGCACCGACATCACCGACGAGAGAGGAAGAATGCCGACGAGAACAGCGACTGCGCAGTGGCAGGGCGGGCTTCAGAAGGGCAATGGCTCCTTCAAGGGACAGACCGGATTGTCCGGCACCTACAACTTCGGCTCCCGCTTTCAGGACGCTGCGGGCTCGAACCCGGAAGAGCTCCTCGCGGCGGCGGAAGCGGCCTGTTTCAGCATGGCACTCAGCGGTGGCCTCGAAAAGGCCGGCCATCCACCGACCAGCATCGACACGACCGCAGCCTGCACCATCGAAAAGGTCGGCGACGGATTCAAGATCACGCGTATGGACCTCACCGTGAAGGCGACCGTGCCCGGCATTGACGACGCGAAGTTCCAGCAGATCGCCGCCGCCACGAAGGACGCGTGTCCCGTATCGTCCGCCCTCAAGGGCAACGTCCAGATCAATCTCACCGCAAGCGTTTCGGGTTGACGCCTGTTCGTGAATTCTCTTCTCACCTCCGGTTTGGAGGCAAAGCGGCCGATCACGTCACCGCGGCGTCGCTGTTCCAGAGCTCCCGCTGGATCGCAATCCAGATCGCGAGGCAGGGCAGGGCCAACCGATACAGTGTTGCGGTCTCCGTGCGGAACACGGCACCCGGGATCAGCGTGGACATGAGCGGAATGGTGACGAACGCCATCCAGTAGAGCGCCGACCGCCACTGCTCCCTCGGTGAGGCGGCATACCACATCGTTGCACCGACGAAGGCAATGAGGAAGCTCGCTCGCTCCGCCTGGTGATTGAAGAGCACGACGTACAGGAGCAACGAGCAGAGATAGAGAAAGCGAAAGCGCGCGTCGTTCCACCGGTTCTGCCTGAGGGCGAGCGGTGCGACGAGCAGCAGTGTTCCGGCGAGCTGGATCGGCCAGTTGGGCAATGCCGTACCCGTCCAGCGATGCACGAGCTCCATCACCGAGAACCATCGCTGCTGCGCGTCCGTCGCCTCCACGCCGCGCCACCAGCCGTACTGCTGGACGAGCGTGGGCAGCGGCGTGACGAGTAACGGCAACGCCGCCAGCGTCACACCGAACGCCACCGCCCATGTACCACTCCGCATCACGAGCCGTCGCGGAATGGCGAACGTCAGCGCGGCCAGCGGAAAGATCTTCACGCTGACGCCGAGCATCACGGCCGCAGCGGCACGCCAGGCGTTCGCACGCTCGAGGGCGACGAAGCCGAGCACGATCAGCCCGGCGACGACCGCATTGCTCTGCGCGTTCTGCATGCCGCGCAACAGCTCGAGATGCAGGCAGAGGAGCGCAATCAAACCGCGTCGTCCCGGAACGGCGCGTTCCACCGCGACGAACAACACCAGCGCATTGAGTGCGCTCCAGAGAAAGAGCGCCAGTGGCCACACCAACAAGGCGAAGGGTGCGAACAGCAGCGCGAACGTCGGGCTGTACTTGAAGCGGTCCGAGTGCTCTCCCGGATACTCCGCGTACAGGTCGATGCCGTCGACGAGGTGTCGCGACGCCGTGCGGAAGATCTCGAAGTTCCCGGACGGCCGCGCGGCTTCGCGCACCTGGTCGGCCGATGCGCCGCGCGCGCGCTGTACGAGCACACGGTTGATGGCGGGGTCGGCAGCCAGCGCCTTGCCCGCGGCGTCCGCGGCCGCAGTGGCGAGATAGAGCGCGAGCAGGAGTCGGCGGAGGCGCGGCATCGGGACGGTATCGAGCCACGCACGAACACGGTGGGCGGGCATGTGCCCGGTCAAGCTAGCACGTGAGCCGCTGGCTGTCCCAGACCGTCAGCCGCTGTAGTACTCCTTGATGCACATCGTCACCACCCGCTGCAGCGCACGAATCTGCTGCGCGGTGTCCGTCGTCGTGCGCACCTCGGGCAGAGTGCTCCACACATCCTTGAGTGTGATGAGCAAGTGCTCGGGCAGGATTGCCTTGTCGCGTGCCTCCGACGCCATGCGGAACAGGACGTCCCGCAATTCATGCGAGGCAGCATCGTCGAGCAGATAGCGCCTGAGTGCAGCGCGCAGATCCGCAAGCGTTGCATCATCCAATGGACTCGGCGGCGTCTGGCTCGAGTCGTACGCCATCATCATGCGCCACGCCGGAAATTGGGGAAACCCACGGGAGTGATGTCCTGCCAGGCATCTTGGCCGTGACGAATGTTTATCGCGTGGTCGTGCGCGTCAAGTGGGGTACGCGCGTCGGGAAAGCGCGAATGGTCTCCGTATTGCTGCACACGCCGTAACCCCCCCACTCTCACCTGATATTTTTTGAGCCCCTGACGACGTGAGCCGACACGCCGTACTCGTATTGTCCTCCGATGTGCTCGCCGCTGCTTTGCTTGGCGCCGCTGTCGAACTTGCCGGCCATGTGCCGCATTTCTCACGGCAGGGAGAGCCTGCACGCGCTGCGTTGCTGCGCGTTCGGCCCAGGCTCGTGCTCATCGATTGCGATCACGAGGACAGTTGCACCGATGAGTTCGTCGGCCCAGCGCTCATGACCGGCGGCAAGGTGCTGCTTTTTCGCTCGCAACGCACAGTGGATGGCCGAAAGGAATTCGCTGACCGGCTCTCCCTTCGTGTCATCGACATGCCGCTCGATCACACCGCGCTCACCAAGCTCCTCAACGAAACGCTCGGCGAGTGATCACGCCATCACAGTGGACGCTCGCCGAGCGCGGCGCGCAAATCCTTCCTGTGCATCACAGGCGTCGCAGTTCCCGCACACCCAACCATCGTCCGCAGGCTCGCCAAAATACTCGAGGAGAAAGCGCGTGCGGCACCGCGCGCTCTGGCAGTAGCCCACCATCGCTCGGAGCTTCGCACGATCCTGTTCGCGGCGCGCCTCGTAATCAGTGAGGTCCTCGCTGAGGTTCACCGAGGTGAGACGACTTTGGAGTCGCTCCCATCCACCGGCGCGATGCTCGCGAACCAGTCCGTGTCGCTTGAGCAACACGAGCACGATGCGCGCCTTTCGCCGCGCGACGCCCGAGCGTTCGGCCAGCTCTTCCCACTGCACGCGCGCGAGCAGGGGATACTGCTCCAGCAGCAGCGCCACCTTGGCCGCCTCTTCCACGTCGGGATACTTGCCACCCAGGAAGTACGACTGCACGCGTGAATCCTCGACGCGGTAGAGAATGCTGCACACCGCCGGCTCCCCGTCGCGCCCTGCACGCCCCGCTTCCTGGTAGTACGCTTCCACCGAGCCGGGAAAGTGGTAGTGCACCACGAAGCGAAGGTCGCGCTTGTCGATGCCGAGTCCGAACGCATTCGTCGCGATCATCGCGCGGAGCTCACCGGCCATGAATGCGTTCTGCGACGCCGTGCGATCCGCCGGCGACATCTTGCCGTGATAGAGGCCGACGGAGAACCGATCCCTGAGCGATTCGTACAGCCGCTCAGCTTCCTTCACCGTGGCCGTATAGATGATGCCACTGCCCGCGGCGTCCGTGAGGATGCGCTCGATTTCCGCATCCTTGCTCGATGCGTTGACGGTGCGCCGCACCTCGAACCGCAGGTTGGGCCGCGCAAAGCCGGTGATGGTGATGTCCGGATCCGTCATGCCGAGCTGACGCGCGATGTCCGCGCGCACTTCGGCGGTAGCCGTTGCCGTGAGCGCGAGCACCGGCGGCTTTCCCAATCGCGCCACCACGGAGCCGAGCGTCAGGTAGTCGGGACGAAAGTCATGACCCCACTGGCTCACACAATGCGCCTCATCAACGACGAAAAGGCTCACCCTGCGCGTCAGTAGCCGGTCGAAAAACTCGCGGTCCTTGAACCGCTCCGGGGTGAGATAGAGAATCTCGCCCTCACCCTCGAGCACCTGGCGCGCAGTCTCTCGCGTCTCGCCGGCGGAGAGATGCGAGTGCATCGCGAGTGCATCCACGCCGTGTGCGTGCAGCTTGTCCTGCTGGTCCTTCATCAACGCGATGAGCGGACTCACGACCACCGTGAGGCCAGGCAGGAGCAGCGCAGGCAACTGATAGACGATCGACTTTCCGCTCCCCGTCGGCATGACGACGAGCGCATCGCGGCCGCCCAGCACGGCACGCATCGGCTCCCACTGGCCACGACGAAAATTGGAATGACCAAACCGCTCGCGGAGCGTGGCGAGCGCTTGCGCTTTCGAGACAGTTGTACGCATGGTCGTGGAAAAAGCATGAAGCGGGCCCGCAGTTCGCGCGCGAACGTCGCGGTCGATTTCACCACCGGGTCGTGCATCCTGGACTACGAGCCAACTTGTTGCGGCTCCAGCCGGTCGAGCGAACTGCCCAGCACTCCGGCGAGCAAATACCCCTCGATGGTGAGCGCGACACCCGCGACGATGCCCACAGCAACGATGCTCGCCGCAAGCGGCAGTCGCAGCGAGAAATAGGTGACTGCGGCCGCCAGCGCTGGTACGATCAGCAGCAGCGCCAGCATGAACAACGTGATGGCTGACGTGAGCATCATCTGCCCCATCGCCTCCACGCCGGCGCCTCCCTGTTCCCCGAGCCGCACCCAGCCAGGAAAGAGCAGCGCGAGCCCGTTGTGGATGGTGAAGTTCGCGAAGTTGAGGCCGAGCAGGAACGGCGGCGCCGCGAGGAGCACGCCGAGACGGATGCCGGACGTGAGTGGGCTCGACGCGACGAACGACATCGCGAGCAGCCCGATGGCAACGAGCAGCAACTGCATCATCGCGGTCGGTGTCGCGCTGCTCGCCACTTCGGCGAAGATGATATCGCGTCCCTTGACCGGCAGCGTCTTGAGCATCGGAAGACGACGCAGCTCGCCGCGCAGGTCGTTCCGCATGGCCAGCGGACCGAAGGGGAGGATCACGATGCTCACCGTGGCGCACATCACCAATATCACGGTCTCCGCTTTCTCCGAGCGCCCGGCAAAAGCGAGCACGGCGATGAGTGCGACAATGGGTAGTCCCACGAGCCCGCGCACCTGCCCGGTACGCACGAGCCACATCATGTTCTTCCAGAAAATCGCGACGGCCGGCGGGCCGGTCGGCTTCAATCCAATGGTGCGTCGGGCGGTCTTCGCGTTGATGGCCAGGCCGGATACTCCTCGCGTCCGTAGCGCTTCGATCCGCTTGGCCTGCGCAGTGGACGCCTCCGCCGCGGCCTCCTCGAACGCGGAGTCGCTGCGCAACACCCACCAGGCGTGCAGCACCAGCAGCGCGAGCGCCGGCGGAATGGTGCGAAGCCATTCGCCGCCATTCGCCGCGAACGTCGGCGCGATGGCCACACGGAACGGATACAGCACCCAACGCAGCGGCGGATTTCCGAAGACCACGGTCAGTGAGTGCTCGAGGTCCTCGATGTCGTACGCGGCCGAGAACAGCGCGCGACCGTCGTACAGGCCCTTGCCCACGATCACCGCCGCCGAAAGAAACAGGATCGTCGCGAGCATGCTGCGGCGGAATCCCGTGGACCCGTGCTCGGTGTGCGAGGCGCGTATGAGCGCCACTCCCAGCCGATGAAGTGAGAAGGTGGACAGGAACAACCAATACGCGATGATGCGCTCAGGCCCGGATTCGCCGCTCCGCTGGAAGAGCACCATCCACAGCACGCTCGTGGTCAGGATGGCGAGCTGCGCTCGGACGAGCTTGTACACGATCAGTCCGCGTCGCGACACAGGCGCGGTGAACAGCAGCGCGACTTCCGCTTCGCTGAAGGCAAGCGCCGCCTTGTCGGCGCCCACGATCCACAGGTACGCGACGTAGAGGAGCAGGAAGATCGGTACGATGGCGCCGAACGCCGGCGCGATGGCCGGCCCCGCATTGCGGCTATCGCGCGCAGAGGAGTTGAAGAAGACCATCCAGAAGTAGCCGAGCCCAAGCAGCAGCGCGATGGCGTAGCGTGGGTTCTTCAGCCGCTTGGCCTGCAAGACCACCTTGTTGCGAGTCGAGGTGACCGTCAGGTACGCAAAGGCACCGATCACGCGGTCGAGACCTGTTCGTCGCTGCCGGTCAGGGCGATGAAGACATCCTCGAGCGACATGCCGGCCAAGCTGGGGTGCGCGCCGACGATCTCCTCGAGCGTTCCGTACGCGACGCAGCTGCCCCTGCGGATGACGAAGAGCTTGGTGCACAGCTCCTCGACGAGCGTGAGGAGGTGCGAGCTGAGGATGACCGACGCTCCCGCTCGCGCGCGACTGGCGATGGTGGCGCGCATGCGCCGCATGCCGCCGGGATCCAGTCCGGTGAGTGGCTCGTCGAGGATGAGGACTGAAGGGTCATGGAGCAGACCGCACGCGATGGCCAGCTTCTGCTTCATGCCGCGCGACAACTCGGTGGAAAGCGCCTTCCGCTTGTCGGCGATCTCCAACTCGGCGAGCAGGGGCACCATGCGCTGCTCGGCGTCGGCCACACCGTACACGCGGCCGATGAAGCGCAGGTGCTCCTCCACCGTGAGGTGATCGAAGAGGTGTGGCTCGTCGGGAATGAAGGCGAGCGCCTGCTTTGCGGGAACGGGATCCTTCTGGATGTCGTGGCCACTGATCTCGACGCGGCCGGTCGAAGGGGCGATGATGCCACTGAGGCATCGGAGCGTGGTCGTCTTGCCCGCGCCATTCGGCCCGACGAGCCCGAGCACCTCGCCGGGCGCCACGGTGAAGGAGATGCGGTCGACGGCGGTGAAGTTGCCATAGTTCCGCGTGAGATCGTGGACGGTGATCATGTTCGTATGATAAGCGCAGATCGCAGGGAAAATCGCGAACGGGGGGCCGCACCGCACCGCCTATCCACCCCATCCGCCGGTGGTTAGGGTTGCAGGGTGACTTCAACAGCCGCGCTCCTCGACTGCTTCGCGATCGTCACCCCCGGCCTCGAGGCCTTCGCGCTCGCGGAAGCACGCGCGCTCGGCCTTCCGGCCGTGCTCGAGGACGGCGGTGTGGCGTGGACCGGTGACTCGCACTCCGCGCTCCTCGCGAACGTGGGCCTTCGTATCGCGTCTCGCGTGCTCGTGAGGCTCGCGAGCTTCGAGGCGCGTTCATTTGCCGAGTTGGAACGACATGCGCGCAAGGTGCCGTGGGCGCGAGTACTCCGATCCGGGGACGCCGTTCGCTTTCGCGTCACCTGCAAGAAGTCGCGGCTCTACCATTCGGACGCCGTCGCGCAGCGCTTTGCCGACGCGGTGATGCGCATGGTTCCCGGCGTCCGCGCCGAGGGCGGCAGCGTGACCGACGATGAGGTGATCGAGGACGACGCGTCGCTCGTGGTGGTTCGGGTGATGCGCGACCGGCTGACCGTGAGCGCCGACAGCTCCGGCGCGCTCCTGCACCGCCGAGGATATCGGCAAGCGACGGCGAAGGCGCCGCTTCGCGAGACGATCGCAGCAGCGATGCTCGCGGCATCGGGCTGGGATGACGCGTCGCCGCTCGTCGATCCGCTCTGTGGTTCGGGCACCATCCCCATCGAGGCTGCCCTGCGCGCACGTCGGATGGCTCCCGGCGCCAGCCGCACCTTTGCGATGGAGCGCTGGCCGACGACGCCTCGTTCGCTCGGGGACGAAGTGCGGGCGGAGCTGGCTGAGCGCTCGGTGCCGGGCACGGACGCGATCCTGGTCGGCAGCGATCGCGACGCCGGCGCGATTACCGCCGCGACGACGAATGCCAAGCGTGCGGGGGTTTCAGGCGATGTACGGTGGTCGGAGCGGTCGCTGTCGTCGGCTGAGTTTCCCGCGTCGAAGAAAGGATGGGTCGTGACGAATCCACCGTACGGAGTACGGGTTGGCGAGGCGGACCGCGTTCGCGACCTGTGGGCGCAGCTTGGAAACGTGTTGAGAGAACGAGCACCTGGCTGGACTGTGGCGCTACTCTCGCCTGATGCTGCGCTTGATCGACAGCTGAAAATTCCACTTCGTGTGGCGGCGACGACGAGCAACGGCGGTATTCCGGTGCGCGTGATGATCGGTGCGGTGCCACCGTGAGTGAAGCCGACCCGTCTCGCTCTGGGACGGTGGTGGGGCTTCAGCGGTCGGGTGGAGGGGTGCCCAAGCTGCCGGTGGAGCGCGTGGCCGTGCGTCGAATCGGGATGGGTGGCGACTGGCAGACCAACCGGAAATACCATGGCGGGCCCGATCGAGCCCTCTGCGTGTATTCGATGGACCTGATCGATGCATTGAGGTCGGAAGGGCATCCCATCGCGCCAGGTTCGGCAGGAGAGAATGTCACGGTACGCGAACTTTCATGGCGCGCGCTCACCCCAGGGGCTCGGCTCGACATCGGCGAAGTGCAGGTGGAAGTCACAACGTTTGCCAGCCCGTGCCGGACGATAGCTGGGTCCTTCCTTGGCGGCCGCATCGCGCGGATCTCGGAGAGCGCGAACCCGGTTGGAGCCGGGTGTATGTGCGGGTCCTGCGCGGGGGAACGATGGTGGTAGGCGACGACGCGCGGTTGCATAAATAACAATTGATATTGCAGCGTGCGCTTCTTGCAGACGAACACGATGTGCGATTCGCAGTCGTCCGGCGGCCGAGGTCGGCATAGTTATTGAAAGTCACACGGCGCAGCAGATCGTGTCAGCGGGTAATCCGCCGCGGACGCGCAGCATCAGGTCAGCCACCGCTCGTCACGGTGGCCTTTCGCATCCTGTCTTACCTCAAAGGAGCTGACTTGTGAGTGTCGGCGAGAGTCCCGAATTGCCTGAACACGAGAGCGCGTCCGATGGGCGCGGAAATGGACGGTCTTCCAGCGCGGCACGCGGCAAGCGCGGCCGTCCTCGCCGCAACGCCGCGGCTTCCGAAGCAGCACTGGCAGAGGGCGATACCGCCTTGGTGCGTGCCGGCGGCGGCGCGTCAGGGGGCAAGAGAGGCGGCGACGGCGGCGACGGCGGCGGATCCACCCGTGATAGGCGGTTGCGCCGACTGCTCGCCGGCCTGCGTTCCCTGGACGCTGGCGACTTCACGGTGCGCCTCGACTCGGACGGCGATGCGCTCATGTCGGAGATCGCCGACATCTTCAACAGCGTCGCCACCAAGCAGGGCCGTCTTGCCGAAGAGCTGAGCCGCGTCGCGTTGTCCGTGGGTCGCGAGGGCAAGATGCGCGACCGTGCGACGATCGGACCCGCCGGCGGACTCTGGGCGGGCTCTGTGGACGCGCTCAATTCGCTCATTACCGATCTGGTGCAGCCTACCAGTGAGGTAGCCAGGGTCATCAAGGCGGTTGCCGAGGGCGACCTGAGCCAGAAGGTGGAGTTGGAGATCGACGGCAAGTCGGTGCAGGGCGAGTTCTTCCGCATCGGATCCACCGTGAATCGAATGGTGGACCAGCTCAACGCCTTCGCCAGCGAGGTCACTCGTGTGGCGCGCGAGGTGGGTACGGAAGGCAGGCTCGGCGGACAGGCAAACGTGCAGGGGGTGAGCGGCACCTGGCGCGACCTGACGGACAGCGTGAACGGCATGGCGAGCAACCTGACCAACCAGGTGCGCAACATCGCCGATGTCACGACGGCGGTCGCCAAGGGCGACCTCTCGAAAAAGATCACAGCCGAAGCCAAAGGTGAAATTCTCGAACTCAAGAACACCATCAACACGATGGTGGACCAGCTGTCGTCCTTCGCGGACGAGGTCACCCGAGTCGCGCGCGAAGTGGGAACGGAGGGCGTGCTCGGCGGCCAGGCGAACGTGCCCGGCGTGGCGGGCACGTGGAAGGATCTGACGGACTCGGTGAACGGGATGGCGAGCAACCTGACGAACCAGGTGCGCAACATCGCCGACGTGACCACGGCCGTCGCCCGCGGCGACCTGGGCAAGAAGATCACCGTGGAAGCGAAGGGCGAGGTGCTCGAACTGAAGAACACCATCAACACGATGGTGGACCAGCTCTCCTCGTTCGCGGCCGAAGTGACCCGAGTCGCCCGCGAAGTAGGGACCGAGGGAATACTCGGTGGTCAGGCCAACGTCTCCGGCGTGGCCGGCACGTGGAAGGACCTCACCGACTCGGTGAACTTCATGGCCGGCAATCTCACGAGTCAGGTGCGAAACATTGCGCTCGTGACCACCGCGGTGGCCAACGGTGACCTGTCGCAGAAGATCACGGTGGAAGCGAAGGGCGAGATGCTCGAGCTGAAGGACACCGTGAATACGATGGTGGACCAGCTCAACTCCTTCGCGGCGGAAGTGACGCGTGTGGCGCGCGAGGTGGGATCCGAGGGGATGCTGGGTGGTCAGGCGAACGTGCCCGGTGTGGCCGGCACGTGGAAGGACCTCACCGACTCGGTGAACTTCATGGCCGGCAACCTCACGGCGCAGGTGCGCAACATCGCCGACGTGACCACGGCCGTCGCGCGCGGCGACTTGTCGAAGAAGATCACCGCTGAGGCGAAGGGTGAGATTCTCGAGCTCAAGACCATCATCAACACGATGGTGGACCAGCTCAACGCCTTCGCCGCGGAAGTGACGCGCGTGGCCCGTGAGGTGGGTACCGAAGGGCGACTGGGCGGTCAGGCGAACGTCGAGGGCGTCTCGGGTACGTGGCGCGACCTCACCGACTCGGTGAACTCGATGGCCTCGAACCTCACGGCGCAGGTGCGCAACATCGCCGACGTCACCACGGCGGTGGCGAAGGGCGACCTGTCGCGCAAGATCACCGCCGAGGCCAAGGGTGAGATCCTCGAGCTGAAGAACACCGTGAATACCATGGTGGACCAGCTCAACGGATTCGCCGCGGAAGTGACCCGCGTGGCCCGCGAGGTAGGAACCGAGGGCATCCTGGGCGGTCAGGCGAACGTGCCCGGCGTGGCCGGCACGTGGAAGGACCTCACCGACTCGGTGAACGGCATGGCGTCGAACCTGACCAACCAGGTTCGCAACATCGCCGACGTCACCACCGCGGTGGCGAAAGGCGACCTCTCCAAAAAGATCACTGCCGAAGCGAAGGGCGAGATCCTCGAGGTGAAATCCATCATCAACACGATGGTGGACCAGCTCCGCAGCTTCGCCGACGAGGTGACACGCGTGGCCCGCGAGGTGGGTACCGAAGGGCGACTGGGCGGTCAGGCCAACGTGCCCGGCGTGGCCGGCACGTGGAAGGACCTCACCGACTCGGTGAATTACATGGCGTCGAACCTGACGTCGCAGGTGCGCAACATCGCCGACGTCACCACCGCGGTGGCGCTTGGCGACCTGTCGCGGAAGATCACCGTCGACGCGCGCGGCGAGATCCTCGAGCTCAAGAACACCGTCAACACGATGGTGGAGCAGCTCAACGCATTTGCGTCTGAGGTGACCCGCGTCGCTCGCGAGGTGGGATCGGAAGGCATCCTTGGCGGTCAGGCACGCGTGCCGGGTGCCGGCGGCGTGTGGAGGGACCTCACCGACAACGTGAATTTCATGGCGTCGAACCTGACGTCGCAGGTGCGAAACATCGCAC
>JBBQDT010000043.1:0-29394 GCA_038319955.1 Gemmatimonadales bacterium | reverse complement strand
CACGAATACACCGAGCGCGGAGGCTCCCAGATCGCGGTGAGACGTTCGGCAGTGCTGGACACGCGATCTCCTCTAGCGAAGGGTTTCGAGGTAGGCGACGAGCGCCTGCAGGGTGGCGCCGTCGAGCGGAACGGGTGGCATTTTCGTCCCGGGCTTGAGCCGGTCAGGGTTCTCGATCCACGCAGCCAAGTTGCCGCGCGAGTTGTCGAGCGTGCCCGCGCCGAGCGTGCGGCGCGAAGCGAAGTGCGTGAGGTCGGGGCCGACGCGTGCGCCAGCCGGCGTGCCGCGCACCGTGTGGCAGAATGAACAGGACTGCGAGAGGAATACCTTCTGTCCCGCCAGCGCCGACGAGTCGGTGGGCACCGCTGCCGGGCGCGCCTGGTTCGCGACCCACGCGTCGTAGTCGCCCTGCGCGTCCGCAACCACGACAAACGCCATGTGGGCATGCTGCATCCCGCAGAACTCGGCGCACTCGCCGCGATACACGCCTGGTCGGCTTGCCTGCAGCCAGGTCTCGTTTACCTGGCCCGTGATCGCGTCGGTCTTTCCCTGCAGTTGCGGCACCCAGAAGCTGTGAATCACGTCGTCGCTCCTGAGGTGGATGCGCACCGGCCGACCGACAGGAATGTGGATCTCGTTGGCCGTGACGAATCCGTTGGTGGGGTAGCGTACCTCCCACCACCACTGGTGCCCGATCACCTCGACCTCGTAGGGCGACGACGGCACTCCATCGGCGCGCATGATGCCGAGCGAGAAGACGAAGACGCCGGTGAGGATGAGCATGGGGACGACGGCGCCCCCAATCACGATCCAGCGAAACTCCCAGCGTCGCTCGTCGATGACGCGCGGCGCGTCCCCGCTTGTCCTACCACCACGGATGATGGGCCAGACCAGCAGCATCATCACCACCGCGAACACGATGGCCGCGGTAATGATCATCCCCACGCCGAGGCGGGCGATGGCGTCTGCCGCCGGACCTGCCGTGTGCTGCGTGGAGGGACGGCCGCCACTGGCCTGGCGCGTGAGGCTCTGGAAGAGCGCAACGATTGGCGCCGTCATCATGGGATTGCCGTCCGCGCTGAGCTGTTGACGTCGTGGACACCGTGCTGCGGATGGCCGGCGGGCCAGGGCTCGCCGCGCGCATTGGCGATCGCCCACACGTAGGCGGCGAGGGCGTGTGTCTCGATCGTGGTGAGGTTGCCGTGCTGTCCGCGCGGCGGCATCGCGATCGGGGAGCGCGTCTCCGCGTCAGGGATTCCGTTCACGATGATCGAATCGATTCCCCGCAGGTCGCCACTCGGAATGAGGTGCAGGCCGGCGGTGAGCGAGGAGCCGCGACCGGCCAGCCCGGTCGCTTCGTCACCGTGGCAGTTCCTGCAGCCGCCCGCGCCGTGAAACAGGTCGTCTCCGTTGCGGACGTCGGCGAGCGTCATGCCGTCGGGCAGGGTGGGCAGCGTATCGGGCTGGAGTTCTTCGTCCGTGTCGAAGGCATGACGCACGTTGCGCAGCAGCGCCGTGTCGGGCCGCTGCGCGAGGTCGGAAGGCAGGAAGAGCACGGGCGCACGATTGCGCTGCTCGACCTGGCTGGGAGCCTCGTGCGAGTCGCGTTCGCGGCTCGTGCAGGCGCACGCGAGCGCGGCCAGCGCTCCGACGCGGAACCATCCGCCGCGGCGACTCATCGGCGCGACAGGATGGAGACCGCCGCAGAACCGCGGCTCGCCGGCACCGCGAAGCCGGTGTCGGCCGCGGAGGGCAGCGCGAAGACGAGCAGCTCGTCACCGCGCGGCGCATTGATCTGGAGCACGCCGCCGGCAGCGACGGCGATGTACTGCCGGCCATTCACCGCGAAGCTCACCGGCGGTGCGTTGACACCGGCGGGCGCGAGGTAGTGCCAGAGCGTGTCGCCACGCTGCGCATCGAAGGCGTAGAAGACGCGCTCCTTGCTGCCCACGAAGACGACGCCGCCCGCCGTGGCGAGTGCGCCGCCCACCATACGATGCTGCATCTTCTGTTGCCACGCGATGCGGCCAGTGTTGAGGTCAACGGCGGAAAAGGTGCCCGACGCCTTGTCGCCGAGCGCGCTGAGCCAGACACCGGCGAGCCAGCTCGCGCCGTTCTTCAGGATCTCGGGACGGAGCTTGTATATGTCCGGCTCGTTCAGGCCGAGCACGTACATGTAGTTGAGCGTGGGGTTCACCGCCGCTGGCGACCACTCCGACCCACCGTTGCCGCCGGGCGCGATGAGCACGCCCTCGCGCGTAGGCGATGCGAACATCGACTGCATCGGCACGAACGGGTCGGAGCGGCGGATCGGCGCGCCGGTCTCGCGGTTCAGCACGTACACCCATCCCGTCTTTCCCGCTTCCGCCACCGCAGGAACGATTCGCCCGCTCGAGTCGCGCACGTCCACGAGGATCGGCGGGGAGATGGGGTCATAGTCCCAACGGTCGTGGGGGACCTGCTGGAAATACCATTTGAGCTTGCCGGTGCGGAGGTCGAGGGCAACGATGCAGTCGGTGTACAGGTTGTCGCCCGGCCGCACGACACCGTCCACGTCGGGCGACGGGTTGTTCACCGTGAGCACGAGCAGGTTGCGCGCGACGTCGACGGCGGGCGATTGCCAGACAGACCCGCCGCCATGCTTCCATGCATCCGGGTACGAGGCGCTGTCGGCCTTCTCGCGCGCGATGTCGCGATGCAGCGGCATGCCGAAGGGGTCCGTCGCACTCCACTTGCCCCACCAGCCGCCCTCCTCGGGGCTCGGGATGGTGTACCAGCGCCAGACCTGCCGGCCGGTCACGGCGTCGTACGCCGTGACGGAGCCGCGGATGCCGTATTCCGCGCCCGACACGCCCGTGATGATCATTCCCTGCACGGCGAGCGGCGCCATGGTGATGCTGTAGCCGCGGGAGTTGTCGCCCACCTGCACCTGCCAGAGTTGCCGCCCGTTGGCCGCATCCAGCGCCACGAGCCGTGCGTCGAGCGTGCCGACGTACACACGACCGCCATACACGGAAACGCCGCGGTTCACCGGCCCACAGCAGATGATGGTCGTGCCGAGATCGGCGATCCATTCCCACTTCTTCGCGCCGGTGCCGGCGTCGAGCGCGATGACGTGGTTCAGCGCCGTCGTGATGTACATCGTGCCGTCGACGACGATGGGGCTCGTCTCGAACGCCTTCACCACGCCGGTCTTGTAGTGCCAGGCGAGCGCCAGCTGCTTCACCGAAGCGGTGGTGATCTGACTGAGTGGTGAGAAGCGCTGGTTGGTATAGTCGCGTCCATAGGATGGCCAGCTCGCCGTATCGCGCATGGCGGTGAGCATGGCGGCGTCGGGATCGTTGTGCGCGGCAACGACGTTCTCGGATTCGCGGACGCGCGAGCTCGTGCGCATGGCGCCGGCGCCCTGCGGATCGCCGCAGCCCCCCGTCAGGCCAGCGAGCAATGCGGAGACGAGTACCAGCGCAGTGCGATGCATCGTCTTCACTGGTGCCTCGGCACTGGGCGGTCGGGAGATGCCGTCCCGCTCGTGGAGCCTGGCGGGATCAAATGGAAGTGCGAGGCATGACCGCCGGGCCATGGTTCGCCGCGCGTCTGGCTGATGGCCCACACGTACGAGGCGACGTGTTCGATCTCCACCGGCGTGAGGTTTCCTTTCGCACCGCGCGGCGGCATTGCGATGGGCGAGCGCGTATCCGCGTCGGACAGACCCTGGGCGATGAGGGTGGCGATTGCCTTCACGTCCGTGGGCACGTAGGCGAGCCCCGTGGTGATCGCGGCGCCAGCCGCGGGCAGGCCTTCGCCCTCCGCACCATGACAGGCGAAGCAGCCTCCCGTGGAGTGGAAGATCCGGTCGCCGTCCGCGAGCACGTCCGTCGTCATTCCGGGGGGAAGGGGCGGCAATTGCGCGGGCTGCAGCTCTTCGTTCGTGCGCGACCCACTCGTCGTTGGCGGAGCGTCTGCCTTCACGACGCCACCACGCGAGCGGCCCGCTTGTCCCTGCGCCAGGCCGACGCCGCAGAGCACGACGATCGCGGCAAGCGTGATTCCGCGGCGGGAGGTCATGGTGTGCCCTTCGGCGCGGCAGCCGTGGAATCCAATGCGAACACGAGCAGGTCGTCGCCGCGCGTGCTGTTCAACGGCAGGTTGCCGCCCGCGGCCACCGCTACGTACTGCCGGCCCTTGATCGCGTACGTGATCGGAGGCGCATTGACGCCGGCCTTCGTGCGGTAGTCCCAGAGCAGCGCACCGGAGCGCGCATTGAACGCGACGAAATGTCCGTCGGTCAGGCCAGTGAACGTGAGCCCGCCCGCGGTCGCGACGGAGCCGCTGATCATTGCCCGTGTCGTGCGATACTGCCACGCGATCTTGCCCGTGCGCAGGTCCACCGCCGAGTAGAGACCGTAGTCCTTGCCCGTGGGCGAGAGCACCGCGCCGCCCCAGTACTGCGCGGGCCGTTCGAGTACCTCCGGCTTCAGCTTGTAGAGCTGCGGGAAATAGTTGCCGTTCACGAACAGGTAGCCGAGCGTGGGGTTGTATGCGGGCGGCGACCAGTCGGAGCCGCCGAGTGTCGCTGGCGAGATCATGACGCCGGCGCGTGTCGGCTTCTCGAGAAAATGCTCCTGCGGCACAAAGGCGTCTGAGCGACGAATTGGCGCGCCGGTGCGCCGGTCCACCACGTACACCCAGCCCGTCTTGCCGGGCTGCGCGGCCGCCGGCACGATGGCGCCGGTGCTGTCCGGCACGTCGACGAGCACGATGGGCGCTGCGGCATCGTAGTCCCAGAGATCGTGCGGCATGAACTGGAAGTACCAACGCAGCTTTCCGGTCGCGAGATCGACTGCCACCAACGAGCAGCTGTAGAGGTTGTCGCCTGGCCGCACCGAGCCGTCTTCATCGGGTGCCGCGTTGCCCACGTTCAGGTACACGAGCCTGAGGGCTGTGTCCACCGCCGGCGCGTGCCACATCGGTGCGCCGCCATTCTTCCAGCTGTCCGCATGCTTCGCACTGTCCTCCTGCTCGCGCGCGATATCGCGACCGAGCGGCGTGCCGAAGGGATCGGTGGTCTTCCACTTTCCCCACCATCCGCCCTCCGCGGGCGAGGGGATGGTATAGAACCGCCAGCGCTGGTGTCCGTCCGCGGCGTCGTAGGCGGTCACGTAGCAGCGCCCGCCCTGCTCGCCACAGCTGATGCCGGTGATCACCAGGCCCGCCACCGCCACAGGCGCATTCGTGATATGGTAGCCGAGCTCGTTGTCGCCGACCTTCACGTCCCAGAGCTTGCGCCCAGTCGCCGCATCGAGTGCCACCAGCCGCGCATCCACGGTGCCCATGAAGACGCGCCCACCGTAGACCGCCACACCACGGTTGATCGGCCCACAGCAGTCGATCGTCGTCGCATACTGGTGGACGTACTCCCACTTCTTCGCGCCTGTGGCGGCGTCGAGTGCCACGACGTGATTGCGCGGCGTGGAGATGTACATGGTTCCGTCCACCACGATCGGGCTCGTCTCGTACCCGCGCATGATGCCGTTGCGGAAGTCCCATTGGAGCGCGAGCCGACTCACATTGGTCGTGTCGACCTGTGTGAGCGACGAGAACCGCTGGTTCGTGTAGTCCCGTCCGTACGACGGCCAGCTCGCACCGTCCGCCATCGCTGTGCGAATGGCGCGGTCAGCGACCGGCGTCGCCGGATAGCTGGACACAATGGACCGTTCAGTGCTGCATGCGCCGACGAGGCACATGCACGCAAGCCAGGAGAAGCGTGACACGTAATCCGGTACCAAGGGAATACGAAGATCACGTCGCCGCGCAGGACTCGCACGGCGCCGGGGTGGGCGGCGTTGCGCGTCGTTTGCATAAACGATTCCAGCAAATCGCGCGGCACCTCGTATCGGCCGGTGGCCCGGCCTGCTAGAATCGAACGCCGGCCCGACCGGTCGACTTCCCTCACCGCACGGAGTACGACAATGAAATCAGGAGCGGGCGACCTGTCGCGCCGTACCTTCGTGGGCGCGTCCACGGCCATGGCCCTCGGCGCCACACTTCCCCGCCTCGCTGGCGGTCGCACGGACGGCGCGTCCGCAGCTGCAGCGATCGAGGAGCGCACGATCGCCGAATTGACCGCCGGCATGCAGCGCGGAGATCTCACCTCGCACAGCATCACACAGCAGTACCTCGAGCGCATCGCCGCACTCGACCGCCAGGGTCCGACGCTGCGTCACGTGATCGAGACCAATCCCGACGCACTGGCAATCGCCGATGCGCTCGACGCCGAGCGGAAAGCAGGCAGAACGCGTGGTCCAATGCACGGCATCCCCGTGCTCGTGAAGGACAACATCGATACCGCCGACCGCATGACGACAACGGCGGGGTCGCTCGCCCTCGAAGGTTCGCGACCGTCGCGCGACGCACACATCGTCGAGCGTCTTCGCGCAGCCGGTGCGGTGATCCTCGGCAAGACCAACCTGAGCGAATGGGCGAACTTCCGCTCCACTCACTCGTCGAGCGGATGGTCCGGACGCGGTGGACAGGGACGGAATCCCTACGCCCTGGATCGCACACCGTCGGGGTCGAGCTCGGGATCGGCAGGCGCTACGGCGTCGAGCTACTGCGCCGTGGCGGTCGGCACCGAGACCGACGGGTCGATCACGTCGCCGTCGGCAGCGTGCTCACTCGTCGGGCTCAAGCCGACCATTGGCCTCGTGAGCCGCAGCGGCATCATCCCCATCGCGCATTCGCAGGACACCGCCGGACCGATGGCGCGCTCCGTCACGGACGCCGCGATCCTGCTCGGCGCGCTCGTCGGTGTCGATTCACGCGATCTCGCAATGCGCGGCAGGAGCAGCGTGAACCTGGACTATACGCGCTACCTCGATGCGAACGGCCTGAAGGGCGCCCGCATAGGCGTGGCGCGCAAGAAATACACTGGCTACAACACCGCGGTGGACGCGCATCTCGAATCCGCACTCGCCGTCATGAAGGAGCGCGGCGCCACGATCGTGGACCCGGCCGACATCGCAACCGCCGGCAAGTTCGACGACGCGGAGTACGAAGTGCTGCTGTACGAGTTCAAGGCGGACCTCGCCACTTATCTGGCCGCGCTTCCCGCTGGCGCGCGCGCGCGCAACCTCGACGATCTCATCGCCTTCAACAAGGCGCACGCGAGTGAAGAGATGCCGTACTTCGGCCAGGAGATCTTCGAGATGGCGACGAAGAAGGGCAGCCTCGCGTCGTCCTCCTACAAGAAGGCGCTGGCGTCGTGCCGCCTGCTCGCACGCACACAGGGACTCGATGCAACGTTCGCCAGGCATGACGTCGATGCGATCGTCGCGCCGACGCAGGGACCACCAGCGCTCATCGACCTGGTGAACGGCGATCCATCCGGCGGCGGAAGCAGCACGTCGCCGTGTGCAGTCGCGGGCTATCCGGCAATCACGGTACCGATGGGCTACACACGAGGCTTGCCGCTCGGCATCACGTTCATGGGCAGAGCGTGGGCGGAGCCGACGCTGTTCAAGCTGGCCTTTGCTTTCGAGCAGGCGACGAAGATGCGCGTCGCACCGCGCTTTCTACCGACGGCGTCGCTCGGCGTCAGCTGAATCGGCGTGTCGTCCCGAGGGACCTGCTCTTACCGCACTGCCGGAAGCCGAATTTCCGGACTCAGGTTTCCCACGCGATCGACCGCTCGCACGCGAACGTCGAGCGGCGGCGTGCTTCCCGGTGCGCCCAGCACGAACACGCGCTGCGTGCCCGGTACGATTGCCGTCATCCAGCCGGCACTGGTGCGCGACTGCACCACCCAGAGCCACGGCAGCTTCGACGACAGCGTCCCCAACCCGAGATCGATCACGCGCTCGGACGAGTTGACGTCGATGCGCGCGGATGCCGACGGCATCGTCATCGCAGTCGCCGGAAGCCACGTGGATGCCGGCACGAGTGCGGGAATCGCATAGGCCTCACGCACGAGTCGCTCGTTCAGGTGGTCCGGATTCTTCTTGAACACCTCCATGCTGAAGTGCACGTTGCCGGTGGCACCCGGCTGCGCGCGCGTCAAGCGGATCTGCTCGAGGATCTCGTCCGTGCTCCACTTGGCCGAATTCGTGAAGCCGACCTTGCTCGTGTAGTTGCCGGGCCAGAGATGTCGGCCGTGCGAGTTCTGCTGCACCCACCACTCGAGCAGGTGGTCGTACCGCTGCTGCGGCTTGTCCACCGACCAGTAGAGCTGCGGCGTCATGTAGTCCAACCAGCCTTCGTTGAACCACTTCTTCGCATCGGCGAAGAGGACGGCATACTGGTCCAGCCCGCGCACGGATGCCGGATAGCCGGGACGCCAAATCCCGAACGGGCTCACACCAAAACGGACCTGTGGCTTCACTTCGTGAATGGCATCGTACAGCTCCTTCACGAGCAGATTCACGTTCTGTCGCCGCCAGTCGTCGCGCGACAAACTCCCGCCATCCTTCCGGTACCGCGCGTACGTCGAATTGTCGGGGAACGGAATCTCCCTGACCTTTCGCTTCACTCGTTCCGTCTCCGGATACGGATAGAAGTAGTCGTCCATGTGGACGCCATCGATGTCGTAACGTTTCACGAGATCGAGCACCACGCGCCGTGTGCGCTCACGAACTGTCGGACTGCCTGGATCCATCCACACGTACGGCCCGTAATTCCGCACCAGGCTGGGATTGGTGCGACTGATGTGATTGGCCGATGCGGGCCGATGACGCGAGTAGCGGGCCCGATAGGGATTGATCCACACGTGCAACTCGAGTCCACGCTTGTGCGCCTCCGCCACCGTGAACGCCAGCGGATCGTAGTAGGGATCGGGCGCCTTGCCCATCGTTCCGGTCAGGTACTCGGACCAGGGCTCGAGCTTCGAGTCGTAGAGCGCGTCGGCGGCGGGACGCACCTGAAGGATAATCGCATTCATGCGCACCTCGACGAGCTTGTCGAGGATCTCGATCATCTCGCGCTGCTGCTGCGCGGTGGTCAGGCCGGCGCGCGACGGCCAGTCCATGTTGTCCACCGTGGCCACCCACACGGCGCGGAATTCGCGCGCGACCGGTGGCGGCGACGGGTCGCTCGCACTCTGAGCGGAGCAGTTTCCGGCGATGACGATGCATGTAACGGCAGCGAAGGCGACCACTGCCCAGCGAGACGCGATGTTCAACGGATCAACGAACCGCCGGCAGCCCGAGCACTCTCCGGTACACGCTGAGGTACCTCGCTGCACTGCGGTCCCACCCGAAGTCGCGCGCCATTGCCTCGCGCATCATCTCTTCCCATGCGTCACCATCGCGATACTGGTCGACGGCCCGCATCGCCGCGCGCATGAAATCCGCCGGCGTGTAGTCGTCGAACAGGAAGCCAGTGACACCATCCTCGATGGTGTCCGCCAGCCCACCGGTACGCCGGGCGACGGGAATGGTTCCGTAGCGCTGCGCGCGCATCTGCGTCAGGCCGCACGGCTCATAGAGTGACGGCATGAGGCACATGTCGGCGCCCGACAGCAGCAGATGCTCGAAGTCATCCGTGAAATCCAGCTTCACCGCGATGCGACTCGGGGCACGCTCGGCCAACTCGGTGAGCATCGCCTCGTAGTGCGCCTCGCCGTGGCCGAGGAAGACGTACTGTGCGTCAAATGCGAAATAGCCCGGATCGCCGAGGATGAGGTCGAGTCCCTTCTGCGAGACGAGCCGAGCGGTGAGCGCGAAGATCGGCGCCTGCCAGCGGCTGAGTCCCGTCGCCCGCTGGAGGGCGATGCGGCAGCGCTTCTTGCCGGCGAGGTTGTCCGAGGAGAAGCGGCGTGGGATGAGCGGATCGCTGGCCGGGTCCCACACATCCTGATCGATGCCGTTCACGATGCCCACGAGTCGGTCACGCAGCGAGACAAACACACCGTCGAGCCCGAAGCCTCCCTTTTCGGTGCGGAGCTCGTGCGCGTGCGTAGGGCTCACCGTGATGGCGAGGTCGGAGAAGACCAGTGCACCCTTGAGCAGGTTGACGCGGCCGTGCCACTCGAGCTGTCGATGATTGTACAGCGCCGCCGGCAGGCCGATGTCGGCCATCGTCTGCTCGGGGAAGTGGCCCTGGTAGCCGGCGTTGTGCACCGACAGCACGGCGCGGATCCCCTCGTAGTAGGGATGCGCCATGAACTCGGCCTTGAGGTAGATGCTCGCGAGTGCCGTCTGCCAGTCGTGTGCGTGCACGATGCTCGGGGGCTGCGTCAGCAGGCGTGGCAGTGCCACGAGCACCGCGCGGGCGAACAGTGCGTAGCGTCGCGCGTTGTCGGGGTAGTCGCCCTCGGCGTCGCCGTAGAGACCCGGCCGATCGAAGTACGTGTCGCTCTCGACGAACAGCGGCCGAGGCGTGCCGGGAATCCAGGGCGCAACCGGCTCATAAATGCGCGCTGTCTCGGTACGCGGACCGACGGTGACGGAGAATGCGGGGCCGACCGGTTGTAGCTCCACACGCTCGCGTACCACGGAGTACAGCGGCATGAACACCGTGACTGGAATGCCGGACGCGGCCTGATATTTCGCAAGGCTGGCAACGGCTTCGCCGAGTCCGCCCGTTCGCGCATACGGTGACAGCTCCGCTGCGAGATGGACCACGGGCGCGGGTGAGCCGTCAGGCCGCACGAGTGGAGCGGAGGGTGCGGCTGAGGTCAGGGCAATCGGCGTAGTCACATCCGTTCGGCGAGTTCTGCTGCGTCGGCGTGGAGGCTCGGTGCGAGACGGAGCGGGCGCTGGAACGCCAGCAGGCATCGCTTGCGGCATCGGCGCTTCTCCGCTCGAATTGGCTTCGAGTGGCAGGGGCGTGGCGGACGAACTCGGTGCAACGATATCCATGCTGTCGGGCAGAGGCGAGGGTTCGGCGAGACGCCTCGAATTGCAAAAAGACCGCCCCGTAATCAGGCACCGGAATCGCGGGTCCGCCAGTCGTTGAATACAGAAGATGGGGGAACGGTTCCGCTGCCCACGACCGGCGCGCCCTGTCGAGCGTATGCGCCGCAAGCGAGCTTATGACAAGTCCGAGCGCATCACCGATGCGCCGGCCAGCAAACGAAACACCGGCATGCCGTTGTCATACGTACGATCCAGGTGAAAGTCGTCGCTTCCCTTGCCCACCCTCCATGACCAACAGGCGTGATTTCCTGAAGACCGGCGCCGCAGCCAGTGCGCTCGCGCTCGCCGGACCCGCGCTCACACGTGCCGAGGCGTTTGCGCAGCGCGTGGATGCAGCGCCCGAGCTGCCGGCGATGGATCCGGCCACCAAGGAGTTGCTCGTCGAAGCCCTCAACGCCGCCAAGATGGGTGGCGCCGCCTTCGCCGATGCGCGCATCGGCCGCTACCGGAACAACTTCGTCGTCACGCGCGAAAAGCAGATCGTCAACGTCGTGGACACCGACACCCTCGGCGTCGGCGTGCGCGTGCTGGTGAATGGCACCTGGGGGTTCGGGGCCTCGCGCGACCTCACGAAGGCCGGCGTGGTTGCCGCCACCAGGGAGGCGCTCGCCATCGCCAAGGCGAATGCACTGCCCGCAGCCGATCGCGTGCGGCTCGCAGCGGCCACGCCCACTCCCGACGGCCGGTATGTCACGCCGCACAGGATCGATCCATTCACCGTCCCCATCGAGGAAAAGGCCGATCTGCTGATTCGCGCCAACACCGAGGCGATGAAGGTGAACGGCGTGAAGTTCGTCAACAGCAACATGTTCTTCGTGAAGGAAGAGAAGAACTACGCGAATACGGAGGGCACCTTCACCACGCAGACCGTCATCCGCAGCTGGCTTCCCTTCGCTGCCACGGCCGTGAAGCCGGACTTCTCCGATTTCCAGACGCGCACCAACGTCATCCAGCCGGCGGCGCGCGGCTACGAATACCTCACCGACGCCAAGCCGGTGGAGAACGCGCAGAAGTGGGGGGAGGAGGCCGCGGAAAAGCTCGCGGCGAAACCGGTGGAGGTCGGACGGTACGACCTCGTGCTGCATCCGAGTCATCTGTGGCTCACCATTCACGAGAGCATCGCGCATCCCACGGAGCTCGACCGCGCGATGGGCTACGAGGCGAACTACGCAGGCACGAGTTTCCTCGCTCCGCCGCGCGAGAAGCTGGGCAAGTTCAGGTACGGACCGTCGTTCATGAATATCGAGGGCGACCGCGACCAGGAAGGCGGATGCTCGACGATCGGATGGGACGACGACGGGGTGAAGCCGGATCGCTTCCTCATCATCAAGAACGGCGTGGTGAACGACTACCAGACCACGCGCGAACAGGCGCCGATGCTCGACTGGTGGTACGAGAGCCAGAAGCGTCCCGTCCGCAGCCACGGTTGCTGCCATGGCGACAACTGGAGCAGCGTCCAGTTCCAGCGCATGCCCAACGTCTCGCTGCTGCCGGGCGTCAAGGAACAGAGCTACGAAGACCTCATCGCCGCGACGGACAAGGGGATCGCCATCATCGGCGACGGAAGCTTCTCCATCGACCAGCAGCGCTACAACGCGCAGTTCGGCGGACAGCTCTTCTACGAGATCAAGGGTGGCAAGATCGTCGGCCAGTTGAAGGACGTCGCCTACCAGATGCGCACTCCGGATTTCTGGAACGCGATGGACATGATCGGCGGCAAGAAGAGCTACGAGATGGGCGCCAGCTTCTTCGACGGAAAGGGTCAGCCCGGCCAGGTCAACGCGGTGAGCCATGGCTGCGTGCCGAGCCGCTTCCGCAACATCAACGTCATCAACACGGGGAGAAAGGCATGAGCGCCCCCAGAAGCCTGTTCGGCAAGGGAAGCATCATCTCTCCGAACGACATGATGTCGCGCAGCGAAGCGCAGGCATTTCTCGAGCGCGTCGTGAAGCTGTCCAAGGCCGACACCATCGGCGCACAGCTCGGCGGCGGCTACAACGGCAACATCCGCTTCGCCGCGAATCGCATCTCCACGTCGGGCGGGGTGAGCAACTCGCAGCTCGTCGTGCAGTCGGGCTACGGGCCGAAGCATGCGGTCGTCACCACGGGTGACTTCAGCGACGCGGGCATCGAGCGCGCAGTGCGCCAGAGCGAAGCCATCGCCAGGCTCGTGCCCGATGATCCGGAGAACATGCCGCTCCTGCCACCGCAACAGTACAACGACGTAAAGGCCTACTTCGATTCGACGGCGAACCTGACACCGGCCGATCGCGCGGCAGCCGCACACACGGCGCTCGACGCAGCGAAGGCCGCGGGCGACCTCGCCGCGGCGGGCTTCATCATCGCCGGTAGCAGCTACAACGCGATTGCGTCGAACACCGGTTTGTACGCCTACTTTCCCGCCACGAGCGCGAACTACCAGCTCACGGTGCGCACCAACGATGGCACGGGCTCGGGCTGGGCCGCCGCCGACAATCCGGACTGGTCACAGATCGACTTCAAGGCGGTGAGCGACCGTGCCATCCAGAAGGCGCGGGCGTCACGCAATCCGGTGGCCGTGGAGCCGGGCCGTTACACGGTGATCCTCGAGCCACAGGCCGTCGGCGACCTCGTGCAGCTCCTCGCCTTCTCGCTCGACGCCCGCAGCGCCGACGAGGGACGCTCGGCATTCTCGAAGACGGGCGGCGGCACCAGGATCGGCGAGAAGATCGTCGACTCCAAGGTGACACTCTTCTCCGATCCGGCCGACCCGCAGTTGCGCGGACAACCGTGGAATGGCGAAGGCTTGCCGCTCAACCGCGAACTGTGGATCGAAAACGGCGTGCTCAAGCAGCTCGCCTACTCACGATTCTGGGCGCAGAAGAAGAACACCCGCCCGAACAACGGCGGACTGGGCGCGGTGAAGATGATCGGTGGCGATGCCACCACGGAGCAGATGATCGCCTCTACGCCACGCGGCATTCTCGTCACCCGCCTGTGGTACCTGCGCCAGGTGGATCCGCGCACGGTGCTCTACACCGGCCTCACGCGCGACGGCACCTTTCTCATCGAAAATGGCAAGGTCACCAAGGCGGTGAAGAACCTTCGCTTCAACGAAAGCCCGCTCTTCATGCTCAACAACCTCGAGATGATCGGCCGAGCCGAACGTGTCGCGGGCACGGAGTCGGGCGGCAACGTCGTGTTTCCCACGATCAAGGTGAAAGACTTCAACTTCACGTCACTGTCCGACGCGGTCTGATTCGCGTCGGCGCCGAGTGCCCGTGCGGCGGCAACGCGCGCGGGCACGCGCGACCGCCCTCAGGATGAGGATTTGGGTGCCGGCGGATCGGGTGCTTCGGTGAGACCCAGCCACTCCAGGGCAGGCGCCAGGCTTCGAAATACCCTGAACTGTGTGTCGCCGACTTCGCCACGGTACGCCTGGTACATGCGCGAGAGCCCGAAAAGCAGATCCGTCGGCGCAACGACGGCGCGCCGAGCGAACACCGAGTGCAGCGGCCAGCGTGCGCTCGTGCCGATCATGTCCGGTGAAACCGACACAGATGTGACGTCTCGCAGGTCGACGAGCTCGGGCATGGACGCGTCATACAGCGGGTCTCCGCTCAGCGAGCGGAGATGCTCGACAAAATCCGCCTCGCCGACGTCACCGTTGAAGACCGTGTACACCAGTGGGCGGTTCACGTCGACGGAATGGTTCACCGGCACTGGTCGCTCCCGAGTGTGATCCAGGCAACCCACACGGTAGGCGACGCCGGTGGTCGGCGCCAGCAGTCCTGCCGCTGTCCGAAGCCTGTTTCCCGGGATATCATCCGGGCGGTGGGTGGGACCGCATCAGGTCGAGCGTTTCGCATTGATCGAGTGACGGCATCATGACGGATCAGCAGATGCGGCAGCGGGCGCGCGATGAACGGCTCGAGGACATCAGCGTCGAGCTGCGCCGCCGAATTCACCCGGTCTGCCCCGACATGCCCGACGATCTGTTCCTCGAGATGGTCGGACGCATGGCGACGATCCAGCTCAAGTACGAGCTCCTCGATGATTCGCCCGCGACGACTTGATCGCGTCGTGACGGTATCGTCTCCTGTGGGGCCGCGCTAACTTTGGGGCGCACCAGAACCATATCCGCCGCCCACGCCGTCAACGATGACCGAGCAGCAGCCCCCCGCGCCCGACGAAGCCTCTCCCGTACCCGACTGCCCCAAGTGTGGTGGCGCAATGTGGGACAACCGCGTAGGCAAGCGGAACCCGCGCGCGCCCGACTACAAGTGCAAGGACCGCGAATGTGATGGGGTGATCTGGCCGCCGCGCGACGCAAATGCCGCCGCGACTCCGAACACACCACCCGGTGAGCCGCAGCCGGCTGCCCCAGGCATGCCCTCGTGTCCCATCTGCGGTGGTGCGATGTGGGACGATCGCCTCTCCAAGCGCAATCCGAAGGCGCCGGACTTCAAGTGCAAGAACAAGCCGAAAATGAAGGGTGGTCCCGGATGCGAGGGCGTCATCTGGCCTCCGCGCGCTGGCCAGACCAGCCCCTATCCGGCGCCGGTTCCGCGCGCCGGTGAGCGCTCGACCATGTCCGCACCGCCCATCGACGACACGCCGCCGCCGGACGGGCCGCCCCCGTTCGACGACGACGACCTTCCCTTCTAAGGAGACGCGGTGAAGCCGAACCTCCCCCTGCTCTGCTGTGTCATCGCCACCGCTGTCGCCGCATCAGCCGCGCCGGCCCAATCGTCGGCCAAGCGCCCGCTCCGCGCCAGCGACATCTACCAACTGCGTGGCGTCAACGACCCGCAGCTCTCCCCAGACGGCGCTTGGGTGGCCTACAGCGTCACCGCTGTGGACTCGGCCAAGGACAAGAACGATACCGACATCTGGATGACGAGCTGGGACGGCGCGCAGACGATTCGCGTCACGTCATCGCCGGAAAGCGAAGGCTCGCCCCGCTGGAGCCCGGATGGGCGATACCTTGCGTTCGTCTCTGGACGCCAGGAAGGAAAGGGTGGTCAGGTCTGGCTGCTCGATCGCCGAGGGGGCGAAGCACAGCGGTTGACCATGATCAAGGGTGGTCTCTCCGAGTTCGCATGGTCCCCGGATTCAAAGCGGCTCGTTCTCGTGCTCGACGAAGAAACCGACTCGATCGCGAAGAAGGACACCGCTGAGAAGAAGATACCGAAGCCTGTCGTCATCGACCGCTACAGCTTCAAGCGCGACATCGCCGGCTACCTCGGCACCAAGCGCACGCACCTCGCGCTGTTCGATGTCGCCGCGAAGAAACTGGACTCGCTCACGAGCGAACGGTTCGACGACGACTCGCCAAGCTGGTCCCCCGACGGCCAGCGGATCGCGTTTCTTCGCGAGTCCCTGCCGGAGCCCGACCGCCCAAGCGCCTCGCATGTGTTCGTCATCGACGCCCGCCGCGGCGCAACCGCGAAGCAGATCACGAATGGCAACGACGGCAGTCGGCCGGCGTGGAGTCCGGACGGGAAGTGGATCGCCTTCACGCGGGGCGACGAGGCAAAGTTCCAGGCATACAACCTGAGCAAGCTGGCCGTGGTGCCGAGCGATGGTGGTGCGGCGCGCGTGCTGAGTGACAAGCTGGATCGTCCCGTCTCGCAGCTGCGGTTCACGGGAGACGGCAGTTCGGTGCTCGTGCTGGTGAACGACGATCGCACCGATCTCCTCGCGCGCATCAAGGTGAGTGACGGTACGGTCGAGCGTATTCTCGATGGCCCCCGGAGCGTGAGCGGATTCAGCGCGCTCGCCGACGGCAGGACCGTCGTGCTGATGTCCACACCCGACCGCGCGCCGGAAGTGTTCGCGCTCGACGGTGCGGCTGCGTCCTCGTTGCGCCGGCTCACTCACCAGAACGATTCGCTCTTCGCGCAACTCCAGCTGTCGAGCGTCGAAGGCTTCACGTCGAAGAGCAAGGACGGCACGGAAGTCCACTCACTGCTGTTCAAGCCGGCGAATGCACCGGGGGGCAAGCTGCCGTTGATCCTCTACATCCACGGCGGTCCGAACGGCCAGGACTCCTATCGCTTCGACTTCGACCGGCAGTTCTTCGCGGCGAACGGCTATGCGGTGCTCGGCGTCAACTACCGCGGCTCCAATGGCCGCGGATCGGCGTACCAGAAGGCGATCTTCGCCGACTGGGGCAACAAGGAAGTCGTGGACCTGATCGGCGCAGTCGATGAGGCCGTGCGCTCCGGAGTGGCCGACGCGGACCGGCTCGGGATTGGCGGCTGGAGCTACGGCGGCATCCTCACCGACTACACCATCGCGACGACAAATCGTTTCAAGGCCGCGGTGAGTGGCGCGGGCAGTGCGAACCAGCTCTCGATGTACGGCACGGACCAGTACGTGACGCAGTACAACATGGAGCTCGGCACACCGTGGAAGTCGCCAGAAACGTGGATGAAGGTGTCATATCCCTTCTTTCACGCGGACCGGATCACGACGCCGACACTGTTCATGGGCGGGCAAAGCGACTTCAACGTCCCGATCATCGGCGGCGAGCAGATGTATCAGGCATTGCGAACGCTGGGCGTCGAGACGCAACTCGTCATCTATCCCAGCCAGTTCCACGGCATCACGATTCCCAGCTATCGTATCGACCGGCTCGGGCGCTATCTGGAGTGGTACGACCGGCACCTCAAGCCGACGCCGAGTGTGCGAGCCGCGAGCGTAAGTGCGCCTGTTCCGTAAGAATTGAAGGATCCATCCGCCAGGCCGTTTACAGCAATCCGCGAATCCAGCCGCCATCCACTGGGATCGACGCGCCCGTCGTGTAGCTCGCGCGCTCGGAGGCGAGAAATGCCACCATCGCCGCGAACTCCGTGGGCTCGCCCAGCCGACCCATCGGAATCTGTCCCTCCCACGCTGAACGCTCGGCCGCGGGCGTGGTGCCGCGCAGTGATGCGTTCTTCTCTGCAAGCTCCTCGACGCGCTGTGTCCGCGTGTAGCCCGGCATCACGTTGTTGACCGTAATGCCGAACGGCGCCACCTCGTTCGCCAGCGTGCGCGCGAAGCCAGTGACCGCAGCGCGCACCGAGTTGGAAAGCATGAGATTGTCCACCGGCTGCTTCACCGCGATGGACGTGATGTTGATGATGCGTCCCCAGCGGCGCTCCTTCATGCCCGGCAACACGGCCCGCGTCAGCTCCACGACGCTCAGGAGATTCTGTTGGACGGCGGCCGCCCAAGCTTCGGCAGAATGCGCCTCGAAGGGGCCGGCGGGGGGACCACCAGCATTCGTCACGAGCACGTCCACGCGCCCGAACTGTTCGAGCGCACGCTGCGTCACACGGGCAACGCCATCGGGCTCCGACAGGTCCGCCACCACTTCGATGACCGTGACACCAGTCGCCGCTCGAATCGAATCCGCCGTCTCGTGCAGCGCCTCGCTGCCTCGCGCGCACAGCACGAGATGCGCTCCCTCATGCGCCAACTCTTCCGCCACTGCGCGGCCGAGCCCTCGGCTCGCGGCGGCGACGAGTGCGACCTTTCCCTCGAGGCCGAGCTTCATTTCTTCTGGAAGTAGTTGTCGGTGTGATCCAGCCAGTCCTGGCGCGGCGGGCTGAAGATGTCCACGTCCAGCGTGTCCTCCAGCGCGCGCGCCTCATGGGGCACGTTTGATGGCAGGTGCAGCACTTCGCCGGCGCGCACGATGACCTCGCGCTCGCGATTGGCGCCGATGAAGAAGTGCAGCGCGCCCTCGAGGATGTAGGTCAGTTGCTCGTTGTGGTGAGAATGCTGAGGCACCAGCGCGTCTTTCTTCAGGTACACGTGAGCGAGCATCATGTCGTCGCCCGTGATGAGCCGGCGCGAGATGGCGTCGGTGACGCGTTCCTCGGGAATGTCGGACCAGCGAAAGTGGCGAACGGATTCAGGCATCGTCGGCAAGGTTTAAGGGCGGATTCACACGCCTCAAAGCTGTAGCGCGGACGGCGTTCGTGCAGCCCGGTCGCTCTACGTCGCTGGCTCGCGCCGGTCCCGAATCGTCCCCTTCCGGCGTGCGACCTCGAGACCGGTGAGACAGGCGGACAGCCACACTGCCCCCGCCGCGAGTCCGCTCACGATGTCGCTGAAATAGCGATCGCCGAGGTACAGTCGCCCGAAGCAGATCATGAGGATGAGCGTCAGCGCGGACAGTGCGATGAATACGTGCAGGCGATGGCCGCGCACCATGAGGATGAGGAAGTACGCGATCATGCCGTATCCCACCAACGATCCAAGCGCCTGACCGCTCGGCGTTCCCATCGCAGCGCCGATGTAGCCTGCCGCAGGCGCGTGCTGGTGCTCGAAGAAGCGCTTCACCACGACGTCGATCAACGCACTCCCGCCCATGGACGCGACGAAACCCACCAATGGCAACCAGCTCCTGCTCCGGCGACTGAGCACGCCGCCGAGCAGCGCGCCGACCAACGTGACCACAGGCAGGCGCCCGAGCTCACTGACCAGCTTCCAGAACTCCACTCGTGACGGCGTCGCCGTCTCGCGGAGGGCAGCGGCGAGCTGAAGATCGAACTGGGGGAGGGCGTCCCGCGCCAGCAACGAATTCGCGATGGCGCTGAAGATCACCAGCGCCACGAAGCTGAGCCCGAGTCCGAGTGTCAGGTTGAGGCCGAGGTAGTCACTCGGCGTGAACCGTCGAAACAGAAAGGCACGGGCCGAGGGCGAACGCGCAGCCAGCCACCGCAGTGGCGCCAACATCAATACGCCATGCCAGAACGTGCCCTCGGCGCGCCATGCGGCGTCGCTCTCCTCAACGAGCCATTCGCCGGCGACGGCGACCGTGACGATGATGCCCAGCCCCACTGCGACGATGAGCGTGCCACGCACGAGCCCGTGACCGAAGGCCGGCGGATGCTGACCGAAGAAATAACCGACGCCAAGGAACACGGCCGTCCACACGGCTGCCCCGATCGCGTTGAACAGTGTGAACCGCAGGAGACTCATCGATGACAGGCCGGCCAGCGGCGAGATGAGCATCCTCGCGAAGGGAACAAACCGGCCGATGAGAACGGCAGTGGTCCCATGTCGGTCGAAGAAGCTTCGGGTGCGCGCGAGCACCGCGGGGCTGACGCGCTTGGAGTGCTTGTCGAAGAAGTCACCACCGCGGCGTCCGGCGATGAACGCGACGGTCGTTCCCGCAGTGGATGCGACGGTGGAGACGATGAAGAGGAGTGTCATCGACAGCCGTCCGTGCGCGGCGAATGCCGCCGCGGTGACCAGCGTCGTATCCGTGGGGAAGGGGATGGCCATCCCCTCGAAAAAGATGAAGACGGCGACGATCAGGTAGCCGTATTCGGTGATGAGGCGACCGAGGTGGCTGATCATCGGGAGAGGGGCGGTCTCAGAAGAACAGGTGGCGCAACGACATGCGCGCGGTGAATGCAGGAAGTGCGCTCGCCTGATTCCTGCATTCGCTACGACGGTCCGATGGAAAACGTACTCGTGAGCAGACAACCAATGCCTGTGTTCGCAATCTGGATGGGTCGCGCTATCGCAATCTCGCTTGCCATGGTCACCTCACTGGCGCCTGCACTCGCTGCGCAGGTGACCACCGGTACCGACGGCCGAACGGTGACGCCTCGCGACACGTCGCACGCCGCGGCGCACAGGACGTTGTTCACCTCTCGGGACGCGGCGCTCGCCGCGGTGTTCGTCGGCTTGACGTTCGCCATGCTCCCCGCCGACAGGCACATCGCCCAAAGTCTACAGGACGAGGACATCCAGGCCAACAAGCTGTTCGACAATCCGGCGAGAAACGTCGAGCTGATCACGAGTCCCGGCTCCCTCATCATCGGCGGGGGTCTCTATGCGATCGGGAAGATCAGTGGTCACAAGGACGTGGCGGACCTGGGGTGGCACGGGACCGAGGCGGTCATCATCGCCACCGGCGTCACGAACATCCTCAAGGGCACCCTCGGTCGTGCTCGGCCCTATGTCAGCGGCGACACCAATTCGCGCGACTTCTCATTCGGGCGTGGCTTCGGCACCGGCACGCGGGCCACGAACACGAAAGGGATCCTCTACGGCACGAGCGACTACCAGTCGTTCCCGTCGGGCCACACCAGCACGGCGTTCGCGGCAGCGTCGGCGGTGACGAGCGAGGCGCGTCGCATCTGGCCCAAGTCGGTCTGGTACGTGGCGCCGGTGATGTACGGCGGGGCCACGCTCGTGGGTCTCTCGCGCATGTACCACAACAATCACTGGGCCAGCGACGTCGTCCTCGGTGCCGCGATCGGGACGTTCAGCGGGCTGAAAGTCGTGCGCTATTCCCATGCGCATCCGGACAACAAGCTCGATCATTTCATTCTTGGCGCGAGCATCTTCCCCAGTCCCGGAGGCGGGACCCTGTCGTTCAGCTTCCCCGCGCCGTGAACGCCCGTATCTGACCGCGCTGGCGTACGATCGTCCATGGGGTGCCGGGCAGGGACGCTGTAACCCTTCGCCTCGTTCACCGTATGGAGCGTATGTCGCAAGAACTTCCTGTTCCGCCTCAGCCCAGGCTTCCCGCCACGCCAGCCGTGCCGGGCGTGACCATCGTGACGCCGGAGGTCCTCTCCCGGCAGGACATCGGCGCCCTCCGCGCGCGTGCGGAAGAGCTTTCCAGCCAGATCACATCCGCCTCGAGTCGCCGGCGACAGACCCGCGATGCGTTGCGCACGGCAACGGGTGCGGACAAGGCAGGCCTGGAGCTCCGTCTGGGTGTGCTGGATGCGCGAATCGCTCAGCTCGAGACGGATATCGCCGAAAATGGAAAGCTGCTCGCGTCTCCTGCGGCCACGCGTGCAATCAGCAGCCCTGCGTTCAACCCACCGAGTCCCAAGTTCGGCAATCGTATGGCGGACAACCTGGTTCCCATCGTGGCGATCTTCACGATCTTCGTGTTGGCGCCCATCGCCGCGTCGATCTCGCGTGCCCTCTGGAAACGCGGGTCGGTGCGGCCCGTCGTGCAGCCAATCGATCACACCCAGCGCCTGGAGCGCATGGAGCAGGCGATCGATTCCATCGCCATCGAGATGGAGCGCGTGTCCGAAGGACAGCGGTTCGTCACGCGCATCATGTCCGAGAACCGTTCGGTGGGCGAAGGACAGCAGGTCGCGCAGCCGCTCCCGCTCCCCGCCGCCGAAAAGGCGGCCGTGCCGCGGTACTAGCTCAGTTCTTCCAGCTCAGCGCGAGGAGCTCCTCATTGCTGAGCTGCATCCAGTCGGACGGGAAATCGCGCACGCGTCGAACGGCTGCTTCGCTGGCGAAGATGAGCGACAGCCCGCTGCGCCGGTCATAGTCCCCGAATGACTGCTCAAACACACGCCACTGCGTTCCATCGCCGTCCTGGAACGTGCGCGATGCCGGTGTCTGCCAGTCTGCCGAGGAGTCGACTCGATCGTCTTTGCCTTGCATTCGACCCTGGATCAACGAGAAAATTCGGATGTGCGGAATGACGCCGAAACGCGAGCGGTAAGCTGAATCAAAGCAACGCGATTATCAATCGCGTTGTCCGGGGATCGATGTACATGGCTAGAATCTGGACGCCCGAGCGGTTCCTTGGCGCGGGAGCGGCTGTGACAGAATACCGCACCGTCCGCGGAGCAGTCATGCGGGGCGATTTGTCGCACCCGCGCAGCTGACATCGGGCGATATCGCTACAGCGCTTTGATTTACGCTAGCGCTAGCTATACAAAACACTCCTCGAAAAGTTGCGCCGGCCGTCAGATCGACAGTGCAGAATGCGTCACTATGATGCATTGTGCACGATTGAGTGTCTGAGCCTGGTCGGTCATGAATGCCAAATGGCGCGGACATGTTGGCCGCACGGTCCTCGGTCTCGAGAGATGTTCGGCCACTTTGACGACATTTTCCTGTTCGCAAACGGTGGTATTGGCATTGCTTGAGGCCATACCGCCGCGACGCACATACCTGTCGCGGTGAGCTCTGGAGGAAGAGGACCGGTCGGGCGACGCTGCTCGCCGTGTCCCTCCAGTCAAGCGTCGAACATACAAAATTAGCTCCGGCTCAAAAGGACGTACAAATGCGCATGCCGATGCAGGCCCGCCCAATCGCTTCACGTCTGACCCTCATTGCCGCGCTGTTTCTCGGTGCGTGCTCAGGCGAGGTCACGTCTCCCGCCGCGTCAGCTCCGTCACGCGCCGTCGAGGCCTCCTCGATGCACGTTCCCACCGCGTCACAGAAGGCGCTCATCGGAGTCGTCGACGGCACCTATTCCGTCGTCTTCGATCCCACGCGCTCACAATCCTTTGCACTCGGCCCGAACCGCCTGGACATCCCCGCCTACTCCGTCTGCAACCTGCTCACGAGCGGCTACGGCGCGGCCTACTGGAACCGTTCGTGCTCGCCCCAGACGCTGCCAATCGTACTGACGGTGGTCATCAAGCACTCGCAGAGCGCGCACCCGGAAGTGCAGTTCTTCCCGGCCATGCGCTTCAACCCCACCAAGTCCGTCCAGCTCTTCATGTACGCCCCGAAAGTCTCGCGCGACGATGCGAAGAACTGGCTGATGCTCTACTGCCCGGACAAGGGCGGGTGCGTGGACGAGTCCGCAGCGGACAGTGACCTCAAGACCTACATCGACTACACCAACAACATCCTGTTCCGCCGGGTGAAGCACTTCAGTGGATACGTCGTTGCCGAGCGCGACGCAGACGGCTCGCCGAGCGGCTACTAGTCAAACGTCGCTCTCCCGCGTTTCCCTCGTCAACGATCGTTCCGTGGCGCGCTTCGCGTGCCACTCACTGGAGACTGCTTCAATGATCCGCCCCTTGGCTTCATTGCTGGTCCATTCGAAGAAAATCCATCAGAACGACGCGAATTCCGGCTACATCATCGCGTCGGGCTGACTGACACATCGACCGGCCCGCGAAAGCGGGCCGGCCGCTTTCCATTGCCCGAACACGTTGCCTTCGCTCTCGTCACTGCGTCTTTCATGTAAACCGTTCCGCCGACGTCTCGTAGCTCATCGCAAGCTCACGGCCCCCTCCGGGATCCGATGTCCGAAAGCCCCGCAGGTGCGCGCGCACAACACCTCCGCCTGGTGGATGCGCCCGCTCGACTCGCCTCGACGAATGCCCTCATCGAGGAAGCGCGCTCGCTCGACAAGCTCGGGCGACGTGCGGAGGCGCGCGTGTTGTACGAGCAGGCGATGCGCACGATGGTCACGCCGTCGCCCTCGATGGCATCCATGCTCCTGCGCTGGATCGCCCGCACCTATGAGGTGGACGCCGACTTCGGCGCCGCGGAAGACTGCGCCGTCGCCGCGGTCGCCACCGCCGAACTGGGCGACGAACGAAACGCCCTCGGCCACGCGCTGAACGTTCTCGCCGCGGTCCGCTGGCGCCAGGGCGACCTCGATCATGCGGAGCAGCTCTTCCAGGAAGCGCTGGAGCGCGGCACGAGCTCCACGGATCCGCGGCTCCAGGTCGACGTGATGACCAACCTGGGCACGATGGCGAGCATCCGTGGAGACTTCCGCGAGGCGCTGCGCTACTTCCAGGATGCGCTCGCCCATGGACGCCTGTACTCGCTGCTCGACAACATCGTCATCGCGTTGAACAACCTCGGCCTCGCCAACGTCGCGCTCGGGCGTTACGACGCGGCCGAGGAGGCGTTCTCCGAGGCGCTGACCATCGCAAATGCGCTGGGCGGTCTGTCCACCCGCGTACAGCTCGAGGTCAATTCGGCGTCGCTGCAGCTGGAGAAGCGCGACTTCGACGAGGCCAAGCGCCGCTGCGATCGCGCGATGGCGCTCGCCGGCCACCTCGACGACGTGCGTGCCAATGGCGAAGCGTCGAAAGTGTACGGCATCATCGCCCGCGAGACGGGCGACCTGGTCGGCGCCGAGATGCACCTCACCGCGGCGCGCGACGTTGCCACGGCGGCGAAGGACCTCGCGCTCGAAGGTGACACGAACCGCGAACTGGCCGAACTGTACGGCCGACTGGGCCGCAACCGCGAAACGCTCCAGGCCCTCAACCGTGCCCACGCCTGCTTCACGCAGCTGCGGTCGCGTCACGAGCTTGCCGACGTGGGACGCCGCATGGCGCGTCTCGAGGGCGACTTCCTCGACGTCGTGCGCAAATGGGGTGAGTCGATCGAATCGAAGGATGTGCACACGCAGGGTCACTGCGAGCGCGTCGCCGATCTCGCCGGTGCACTCGCCGCCAAGGCGGGCTTCGACGAGACGTCGCTCTTCTGGTTCCGCATCGGCGCGCTGCTGCACGACGTCGGCAAGCTGATCGTGCCGGCCGAAGTGCTCAACAAGCCGGGCAAGCTCACCGAAGAGGAGTGGGCACTCATTCGCCAGCATCCTGCCGCTGGCGAACAGATGCTCGCCGACGTGCAGTTTCCGTGGGACGTTGCACCGATGGTGCGCAGCCATCACGAGCGGTGGGATGGAAACGGGTACCCCGATGGCCTGGTCGCGGAGAAGATTCCACTCCAGGCACGCATCCTCTGCATCGCCGACGTCTACGACGCACTGACGACGGAGCGGAGCTACAAGCGCGCGTTCTCGCAGCTCGAGGCCATCGAGATCATGCGGCGCGAAGTGGGTCGACAGTTCGACCCGCAGTTGTTCCAGCTGTTCGAGGAGCTCGTCCGTCGGGGAACGGTGAGCGCGCCATCGGCCGCACAGCGTGGCACGCCGCTCCGCCGCTCGGGCGCCGTCAACACCGTTCTGGTCTCCGAGGAGGACGACCTCACCGGCGCACTCGTGCGCCGCGCCTTCGTGAACGTCACGTCCGCGGTGCTGGCGGAGCGGCGCCGGACCGGCGCGCAGGTGTCGCTGCTGGTCATCGATGTGGACCAGTTCAAGGCCGTCAACGACACGTTCGGCCACCTCGCCGGCGATGACGCGCTCCGCCTCGTCACGAGCGTCGCGCGCGACATGCTCCGGCCCGGACAATACGTCGGCCGCTATGCGGGTGATGAATTCGTCGTCCTCCTTCCAGGACTCGACGCCGCCGGCGCCGGCGCCCTGGCGGAGGAGATCCGCCGCACCACGGCGGCGCTCGCCATTCCGTTGCGCGAGGAGCCGGACCGCACGATGTCGGTGACCCTCTCCATCGGCGTCGCGACGGCACCGGAGAACGGCGAATCGTTCGAGGCGTTGTTCACCGCGGCCGACCGCGCACTGTTCGACGCCAAGCGCGACGGCCGAGACAAGGTGGTGGTCGCGGGTGCGTTGAATGAATCGTCGCCGCAATTGGTGTTCAATCGCTTCGTCGGCCGCGCGAACGAGCTGCGTTCGTTGGTGCTCGCACTCGATCAGAGCGTGCACGGCGGACCGCAGACGCGCATGATCATCGGCGAGGCGGGAGTCGGCAAGTCGACCCTCGTGCGCCAGCTGCTGCCGGAATCGCGCCTGCGCGGCGCGGTAATGGTGACCGGCCGCGCCATGGAGAGCGAAAGCCGACCGCCGTACGGACCGTGGTCCGAGGCGCTCGCGGGCATTCACGCGCTCGGCCTCGCGCCCACCCGTGCATGGCCACTGCTCGGGCGTCTCGTCCCTGCGTTGCGCAGCAACGCGACGCGGCCGTCCGTCGAAGGCCCGCTCGATCCCTTGCAGGGACATCAGCTGCTCGGCGAGCTGGTCGCGTACCTGCGGGGCGCCAGCGAGGCTCGGCCGCTCCTCGTCGTGCTCGAGGACATGCACTGGGGCGACATCGCCAGCTGGGACGCCCTCGAGTATGTGCTGGCACAGCTGACGACAGAGCGAATCTGCTTCGCGTTGACGATCCGGAGTGAGGAGGCCGCGTACGGCGCGGTGCGCGAGCGGCGCCAGCGGCTCTCGCGCGACGAGCGTGTGCGCGAGCTGCGCCTCGAGCGTCTCACCACGGCTGAAGTGCGCGAGTGGCTCCAGGGCGTGTTGCATCGCTCCGATCTCGGCGAGGACCTGCTCGACTTCGTGCTGCGCCACACGGAAGGCAACGCGTTCCTGCTCGTGCAGCTCATGCGCACCATGGCGGAGGAGAATGTCTTCCACCACACGGGCTCGGCATGGGAGTGGACGATTCCCACCGCGCTCGCGCTACCCGCGGGCATGACGGATCTCGTCGGTCGCCGACTCTCGCGTTTGCCACCAGACGCATTGCGCGTGCTCGTCACCGCGGCAGCGCTCGGTCGCACGTTTGCACTTCCGTTGCTCACGGAAGCGTCGGGTGCGAGCGCGGACATCGTGCTCGACGCGGTGGACGCCGCGCTCGCGAGCTCGGTGCTGGAACCCGCGCGCGATCAGGACGACGACACCTACCAGTTCGCGCACGCACTGCTGGTGGATGCGGTGCTCAAGTCGGTGAGCCCCGCGCGTCGCCGGCTCACGCACGAGCGCATCGCGGGCATTCTCGTGGCGCGCACGCCCGATGCGGTCGATCGGATCGCGTCGCACTACGCGAACAGTTCCAACAGCGAGCAGGCGTACCAGTGGTGCCGGCGCGCGGCGTCGCGTGCGATGGCGCTCTATGCGCTCGACGAGGCATCGGAATTTCTCCAGCACGCGCTCTCGCACGCGACCACGGATGAAGGACGCGCCGCCGTGCACGACGACCTCGCGCGCGCCGCCGAGCATTCCGGGCGATGGGCAGACGTGGAGCGTTCGTGCGATGCCATTCTCGCGATGGCGAGCTACTCGTCCGATCCCGCGCTCGCGCTCCCGATCGAGCTGCGTCGGCTCCAGGCTCGCGTCCGGCTCGGACAGGGCGCACAGGACACGGAAGCGGAATGCCGAGCGCTGCTCGGCGTCGCCGATCGCGTCGGGAACCGCGCCCACATCGTGCAGACGCGGTCGTTGCTGGTGCAGACGCTCGCACGCGCCGGTGAAATGGACGAAGCCATCAACATCGCGGAAGGCTCCCTTGCCATCGCGGAGGAGAGTGGCGACGAAGCGCTCGCCGGAGAGGCAATGCATCGCCTGGCGATCACGTTGCTGGCGTCGCGCTCGGAAGACGCGGTGGAGTTGCTGCTACGGTTGATCACCCGCGCCCGCGAGCGCGGCGATCGCGCCATGGAAGCGCGCGCCTACCTGTCACTCGGTGTCGCTCGCATGCGCACACGCGACGACCTGGCGGGTGCCGACGCGTTCCGCTCTGCGCTGGCGATCGCGCGCGATGCCCAGGCGCTCGACGTGGCCGCCAGCTCGTCGATGAACCTGGGCGTGATCGGGCTGCGTGGTGGTGACTTTGCGTCGGCGCACGATGCCCTTACCGACGCGCTGCGCCTGTACACGACACTGCGCAACAACAGCAATCGCCTTGCTGCGCTGTACAACCTGGCAAACCTCGCCCGCGAGCGCGGCGATGCGGCAGCGGCAACGTCGTTGTATCGGGAAACGATCACGCTGGCGAACCATCTCGGCGCTATCGACATCACGATCGGTGCGTATGCGGGCGAAGGCTGGGCGGCAATGCGCCAGGACGACGATGCCGCGGCGCGTGGCGCGCTCGCGGCAGCCCAGACAGTGCTCGGCACTCGCCAGGATTGGTGGTTCCAGGGCCGCGAACTCCTCGAGTCGCTCGTCATTCGCCTTGCGGCGCGCGACAATTATCACGAGCTGGCACAGGCACGCTTCCATGCGGCAGTGGAACGGCTGGAGCTGATGGACGTTTACGCTGCGGCGTGGATGGTGGCCGACTGCGCGTCCGAACTGGCCGAGCGCGACACAACAGTGTGGGATGTCGTCGAGCGGTTGGCGGATCATCCGACGGTCATTCAGTTCGTGCCGCTGTCGGCGAGGTTTACAGCATTGCGCGATATGGCGGAGCGTCAGAAGTCGGCATATCTGCGCACGGGCGAGCCAGTGCTGCCGACGGCGTAGCTGGGATCACTCCGCCCAGCGGCAAACGCAGTTGATCTTCCGCGGAAATCGCAGCCGACAGCGGACAATCGACGCTAGCGACGCAGCTCCCAGTCGATCAGCGGCGCATCGAGAATCGAGGACTGCACAGCATCGGCAACGTCGCGGCGCAGTTGAACGTGCCGATTGCTCGCACCGTGTGAGTTCACGCGGTTCGTCAGCAGCACCACGAACAGCCCTCGCTCCGGATCGATCCAGATCGACGTGCCGGTGAAGCCTGTGTGCCCGAAGCTGCGCGCGCCGAAGAACCGGCCCGCACTGGACATTGCCGACGGAGTGTCCCAACCGAGCGCGCGACTCGAGAGGAACGTCTGGCGGTTGGTCCATCGGGCGATCGTGGACGGCGCGAGAAGGCGTACTCCGTCGTAGGTCCCGCCATCGAGGAGGAATTGCGAGAAGGTCGCCAGATCGCGTGCCGACGAGAACAGGCCGGCGTGGCCCGACACGCCGCCGAGCGCCCAGGCATTGCCGTCGTGGACGATGCCCTGGAGCAGTCCGCCACGCGACGTGTCCACTGCGGTCGCGGCGATGTGACGGCGCGAGGTCGCACTGGATGTGTCCGGATTGAATTGCGTGTTCAGCATGGCGAGCGGGCGAAACACCTTCTCGGCG